>CAVHUZ010000005.1:0-63224 GCA_963639545.1 Bacteroidaceae bacterium
TGCGACTGATGAAGAAAGGGAAAGATGCCGGATAAAAACGAAAAGACACAAAGAGTAATCCGTCTAAATGAGGATGTTTAACAATACGTGGAATTTATAGAACACGCCTTATATCAGAAGTAGCCAGATCAATGCTTGTGCCTGTTGGCACGTTGCTGACGATACTTGGCTTTTTGCTTGGCTGATCCTGAGCCGTGGGCGCCGGTAATATACTTCTTTTTCTTGGCTTTGGTCTTGATCTTTTCTTCCTTAGGTCCACCCTTGGGCGCACCGCGGAACACCATGCCGTTCTCTATTATATCATCGATATCACTCATAGCTATTGGAAAGGGGGATTAGTGGTGGAACAAACGTACGTGGGTGAATGCCATGGCGATGCCATACTTGTCACAGGTATCTATCACATGGTCGTCACGGATGCTACCGCCTGCCTGTGCAATATACTCTACGCCGCTCTTATGGGCACGCTCGATATTGTCGCCGAAGGGGAAGAAAGCATCTGATCCCAGTGCCACACCCGTGTTCTGAGCTATCCATGCCTTGCGCTCCTCGATGGTAAGAGGTTCGGGGCGCTCGGTGAAGAACTGCTGCCAGGTGCCATCTGCCAAGAGATCCTCCCACTCATCACCGATGTAAAGGTTGATGGAGTTGTCACGATCGGCACGGCGAATCTTCTCTTTGAAGGGCAAAGCCATCACCTTAGGACACTGACGCAACCACCATTCGTCGGCCTTGCTACCTGCAAGACGGGTGCAATGGATACGACTCTGCTGTCCGGCACCGATGCCGATAGCCTGTCCGTCCTTGACGTAGCACACCGAGTTGGACTGGGTATACTTCAAGGTGATCAACGAAATGA
This sequence comes from Bacteroidaceae bacterium, assembly GCA_963639545.1. GTDB lineage: Bacteria > Bacteroidota > Bacteroidia > Bacteroidales > Bacteroidaceae > Prevotella. The sequence continues at coordinate 860 of CAVHUZ010000005.1, forward strand.
TCAGATCGCGCTTGGCTTCGTCGCTGAATGTCTTGTTCTTTGTGGGGATATCCTCAAACAGAGCGGGGTCATCGAGCTTCACGTCGTTGCGCTGCTGCTCAAAGGTTACGCCGAAGACCTGCTTATGCTCGATGGGTTCGGGCACATAGTTGGGGTCAATCTGAATGACGCAGTAGGTTCCCTTGCGCTTCTCCTGAAGGATGGCAAGAGCCTCGGGGGTATAACCTGGCGCAATGACACCATCAGACACCTCACGCTTGATGAGACGTGCGGTGGCCTCGTCACACACATCGCTCAGGGCGCAATAGTCGCCATAGGAGCACATACGGTCAGCGCCGCGAGCACGGGCGTAAGCCGATGCAAGGGGAGTGAGCTCAAAATCGACGTCATCCACAAAGTAGATCTTCTTCAACGTGTCCGTCAAGGGTAGTCCTACGGCTGCACCAGCAGGGCTGACATGCTTGAACGATGCTGCAGCGGGCAGACCGGTAGCTTCCTTGAGCTCCTTGACCAGCTGCCAACTATTGAGCGCATCCAGCAGGTTGATATAGCCAGGGCGACCATTAAGCACCTCGATGGGCAACTCACCCTCACTCATATACACGCGTGCGGGTTTCTGATTCGGATTGCATCCGTACTTTAAGGCAAGTTCCTTCATATTATGTTTCCTGATGTTTTGATTCTCAGCGCAAAGGTACAAAGAAGTTGGGGAAAATGATTCATGGCTTGAAAAAAACTCCGCCGAAATTGTTTGAAGTCTAAACTTATCTATACCTTTGTACGTGATTAGCACTTAATGAAATGAAACGAGAGTTTAGAAAAATCATTTTCGAGTTTGGCGCCAAACATGCCAAAGCTGCCAATGTAAAGCCTGACCTTGAGAAACTTTCAGCACATCTGGCCACCAAGAACATCCATCTCAAACCTTACTCGCTCAAGAAGCTACGCGGCTATCTGTTTCGCGAGCAGCTTTCCGAGCACACACTCAACCGGTTGGCGCTCTTTGCGGGCTTCCAGAGCTGGCACGATCTCAAGCAAGCATTTCACGGAATCAATGATCCTAAGCAAAACTATGACGTGTGATGCGCCCTTAGCGAGCCTCATACTCAGAGAATGAAGCTGAACAATGGTGCGTATCAATGAACAGAACGCACCCTAACCAAACGAAAAAACCGTTGCTCTTTTGCCATTAAAGACAAGAAAGCAACGGTTTTCCTTTAGAGCCTTGTTCCTCCCCTGATGAAGAGGAACGGCTCTCGGGTGAGTGATTAGCCTGCAACAACGTTGGTACGCTTCTCCTTAATGCGAGCTGCCTTACCAGTGAGCTTGCGGAGATAGTACAACTTAGCACGACGTACCTTACCACGCTTGTTCACCTCGATAGAATCGATGTTGGGTGACTCGATAGGGAAGATACGCTCTACACCTACAGTACCAGACATCTTACGTACGGTGAAACGCTTCTTGGTGCCTTCACCTGAGATTCTGATTACTACGCCGCGATAGAGCTGGATACGCTGTTTGTTACCCTCGACGATTTTGTAAGCGACTGTGATGGTGTCACCTGACTTGAATGCAGGAAACTGTTTGCCGGTTGCAAATGCTTCTTCAGCAACTTTAATTAAATCCATTGTTTGATAATTAAATATTGTTTGTCGTTCCAACGCAACGTAGATCATGACTCATCCAAGTCCAGCGGTTGCGCCGAAAAGCGGATGCAAAGGTACGAAATTCTTTTCGACCACAACACCGCTAAGCGTTCTTTTTCTGCAATTTAACAGATTTTTCTCATCCTTGCGACTCTGCATAAGGCTTTTTCTTACTAACTTTGCACGTATGAAAACATTCACTCACTCATCTCTCATTGCCAGATCCGTACTGGCTCTGAGCACATTGACGCTCGTAGGATGTGGTTCCCACTACCAGCTCACAAGCGTCAGCAAGACCCAACTGCTCATCGACAGCAAGTATGACACGCATCCGGACGCACAGGCTGCGGCTTTCATGGCTCCTTATAAGTATCAAGTAGACTCGATCATGACCCCCGTCGTAGGTGTGGCTGACCATTATATGTACGCCATGAGGCCCGAGAGCGATCTGAGCAACCTAGCCACGGACATCCTAGTATGGGCTGGTAAGCTATACAACGAGCAACCCGACTTTGCCGTATATAACATGGGTGGTCTGCGCGCTGCCATCGCCAAGGGCAACGTCACCGTGGGTGACATCGTGGATGTGGCGCCGTTTGAGAACAAGATCTGCTTCCTCACGCTCAGCGGAGAGAAGGTGTTGCAGCTCTTCCATGAGCTAGCGCACACGCATGGCGAGGGCGTGAGCCATGCCGTGAAGCTGGTAATCAACACGAAGGGCGAACTGCTCTCTGCCACGCTCAACGGCAAAGAGGTGGACCCCAAGGCTTCTTACCGCATAGCAACGATCGACTATGTAGCAGCGGGAAACGACAAGATGACCGCCTTCCAAGCCAAGACGGATGTCAATCAGCCCGAAGACGAATCAAACAACGTGCGATATGTCATCATGAAATACTTTAGAGAGAAAGCCGCCCAAGGCGAGGCTGTATCCGCACACAAGGAAGGTCGTATCACCATCGTAGAATAATCATCCACACTAACATGAGGTTTACAATGAAGAAATCACTGCTTACGTTGCTTCTCATCGTTGCCACCACCACCGCTTGGGCACAGAAGCATCTCACCATATTGCATACCAACGACACCCACAGTTGTATCTACCCGCTCTCCCCTAACCTTAGCGACACAGCTACGGCTGGTAGAGGAGGTTTTCTCCGCCGCATCGCGATGCTGAAGGAGGAACGCGCCAAGGACCCCGAGCTGCTCCTCTTTGATAGTGGCGACTTCTCACAGGGTTCTCCCTACTACACGCTGTTCAAGGGAGATGTGGAAGCCGGACTGATGAACGAGATGCACTATGATGCCGGAACGATCGGCAATCATGAGTTCGACTATGGACTGGAGAACATGGCAAGGGTGTTCCGTCAGCTCAACTTCCCCATCCTTTGCTCCAACTACGACTTCAAGGACACACCGCTCAAGGACATCGTGAAGCCTTATACCATCATCAAGCGCAAGGGGGTGAAGATTGGTGTGTTTGCCTTATGCCCTAAGATGGCTGGCCTAGTGGTCAAGGAAAACTATGAGCCGCTGGAGTATCTCAACCCCATCGAGGTGGCTAAGAAGATGGTCAGCACGCTGCAAGCCAAGCACTGCGACATGATCATCTGCCTATCTCACCTAGGTTGGCAGATTGAGGGCGACGACGATGTGAAGCTGATCAGCAACACACGCGGCATCGATCTGGTGCTAGGCGGTCACTCTCACTCGTTGCTGAAGAACCTAGAATACGTCAACAACCTTGACGGCAAGGCTATCCCCGTGGATCAGAACGGCAAGAATGCCATCTGGATAGGCAAGCTCTCCCTCACGCTAGACAAGCAATAATCCACCAACAACGGCATTATATCTTGCCGAAACTCATAGAAAAAGCGCACTTGCGGCAGAATATAGTATATTATATTTTGCCGCAAGTCTGTTTTTTAGAACATTTGCGGCAGAATATAACGCATTTTAACAAATCCAACACATCGCCTATCTTCCTATATAAAAGGGCCACTCAGTGCGCTCAAATATCTTTACATTTTATATTTTATAGCTTCGATATTAGTCAGCACAAGCCAAACGGCCGTGAAATACGGCAAAAAAACAACGCTCTGTCAATCAGGATGTTATTGACAGAGCGTTGCGTTTATATGCCTAAAAAGCACACTTTTATTCTCAAAAACACTTAAATCGGCTTCCAAAAAGGCTCGTTTGGCATTGCCAAAGGGCCCCTTTCGCCTCCTCGAAGAGGCTCTTTCGCATGGTAAAAGGGGCTCTTTGAGGATTTCATCATCCCACTATTTCTTAGTAATCCCTATTCAGCAAACTACGAAATTTCTATTTCGAGAATTTTCACAGAGCTATTTTTGTGATTCTTATTTGACAATTTAAGACTTTGGTAGTTACTCCTCAAGCCGCAGTTTGGTTTGGATCTGAACCGTTTCTATACTGTTGTTGGTTTGGAAATGAACGTATTTTTGATGATTTTTGGTTTGGTTTTGATCAGAAAAACGTCGATTTTTGGTTTGGAAATGATTAAAAATAAGCGGATTTTTGGTTTGGATTTGAAAAGAATAGTGTATCTTTGCATTATCCTTTTCATTTGATAATTAATCAGTTATATATGTTTGAACGAATCGCGCTAAAGTATTTACGTCAATGGGCAGAGAAAGAAGAGCGTAAGCCTTTGGTCTTACGAGGTGCCAGACAAGTGGGTAAGACTACATTGGTGGAAATGTTTGCCAAAGAGTTTGATACGTATATCTATATGAACCTAGAGGAAAGTGACAATGCCAAGCTCTTTGCCAACGACTATTCGTTCGAAGATCTATTTGCCGGTATATGGCTCAAGGCGAATATTCCGCAAGACACGACCAAACGGACATTGCTCTTTATTGATGAGATCCAAACAGAACCTAAGGCTGTGCAAGCTTTGCGCTACTTCTATGAGAAGCGGCCCGACATTTATGTCATTGCGGCTGGATCGCTACTAGAGAGCCTAATGGGCCGCCACATTTCTTTTCCAGTCGGGAGAGTGGAATATATGGCTCTGCACCCTTGCACATTTGTGGAGTTTTTGCGGGCGATAGGGCAAACAGCTATAGCTGATAGCATTGAGCAGGTGGCTTTGCCAGCATCACTGCATGAGCATGCCATGGAGCTTTTCAGAAAATATATGATTGTTGGAGGGCTACCTGAAGCGGTAGCCAACTATGCCAAGCACAAGGATATCGTTAGGTTGAACGATGTATTCAATGCCTTACTGGCCGGCTATCGGGATGATGTGGAAAAATATGCGAACCGAGACCGAGAGCAAGATGCTATCCGTTATATCCTGAATTATGGTTGGACAGCAGCAGGACACCGCATACGGTTTGCCAAATTCACTGGTTCTACCTTCAAAGCGGCTGAAGCTGGGAACGCTTTCAGGACACTGGAAAAGACGTTATTGCTGGAACTAGTCTATCCTCTGACTTCTACGTCGTTCCCGATATTGCCCGACTTGAAGAAAAGTCCGAAGCTGCTATGGCTTGATACAGGCTTGGTCAACTATGTGACAGGGATGCAAGAAGAACTATTGCTTAGCAAAGAGACCGACGAACTATGGAATGGGGATATCGCCGAACATATCGTTGGGCAGGAACTATTGGGGTCCTCATTCGCCTTTGGGGAGAAACGAATGTTTTGGGTGCGCGATGCAAAGAATTCTCAAGCAGAGATCGACTTCCTCATTAGGTATAAATCACACCTGCTACCAATAGAGGTGAAGACGGGCAATAATGCCAAACTGCGTTCGTTGCATCTCTTTATGGACGAAACGAAAGAGTCGGTGGCGCTGCGTCTATGGAATGGACCAATGACATCTGACACCGTCACTACCAAGAACGGTAAGGCTTTCACCTTATATAACATCCCTCTCTATTACGCGGCGCATTTGAATGCCTTTCTAAAGAGAGACATTTTTAGTAGTTAGGGTTCACTAAATATAAAAGGTAAACGTTTGAGAAGGATTCAACATAGCGACGTAGACACGCTAAAAGATGTCACAATCAACGAGGAATGAACCGATTTCCACAAACGATTGAAACTACAATATGAGATAAAAGTACAAAATTTTGACGAAAACAAAGCCACTATTAAAAAGTATTTTACGAAAAAAGGTCGCCCGAATGTCGGACGACCTTAATATTATGCGCATTCTCCGAAAAGCCTCAGGAGAATGGGTTGTTCTATAAGAGATTATTCAGCAAGGAACTTCTTAGCTTCCTCGTTGTTTGGATCGATCTGTAGAAGCTTCTGGAAGTAGCTCTTTGCGGTCTCTACATCTTGCTTGGTGGTGTAGTAGTAACCCAATGAGTAATAGGCATTCTTCAGATAATTGATTGACTGCTCGTCTTTAGTAGCCTTAGCTTCTTCGAAAGCAGCGATGTTCTTGTTGAGCTCAGCAAACTTGTCAAGGTCCTTAAGCTTACCCAAAGCGATCTGTGCCTCGTTCATCCAGCACCAGTCCTTGAGGTAAGTAAACTTGGTTGTCATCTGCTCATACACAGCCATAGCTTGGTTATAGAGGTCCTTCTGCTGTGAAGCATCTGCCTTGTCAGCCTTAGCTACGTAGATCTGTGCAAGGTTAGCCCAGTCAGATGAAGAAGCATCCTTGTTCTCATCGAGGTACTTGCGGCTATATTCGAGAGCCTTGTCTTCCTCACCAAGGCCTTTATAAGCTTCTGAAATCTTATTGATAGGCTCCTTGAAGTCGGGCTTCATATCAAGACATTTGTTGTAAGCATCGATAGCTTCAGTATATTTCTGGTTGCCAGCGAGTGCCTGACCATAGTAGTAATAGTCGTTGAAGTTCTTCTGACTCTTACCTGCCATCACGTTCTGAGAGTAGGTAAGGGCTTCGGGATACTTCTTCAAGTCAACTGCTGCCAAAGCACCGAAGCGGCTGAGGTATTCGCTCTTGGCAAACTTCTGCAAGCCTTCGTCTACTACCTGCATTGCCTTAGCGGGCTTACCTGAGTAGTAAGCAGCTACTGCATAGTTGTAGTAACGGCTCTCATCGAGCTGCGACTTGTCTGCCTTATCAAACCAATCCAATGCTTCAGAGTACTTGCGGTCACCGAGATAAATCTCAGCAGCAGTAACCTCTACAGGATAGTCGGGCTTTACCTTACGGAGCTCCTGAAGCTTCTCAACAGCTACCTTAGAGTTGACATGACGATAAACACGTGCATAACGCTCATAAGCCGAAACATTCTGTGGGTCAATGCTGATGGCGGTCTGATACTCAGCGGCTGCTGCACCTGCGTTACCAACGCTGTCCTTCAATGCTGCGATGTCACCACGAAGCACATAAGCACTACTTTGATTAAACTTCTTGTTAGCCAAAACCATGTCGGCCATAGCTTGCGCATCATCAAAACGGTGCTGCTGAAGGAATGTAGTACCTAAGCCTACAAGCGCTTCTGCATCTTTCTTATAAGTCTTCTTGTAAGTATTGATCAGGTCTTTACCTGCCTTTGGGTCGTTAGGATTAGCTGACAAAGCCTCAGAGATGGGCTTAAGAGCCTGCTGATAACTTACCTCTTGTGCTACTGCTGGCATTGATAAACTTATCAACAATCCAGCTACTAAATATTTAAACTTCTTCATAATTCTATAATTATCTATCAATAGGATGGAAAGAAAACTAATAAGTTTATTCCATTAAGAATTTTTAAACATACAAGACGCATCTCATTCGTTATATCAAGTCTTCTCTTTAAACGTCTTGGTAAGCTCCAACTATAATCTGTAGCAATCTCTTAGAGGATAACCGAAAGGTAATTTGACCACAACAGATATGTATCGACAAGCCCAGAGAGACCGAAGACTAATGCGTGATGTTCACCTGCCTGATCTGTATATCGCCTCGATAAGGCAGGATAGCAGACTTAAGAATGATCAACTGACCCGTAGGACCGCTTATATAGTTGGCAAAGCTCCAAGGCAAAGCACGCAAGGGATCTACACAGATGCAGTAAATCGTTCGACAGAAAGGATAATCGCCCGTCAAGAGATAATATTGATAAGGCAAGAAGCTAGTTCCTTTGGTGGCCTTATCCCCATTAGATACTGACATAACATTAATATCCTTATTGAAAGTAAGATTGGTTGTATCACGCTTGTCGTTGAGCCAGTTGGAACCGATAACGCCGATAGCGTTAGGCGTCTTTTGTACATAATCAATCACACCTTTACTGCTCTTAGCGGCAACGATGTTGCTAGCTTTGATAGGTTTGCCACCAAGGAGAGAGTCAACCACATAATATAAGGTAGCAGATGCTTTGTTGTCAAACACCACTTGGATGTCGCCCAACTTTGACTGAGGATATATTTGATTCCACTTTGTTTTCTTTCCAGCAAAGATGCTCTTCACATCGTTAGCTGTAATCAAAGTATCTGTATTGTTTCGATTGACGATTAAAGCCAAACCATCATAGCCAATGGGGAATACCGTGGCTGAACGCTGTTTGGTCTTGAGCATAGCAATCTCACCTTTAGTAAGGTCGCGGGCAGTAATAAGCAGACAGGTCTTGAGGTCCATAATCTTATTCATACCCTCGTTCTGATTGGTATACACGGCTTTGAGGTGCGCATTGGAATACGTGTACTCAAAGTTCTTTCGCTCCTCTTCTATAATAGGACTAAAACTTTCGTCACAATAGAAGGTGATTGTGCCGCTAGTAGGGGTATCAGTACGACCTCCTCGGTCGTTTTTCTTGCCTGTACAAGCAAGGAAAGCAACCGAGGAGATTATGAGTAATCCTACAAAAGCAATGTAGAATATAGGTCTTTTCATGTTAAATAAAAAACTTACTGAAGTTTGAAGGTGATAGGCAAAGTGAACCAAACGTTAGCAGGCTGACCATTGTTCATACCTGGGTTCCATTTTGGCATACTATTTACCACGCGCAAAGCCTCCTTATCCAATGATGCATCTACACCACGAACAATCTGTGCTTGGCTTACGCTACCATCCTTGCCGACAACGAACTTCACAATCACACGACCCTGAATGTTGTTCTCAGCTGCAACTGCAGGATAAGAAATGTGTGTAGACAACCACTGGTTCACATTACCCTTGAAAGAAGGCATCTGCTCAGCAACGGTAAAGATCTTGTTTTCAACCTCTTTAACCTCTGGCTTAGGTTCTTCCTTAGGAGCTGGTGGAGGGGGAGGAGCAACCTGCTCAGGTGTAGCAACGTTAGGCGCTGCTGCAACAGCTGTAGCATTGTCAGTACCCTTTACCTCTTCCGCACCAGATGTACGCTTGTCTTGCACAAGTTTATCCATACTCTGCATCATCTTGTTGACGTCAACCTTGTCGTCTTCCTTGATGACAGGAACGGTATTTACCTTAGTACTCTTAACCTGCTCAACCACCTTTTCAGGTTCAATTTTTGGTTTTGGTTTGGGCTGGTCTTTCTTCTTCTTAGCTTCTTCTTGAGCTTGTTTCAAGGCTTGAAGCTCCATCTTCTGATTGTACTCTGCGAGCAACTCGGCATCATGTTTGTTCTTCCAAACAAGGTAACCAAGGAAACCGCCGATGAGAACTGCAGCTATAATCAGAATCAACAATGCCTTGATATTTCGACCAGAAGTACCACGACGGAGCTGGTAAGCACCGTACGCCTTGTTCTTTCCGGCGAAAACCATATCGATCCATTGGGGATCGTACAAATCTATTTTTGCCATTGTGTTCTTGTTTTAAATGTTATTCAACGCAAATTTTACAACTTGATCTTCTTCAAGTCCAACAAACCGCGGTCTTGATCGTTGATCTTGTCAATCACGTAAATACCAATATTCAATATCTGCATTTCATCGAGAGCGTCAATCACGTTCTTGTAAGAAGCATTGTCGCTAGGCTTGATAATCACGGTAAGAGGAGTGATGGTCTTGCCATCGAGCTTACCGCTCTTAATGTCTGACAACTTCTGCTTGTATACTTCGTCAGTGATCTTCTTTGGATTAGCCTTCTGCTCAGCCAAAAGCTTCTGAACAGCAAGTTCCATTTCCACTACTGGCTTAACGTGCTCCTCGGTGGTGTGTTCACGCAACACCTTACGAACGCCGTCTTCACCCCATGTAGTTTCCTTAAGCCAGGCTGGGTCGCTATACTTTGGAATACCTTGACCGTAATAAACCTTGTTATCAGCGGCTAGATACAAAGTGATAGTGGCACTCTGCTTAGCTTCTTTCTGGTCCTTTTCGTTCTGCTGCTGCTGGTCGGCAGGCATAGAAATCTGCATTGAAGAAGGCTTGCTCAATGTGGTACAGAGCATAAAGAATGTGATAAGAAGCATCAACATATCCACCATAGGCGTAAAGTCTACGCGGACAGTTATCTTCTTTTGCTTGCTTTCTTTTTTCTTTCCCATTGTTAATCCTCCTTCTTAGACTTTAACTCGGTAATCAGATAATAGTCGGAGATACCAAGATCCTGAAGCTCACTCATCACTTTACGTACTACTTTGTAAGGTGTGCGTGCATCAGACTTGATGGCAATCTTCACATTATCCACTGTTCCCATCTCGGTTTCATATGCATAAACCCAATCCTGGAACTCACTCTGCTTGCCTTGAATGCTGTCCAAGGGGATACCGCCTTTAGCAGCGAGCATCTTGGAACGTGCACTCGGTGCCATTGACAAGTATGCAGGGAGGTCTTCACGGTTCATACCGAAGGTTGTCTCAGCCTTGAATGTCTCAAGCTGCTTAGGAGTCAACTGGATGCCCATGTCATTGATCAGACCTGCAAGGATCTTTGTGTTGTCAATGCGCAAGAACACTTGACCATCGTCAGTTGTCTGTCCGTTCTTCACGACAGGATTTACGATGATCGTCAATACGTCGTTAGCGGGAACGTCTACCTTTGATACTGACTTTGGAACGTTCACTTTCACAGGCTCGGGCTTCACGAATGTGGAGGTGAGCATGAAGAAGGTGAGCAGCAAAGTCATGACATCCGACATAGGAGTCATATCAATCCAGACGTCGCTCTTCTTAATTTTTACTTTACCCATAGCGATAAGATTTTAAAAGGGTTAGCAAAAATTAAGCCTCTTCTGTGTGGTTTGCTTCGTATGTCTGAGCGATAGAATAACCAACCTCATCGAGGGCGTAAGTCAACTTGTCAACCTTATTGGTGTAGTAGTTGTAAGAAACCACTGCGCACCAAGATGTTCCGATACCGAATGCGGTATTGATCAAGGCCTCAGAAATACCGACAGAGAGCTGAGCAGAGTCAGCGCCACCGCCTTCACCCATAGCAGAGAATGACTTGATCATACCAGTTACAGTACCAAGAAGACCGGTCAAAGTACCCAGAGTAACGATAGTTGCAACGATAGGAAGATTCATTGTAAGAGTAGGCATCTCAAGCTGAGTAGCTTCCTCGTGAGCCTGCTGGATCTTAGCAACCTTTTGGCTCTTCTTCAAAGATGCATTTGCACTGCTCTCCATCTCATGATAAGCTGCAAGAGAAGCGCTTACTACGTTAGCTACAGAACCCTTCTGCTGATTGCAGAGCTGCTGAGCCTTTGCGAAATCCTTAGCTGCGAGAGCTGCCTTGATGTTAGAAACGAACTTAGGAAGAGCGCCCTTACCGAAAGCGGTCTTCAAAGCGAGATAACGCTCGATACTCATTGCGAGCACGGTGAGCAACAATGTCTGGATAACAGGCACGATGATACCACCTTTGTAGATTGTACCCCAAACGTCAGCTGGGTTACCTGCAGTAGTGCCACCCTCAAAGTGCATAGGGTTACCGAACCATGTGTAGAACAAAGCGAATGCAATAATTGCGCAAACGACAATAATCCAGAATGCATTTCTAACTCCTGTGAAGCCCGCAGACTGTTTCTTGGGGGCTACAGCTTTTTGTTGTGTTGCCATAATTTGAAAAAATTAATTTTTAGTTATTGATAAATTTAACTTGTTGTATTATCTTTTTAATCAACTTGATTTGCGTCTATCATAGATTACAACTAACATAGTCGTTGCGCAAAGTTAATCATTTATAAGGAATACCACAATATAGTTAACGTCTTTTAACAAGCCGTTATCGATTACATTTGGCATTGTCCTTGATTAGAAACATTTGTTATCTATTAATGAAGTTGGGCCAAAGCTTCGCTGATACGTCTTAAAGCCTCTTTGATATTATCATCACTTGTAGCGTAACTCATTCTGAAACAGTCGGGATCGCCGAATGCATCACCACCAACCGTAGCTACATGCGCCTTCTCAAGGAGGTACATAGCAAAGTCAGAAGAACTATTGATGACCGTCTGACCATCCGTCTTGCCATAGAAAGAAGCACACTTAGGGAATACGTAGAATGCGCCTTGAGGTGTGTTACACTCCAGTCCTGGTATCGCTTTAACCAAGTCGACAATCAAGTTGCGACGGCGCTCAAAGGCTTTACGAAACTCTACAACGCAGTTTTGATCACCTTTATATGCAGCCAAGGCTGCCATTTGGCTCACTGATGAAGTGCCGCTGGTATATTGACCTTGCAGTTTGTTGAGTCCTTTCACAATCCATTGAGGAGCTGCCACCCATCCTAAGCGCCATCCCGTCATTGCATAAGCCTTGCTTACACCATTACAAATGATGGTACGTTCGCGCATTCCGTCGCACGCAGCGATGCTAGCATGACCGCCGATATAGTTGATATGCTCATAGATCTCGTCTGAGAGAACATATAGATTGTCATGTTTGAGAATCACTTTGGCCAAAGCCTCCAGTTCTTCCTTGCTATACACGCTACCCGTAGGATTGCTTGGCGAACATAGAATGAGAAGTTTGGTCTTGGGGGTGATAGCTTCTTCCAACTGTTGTGGCGTAATCTTAAAATCTTGTTCGATTCCAGCTCTTACCACTACAGGCTCACCGCCAGCCAACTTAGCCATCTGTGGATAGCTTACCCAATAAGGTGCAGGGACAATTACCTCTTCGCCAGGGTTGACAAGCGCCAAGATGGTGTTGCAGACTCCCTGTTTTCCACCTGTACCGACGATAATCTCGCTAGACGAATAAGATAGACCGTTCTCGTTTTTCAACTTTTCCGAGATTGCCTCTCTCAATGCAGGATATCCTGGCACGGGAGAATACTTAGAGTAGTTATCGTCGATAGCTTTCTTACCAGCTTCCTTTACAAAGTCGGGAGTCATGAAATCAGGTTCGCCCACACTCATATTGATAACATCAATGCCTTGGCTCTTCATCTCACTGCTTTTCTGTGACATAGCCAAAGTGGCAGAGGGTGCAAGTCTATTCAAACGATCGGATAATTGTGTCATACTGTCATTAAATGTTTAAATACGCTTTTGCAAAAGTAATTATTTTATCTATGTAAACGAAATAATGCCAATAATATTTTCCATAGAAACGCATTTATAACAGAAAAAAAGCAGATGCTACGACGATACGTGCATCTGCTTGTCTTTATATTATGTTATTATACTTATTTAATATGCAATTCATGACCCATGCGGTCTTGCTTGGTCTTAAGATATCTATAATCGTAAGGATTGGGCGACACCTCTATTGGAACGTTTTCTACAATCTCTAAGCCATAAGCTTCTAGTCCGACGCGCTTGGTAGGATTGTTTGTCATTAGGCGCATCTTATGTACACCTAGATGGCGAAGCATCTGAGCACCGCAACCATAGTCGCGTTCATCAGGCTTGAATCCGAGATGCACATTGGCCTCCACCGTATCCAATCCTTCTTCTTGTTGCAGTTTATATGCCGCAATCTTGTTCATCAGACCGATGCCGCGTCCTTCTTGCTGCATATAGATGAGCACGCCTTTACCTTCTTTCTCTATCATCTGCAGCGCTTTATGCAACTGTTCTCCACAGTCGCAACGTTTACTGCCAAGGATATCGCCAGTGGCGCAAGACGAGTGTACACGTACCAATATAGGTTCGTTCTCATCCCATTCGCCCTTGATAAGCGCCATATGCTCCAAGCCATTGCTTGACTGACGGAACGGAATCAAGTGGAAATCGCCATACTGGGTTGGCAAATCCACCTCATCACCAACCTCGATAAGCGACTCACGCTTTAAGCGGTAAGCAATCAGGTCTTTAATGGAGATGACTTTCATTCCCCATTCTTGTGCTTTCTCTGCCAACTGTGGCAATCGAGCCATAGTGCCATCCTCATTCATGATCTCCATCAGTGCTGCTGCAGGATACATGCCAGCCAACTTACAGAGGTCCACTGCCGCTTCGGTGTGTCCACTACGACGCAACACGCCATTGTCCTGTGCATATAGAGGATTGATATGACCTGGGCGACCAAAGGTCTTAGGGGTAGAGGCAGGATCAGCCAATGCCTTGATGGTTTCAGCACGATCGTGTGCAGACACACCAGTGGTGCAACCTTCGAGTTTATCGATGGTGATGGTGAACGGCGTACCCAACACGGAAGTGTTATCCGACACCTGATGGGGCAAGTCGAGTTCCTCACATCTGCTCAGCGTGATTGGTGCACAAAGCACACCACGCGCATTCTTGAGCATGAAGTTGACCTTCTCGGGAGTGATTGCTTCGGCAGCAATGATCAGATCGCCTTCGTTTTCTCTATCTTCATCGTCTACCACGATAACAAACTTACCTTCTTTGTAGTCTGCTAACGCTTCTTCAACGCTACTCATCTTAAAATTTTCCATTCCCTTTCTATATGATTGTGATTATTGTTTCTGAGTTTGCTTCGAGGCTTCCATTCGCTCCACCTCTTTTATTATAGCATCATTTGCAGCAATGATAGCCTTAAGATCGCGGTGCAAGCGCAGACGGAATCGCCACATTCGGAAATAGAGGAACAATCCCAATGGCACAATGATAGCGGCTGCCACATTAAGCCATTTGCGTTCGAAGGGGCGCGTATGAGCCTTAACCGCCAGTACGGGATACTTGTTCAGTTCGGTCAGCACCACCCTATTCCGTGTGTTGCTCAAGTCTTCTATCACCGCTTCAAGCTTTTGATTGATTTGTTCAATCTGGTGATCAGGCCGATAAACGAAGAAAGTCTTCACAAAGTCGGGTGGCAATGTAAGCTTATAAGCTTGCGCATACGATACCACTTCAGCACTGATCGTACGCAGACACTCGGCATCATGCAGATAGTCGGGAGTATGAATGATCACCTCTTTACTACTGATATGTCGGCGCGTGCGCAGACCAAGCATACGCATAAATATGGTTCTGTATGCATCCATATTAAAGACAGCCGAATCTTTATTGGCTTTGTATGTGATAAAGATTGCCGTAGGAATCAATACCGCTGACGAAAGTCCTTTACCAAACCATATTGCCCACGAGCCTTGGCGTGCCATTCGGTATCCGGTGTTATCCAAGATATAATATATAATGAATACGATCACCGACACAATGATAGGCACGCCCAATCCTCCTTTGCGGATAATCGCACCCAAGGGAGCACCGATAAAGAAGAAGATGATGCATACCAATGATAACGTAAACTTATTGATATACTCTATCTTGTGCTGACGTATCTCCTTATCGCCTTCAGAGGTAATCATGCTCTTAAATTCCAGGTCGCTTTGCTCTTGTTGCACAACGCTTAAAGCACGATCCAGTGCTTGTCGTTTCTGGGCGGGGCGCATCTTGGCATAGAGCGAATCGATATCAAATCCATCCCTCTGAGCTTGCTTGACCGCCAATGCTTGTTGCCGCTCTCCTAGATTTTTCTGTTGATAATAGAAAGAACATGCGTCTTTATAATAGGTCTTGCCGATGCTATCATACATCTGATTGAGCGAATCGATACCTTGGCTGATCTGATCAAGGCTCTTTGTACGCGCATTACCTGCTATCCCCGCTGCATCAGTGAGGCTGAAGTTGCCGTCAAAGTCGATTACCAGCTTCTTATGGATGAACGTCTCGCGGCGATAGGGCACGCTAGCGCTACCCGATAGTTCCTCTGAACGCATGTTCTCAAACCACTCTCCGCTCCAAAGATTCATCACAAGGTGCTTCTTCTCTGCCGTCGACTGTAGCATACCCGAGTCGGCAAGGATGATAGCTTGATCCTCATAACTGCTTGTCATGCGGTAGATCATGATGTTATAAAGCTTACCTGTGGTCATGTCCTTCTTTTCCACATAGAGATTGGTTTGTGGAATACCATTATAGAACACGCCCTCAGGAATCTCCAGTTCCGGACTCTTCTGCTTCATCGAGATCATGAGCTGTGCCAACTTCATCTGTGCATGAGGCGCCACGTTGTTTTGGAAGTAGAACGAGCCCAATGCGATAAGCACGCTAACCACTATCAGTCCTTTGAACGATTGTATCAGCGACACACCTGCCGCCTTGATTGCGGTCAGCTCGCTACTCTCACCTAGGTTACCATAGGTTATCAGCGAAGAAAGAAGGATAGCTAGTGGCAATGCTTGGGGCACCATAATCAATGCCATATACCAAAAGAATTCTGCCAACACGTCCATTGACAATCCTTTTCCGATAAGGTCGTCAATGTATCGCCACAAGAACTGCATCATCAGTACAAACAAGCTGATGAAAAACGTTCCGGCAAAGAGTTGGCCAAATTGTTTGGCTATGAATATATCTAATTTCTTGATTAAGTGCATGGGAGCCACTTTCTTGGTCTGCAAAAGTACATAAAAAAAGATATAGACACGTGTGTTTTACTTTTTTTTTGAATTTTACGGCTGTTTCCGAAAAGAATTTTGCCAATATTTTTGGTTGTTTCAAAATTTATCTATACCTTTGCACTCGCTTTTGAAAACGAAAGCCACATGGATGGCGGGATAGCTCAGCTGGTTAGAGCGTCGGATTCATAATCCGGAGGTCGTGGGTTCGGGTCCCACCCCCGCTACATAACAAAGCCTTGTAATCATCAGATTGCAAGGCTTTGTTGTTTTTAAGCGCTTTTTGTTCTCATCTTCCATTGGTTTACTTTCAAGTCCACCATTCGAACATTCTGTATTCGCGAACAAGGTTGTACAGATGCCAAGCCTTGACGTTCCGCAAGTTCTCCTTACTCCGTTCAGTGCGATATTTACGTTCATACTCTGTCTCTGCCGAATCAATGAAACGTCGAAGATGACCCACGTCTTCAAACCGAGCCGCATTTCGCATGTTAACATATTTCGGAAAATCGGGTATCATTCCCTCACATTCAAATGTGATGGCAGTGAGACCTTTATCACTCTTAGTCTTTTCTGTCTTACAACACGTCGAGACCTCACCACTCCAAACATCGCGGAACCGCTCTCTATCCAGCACAACGTCTAGCAAGCGAACACAAAGAGCACATTCTCTTGCAGTTTGCTGATCCTTTGTCGATTCCTTTTCTTTAGAGAAACAATCAGCCATACGTTTTAGTTTCTTTCTTTCAAGTTCTAACAAGAAAGAGAAGTCCCAATCTCTATCTCTTTGCAACAGGTACTTATAAGCTTTCACCACATTGCCTTTTTTATGCTTTCCCATACCTTAATGTTTTTGAATCGTTGATGTACAAAAGTACGATTTTATTCTGAAGATAGCTCTATCGAGAGTTGTTTAATCGAGAATTCTTTCCTCAGCACATTTGCCTTTACCACGCCTAAATCAAAAAGATCCGTACATATTGGGCGATATTTCACGAATTTTATCTAATTTTACAACCGACATACAAGTAATTCTAAATATTCACTTACTACGATACATCTATATGAAATACATCTTCTTTAACTCCCGTGACGAGCTAGTAAGAGTGAATGTAGCTAACATTGTGTTCTTCGAAAGTGATGGCAACTACACCCACCTTTACACCACCAACAAGATGCGTAGCACCATCGGTATCACCTTAGGTTCAATGGAAAAGGCATTGGCGTCACAATTGGGTGCTCAAGCAAGCGTATTTGTACGCATAGGCAAACGATTTATAGTCAATAAGAACTTTATATATAAGGTGAACATTCCCAAACTATCATTAGCATTGTCTGATTGCGACAGATTTCTTTTCCAGTTGAAAGTATCAAAGGAAGCTCTCAAAACCTTGAAACAACTCATTGTCAACGAGTAATATCCACACCAATATGAATATCATTATCGGGCGCGATGGCGCTACATCACGATTGAAGATTACCGACGGACAGAACGCAAAGTTCTTTGGCGCCACAGGTTCAGTGCCAATGACGGTGAGCCGCGAACATTGTAGGCTGACCATCGACGCTGCAGGTACATATCGTCTTGAGAATCTTAAGGCTAGCAACGAAACCTTTGTCAACGGGCAAGCCATTATCTCTAAGGCTATCAATAAGAACGATCGAATAGAACTAGGGCCCGAGCGTTACCTTGTATCTTGGGAACACCTTAATCAGTTTACCCAAGCAGCCACACCTAAGACGATGGACATCCGCCCACTGAAGCTAGTATGGGATAATTACGAAAGAGATACCCAACAAGACATCATCGCTGAACGTAAGTTTAACACCTTGCGCAGCACTACGGGTCTAATCGTTATGGCGGCTGTTGCGCTTTCGTTCTTAGTGGGCCACTCCACACCCTACCTTATCTTATATGGCTCGGCGATTGTTATCTCTGTGCTTTTTACCCTCAAAGCATACAAAGATGCTACGGCAAGACCCAAGATACGACAACAAAAGAAGTTGGAATTCACCAAGAGATACAAGTGTAGTTGTTGTGGCCACCATTACAAGATGGAATATATCGAACTGGCTGTTTACGACAAATGCCCCTATTGCGGCGCAACGTTTATCAAGTAAGAATCTGCCATTTCATCATTCAAACCCAGCATTTGATCCTATATCATTACGAAAAGTTTGGCAAATCAAAAAGAACACCTACATTTGCAAACGAAAACAAGCAATTAATAACTTCTAAAATCTTTGAACAATGAGTACACAAGAAGAAACTTTGTATAAGGGAACATCAAACGCACAAGTAGGTAAACCCATCAATGGTGAGAAGAAAGATAAGACCAACTGGGCAGTGGTTAGCGTGGCTGGTGTAGCAGCTTTAGCTATAGGTGGCGGCGCAGCGTATGCAGCATCTCAGTTATCCCAAGATCATAGCACAGACGGCAAGACCGAAGACCCTGCACATCAAACGGGCGCACACGAGCAAGCAGCTGACCACGCTTCGGTTTCTGAAGACCTTTCATTCTCTGAGGCATTCACCGCAGCAAGAGCACAGGTCGGCCCTGGAGGTGTATTCACTTGGCATGGCCAACTGTACGGCACCTATACGCAAACCGAATGGAACGCGATGTCCGATCAGGAGAAAGCCGACTTTGCACAGGCAGCTGCCACACAAAGCGCTACCCATAGCCAAGACGTGCACGCACAGCCTGTAGCCGCAACCCAACACGTTGTGGTAGAGCACGTTCACCACGTGGTAAATGATGACCAGCACGATGTCTATGCACACCACACCACATCAACGCATGATACCCCTACCCCAACACCAACAACGCATAACACCCCAACTTCCACACCAATAGCCGATCCCGTGGCTGAAGACAATGATATACACGTAGTGGGCCGTGGCGAAATTCAAGGTCATTATGCTGTGCTCTATGACACCGACCATGACGAAGAGGGCGATGTAGCCGTGGTAGATATCAATGACAACCATCGCTGGGATGAAGAAGACGTGGTGATATCACGTGGCGGCGAAATGGCTACTATAGGAGACCTGGGGCAACATCAAGGCGGAGGAGAAGGTATAGGGACAAATACCGAATGTGCGGACGAGAGCAATGCAATGGCAGAAGATCCCAACATGCACATGGCTTCCAATGACAATCCGGACGTAGCTCCTGATATGCCCGATTATATGAACGATGCCGATGTGACTGGCGATTTCTACACCGTATAAGTCAACCTTCACGACATGAAACAAGGCATCCTATCCATTCTGCTTTGCCTCTTTGCCTGCCTTGCGCAGGCAAAGACATATATCCTTTGCGTGGGCATATCCGACTATCCCGGCACGGTAAACGATCTACGTGTGAGTGCGCAAGATGCCTTGACTATCAACAACATCTTCAGTCATACCAAGCAGGCTGCGTCACTTTACCTCACCAATCAGGCTGCAACCATCACTAAGGTCAAGAGCACGATGCAGCAGCTCTTCGCTCAAGCCACTCAGGAGGACGTCATCATCCTTTATTTCAGTGGGCATGGCACACCGGGATCAGTAGTTTGCTACGATGGTTTCTTGCCTTACAAGGACATCATCAGCGTCATGGCAGCTTGTCCAGCTAAGAACAAGGTGATAATGGTAGACGCATGTTACGCAGGCAAGATGCGTGATAGCAACAAGCGCGATACCAACTACTCGGCTCAGAACGTGATGCTGTTCCTATCTAGTCGAACCAACGAGAAGTCGCTAGAAAGCCAATACAAGAACAGCTGGTTCACCATCTACCTTGAGCGTGGCTTGCGTGGTGGTGCGGATACCAATCACGACAAGATCATCACCGCACAAGAGCTCTACAACTTTGTACATCCTGGTGTGATCAAAGCCACCCGAAGCAGACAGCATCCTGTGATGTGGGGAAAGTTTAGTAACGATATGCCTATCATTAAATGGTAAGATTATGGAAATAAAACGCATAACATGCCCTAGCTGCGGCATCCTCTTGGACGTAAAAAACTCTAAAAACGAAGCAGTCAAACTCATTCATTGTCCTCAGTGCAAAGTTCCTCTACAGGTAAAGTTTGGCACTGCACCAGTGGAGGATGATGGCAAGACACGACCTGCCAACGATGGCGACACACGTAAGACGCATCTTCTTAACGAGAAATCCGCTTCATCAGGTGGTTCTGAAGACACCCTACACCACCAAACACCCTATCTAGAGTGCAATGGTCAGCGATACAAGCTCGCCATAGGTGTCAACGTCGTTGGGCGCAAAGCATCTACCTCTGGCGCAACGGTTCAGATTGACACCCCCGATCGGTATATGAGCCGAATGCACGCACGCATCCAGGTCAGCCTCCTTCCTACGGGACAGATCAGAGCCACCATCACCAATGAGCGCAACATGAATACTACGTTGCTCAACGGACAGCCCTTGTCTGACAACGACGTAATGATTCTCACCAAGGGGGCACGCATACAGATGGGTGACACCACCGTCATTTACACCGAAAAATCCAACTAACATGAAGATTCAGATTAGTAAGCCGTTGGCCATCTATGAGTTAGGACAACGCGCCAACCAGGAAGATGCCATTTATCCAAAGATAGGTGATGCCACCACTGAGGATCAGCTATTCATCGTATGTGACGGCATGGGCGGTCACGAACACGGCGAGGTAGCAAGCAACACCATCGCCTCTGAGATGGCTCGGTTCCTACAGAATCATCCTCTCTCGGACCAAGCGCTGACCGATGCGCTCTTGCTAGAAGCCTTGGAAGCAGCCTACCAAGCACTCGATGCCAAGGATGGCGGCGAAGAACGCAAGATGGGCACCACACTCTGCTTCCTATATATCCACAAGGGCGGCGTCACGCTAGCCCACATCGGTGACAGCCGCATCTATCATGTGCGCACGGCTGAGAAGAAGTTGCTCTATCAGAGTCGGGACCACTCACTGGTGTACGATCTCTACCAGATGGGCGAGATCACTTATGACGAGATGGCCACCTCGCCTAAGAAGAACATCATCACACGTGCCATCCAGCCTGGACCGGACAATCGGGAGAAACCCGCCATCGTACACGTGACCGACATCGAGCCAGGCGACTGCTTCTATCTCTGTAGTGACGGTATGTTGGAGAACATGACCAACGACGCGCTCTGCCAGCTTCTCTCTAGCAAGGATAGCAACGAGGACAAGCGCACGCATCTGATTGAAGCCACGCAGCACAACAAAGACAACCACTCGGCTTACCTTATATATATAGACGCTGTGACCAAGGAGGTAGGCGACGCGGCGTTGCCCAACGACGAGCAGACCTCTAAAGACAATGCGCTAAATATCAAACCTCAAGCTCCCGCAACCGATTTGGACGACGTAGCTATCGTAGAGGAGCAACCGCTCGTTGCCACACCTATAGAGGAAGCGCCAGTAACAGGACGTCCCGTCCGTACCAACGCTAGGCCAAGTAGACCCAAGTCGGCCTTCAATCCTAAATGGTTGTTGTTACTTGTGGTTGCGCTCGTGATTGTAGCAGTGGCGTCTGTCTTCTATATGAAGTCACTCAAGCATAACGACGCACACGATAGCAAACCACAGGAGACGGCCATCCCTGCTCGTACCAATCAGCGAGATACGCCCCATATCGATGCGCGTAAGGTGGAGCGTTCTAAGCCTATAGAGGTTATCACCCGTTCTGTAGAACGCGAACAGAAGGATCCCAAGGATACTTCTGACCCCAAGGAAGCAAAAGACAAAAAAGACAAAAAGGATATAAAGAAGGACACAAAGACCAACGAGGAATCTACCGACAAAGCTGACAGTCAAGAGCACGCATCTAAGCCAGAAAGTGGCAAACAAGACCAAACAGAGCAAGCGCCCTCTAAGAAGAAGGAGAATGTGGATTCAAAATTAAACCAACGAACATAAAGAAGGCATGGGCAATATCAATAAATCATCGATGCTCCGTGTGGGTGCAGTGTTGCATGGCACCTACCGTATCGGTAGCTATCTGTCCTCTGGCGGATTTGGTAACACCTACGTTGCTACCAATTTCCAGCTAGACGAGGTGGTTGCCATCAAGGAGTTTTTTATGAAAGGAACATCCAAACGCGATAACGGCACTACCAACGTTAGCATCAGCGTAGAGGAAAGCCGAGAGATGTTCAACAAGCAGTTGGCCAAGTTCAAGAAAGAAGCACAGCGACTGAGAAAGCTCAATAACCCACACATCATCACCGTTCATGATCTGTTCGAAGAGAACGGCACTGCCTACTATGCCATGGACTTTGTTGATGGCGAGAACCTCTCCGAGATACTAAAGCGCACTAAGAAGCCTTTCAGCGAGATAAAGGTTTGGGGCATCTTCAGTCAGGTGATTGACGCATTGCGGGATGTTCATCAAGCCCAACTGCTACATCTAGATTTGAAACCTGCCAACATCATGATGGACAAGCAAGGAAAGATCAAGCTTATCGACTTTGGTGCCAGCAAGCAGTGTTCGTCTGATGGAGCTTCCACCTCATCAGGTGTATGCTACACCAAAGGCTACGCACCAACAGAGCAGATGGAAGGCAACTTAGACAAGTTTGGCCCTTGGACCGATTTCTATGCTTTAGGCGCAACGCTCTATACGCTGCTTACTACCAAGACGCCACCTCTACCCACGGACATCTCTGAAGACGAGACACCCGACAAACACGTCAGTCTGCCTTTCCCGGCCAATATCAGTAATGGGTTGAAGGAACTTGTGTTATGGTTGCTCCAGCTAAGCCGTCTACGCCGTCCTCAGTCTGTAGACGATATCTATAGATGGCAGAAAGAACACACAGGCATCATATGGAACAACATCTACAATACCCATGCTGACGAGGATGTTACTATCAGACAAGATTCTCACAATGGAGACACCATCAAGAAGCCAAGTGTTCAGCCAGCACCTCCTAGCCAACCCGAACCAACGCCAACCCAAACCTCAGGAACGGGGAAAGGTTACATGTCTATCATTATCGGTCTGATTATCGGTCTTGGAGCTTTATTTGTAGGAATGATTGGATTAAAGACGTGCAACGGCACAGAAAGAGCTACAGCTGCTGACAGCACCTATGTTGACACCGTATCTATCAGCAAGGCCAACAATGAGACCATCAACATTCCACAAGGAATATGCGTCTACACGGGCGATCTGAATGAGAAAGGGATGCCTGATGGTGAAGGCGAAGCGCACTTCGAAGATGGACGCGTCTATAAAGGTACGTTTGTTGATGGCAAATTGCAAGGTAAAGGCTACTTCGTATATGACAATGGCGATACCTTCTCTGGTAGTTTTGTCAATGACCATTTTGATACCGGCAAGTATATCGTAAAGCAAGATGGTTCTTACTTTGTAGGATCATTCAATCAGGACGGACAACCTCAAGCGGGTACATGGTATGACAAGAGTGGTCAGCTTCTCCAAACGGTCAAGAGCAAAAACAGCAGCACATCAACATCAAAGCAAAGCAGCAGCAAAACCGACAGCTACTACGATTATACTGATTATGCTGTTGCCGATTCGTGTGCCTAAATAAAGCGGGTACCAGCACCCGCTTTATTTCTTGAATATTTAATAAAGAAACTACACATCCATGAAACGATTTATCTTTTTCATATTTCTCACTCTTTGTTGCATCACGCTATCAGCGCAATCGAGCGGTGGGCAGATAAGGCGCCCATCAAGCACAGTCAAGAAGAAGACCTCTACTGGTGTTACTAAGAAGAAACCTACCGTCACCACGACAAAGAAGTCGAAAGCTAGGGCCACTAATAAACAACGGAGAAGGCAATCCTACACTTATTCCAATCAATACGATAGTTACGATTATTCAGATTGGGACACAGCTGTAGTTGATCTTGAAGCTGACACTGCCGAATATGATTACTTAGACGAGATTATTCGATGCATGGTAGAGGTTGATGGCGGCACCTTCACGATGGGAGCATTTGGAAAGTATGAGAAAGGTGCGGAGGAAGACGAATATCCTAGCCACAAAGTGACACTTAGCGACTTCTTTATAAGCGCTGTCCCCGTAACACAAGCTCAATGGAAAGCGGTGATGGGAAACAACCCTTCTAACTTTATCGGAGACGAGCGCCCTGTAACAGATGTCAGTTGGAATGATTGTCAAGAGTTTATCAAGCGTCTACGACAACTGACCGGAATAGAATTTCGGCTTCCCACTGAGGCAGAATGGGAATATGCCGCTAGTGGAGGACAGAAGAGCGGGGGCCATCTATACGCAGGAACTAGCGACAACCTTGACGACTATGCATGGTATGGCGATCATAGCGATGACAACACACACAACGTAGCCTTGAAAAAGCCTAATGAGCTAGGACTTTATGATATGTCTGGTAACATCCTTGAATGGTGCAATGACTACTATGGCACATATACTAGTGATGAAGCGAACAACCCTCAAGGCCCATCAAGCGGAAAATTTCGCGTAAACCGTGGCGGATGTTCATGGAGTCCAGCCGAGAACTGCCGCATCACTTATCGTAGCAACTATGAACCCACTAACACCTATTGCCGTCTTGGATTCAGACTCGCCGCAGATGCTGATGAAAGTCACTGAGGACCTATAGTGGACGATGTGACGCACGCCGCTAAGACCAAAGCGGTGTGCGCATTTACTAAAGATATTTAAATATTTATCCCCGTATTCGGCAATAAATAAAGAAATAACTATATTTGCAACATGATTACAGAATATGGGATAGAAGCTAAGTCGAACGCTGAAATCATCTCCGAGCTAGGCGTGCGATTCAAGGAATACCGCCTGTTCCGCAACCTCACACAGAAGGAAGTAGCAGAGCAGGCGGGTGTAAGTATCTTCACCATCAGCCAGTTTGAGAAAGGCATGGCGCACAATATAGGCTTTGGGACGATACTATCACTTCTAAGATGCATCGGCTTCTTAGAAGATGTAGAGAAGATTCTTCCCCCTTTGCCACTGCTTCCGAGCCAGATAAAGTTGCTTGCAAAGGAAAAGAAGAAAAGAGTAAGGCATGAAAGATAATGTTCTTGAAGTACATATTTGGGGTAAGACCATTGGCTTGTTGTCATGGAATGACAAGCGAGGATGTTCAGTCTTTCAATTTAACCAAGACTTCTTACAATGCGGCTTAAACATAGCACCACTGATTGCCCCTTTAGATTCCCCTTACATACAGGGTCTTTTTCCCTTGTCTGGAAACAAGGAGAAATTGTATGCAGGCTTACCTGAATTCATAGCCGACTCCTTGCCTGACCATTGGGGAAATGTCGTTTTCCAAAAATGGCTCGAAGCAAACCATATGCGTACTAAGGATGTCAATGCTGTAGACAGGTTGGCTTTCATTGGGAAACGTGCCATGGGTGCATTAGAATTTGAACCTGCTCATGTGATAGAGGATGCATCGACAAACATCGAGCTCTCCTCTCTTTATGATCTAGCAAACAAGATTTTCAAGGATCGGCAAGACATTTCCATAGATGCCAGCGACGCCCTTATCATGGAAGATTTGTACAAGGTGGGGGCATCCGCAGGTGGGCAGCATCCCAAAGCAATTATTGCCATTGACGAGACAACAGGTATTATCCGTTCGGGGCAAGCCGACCTTCCAGCTAATTTCAAGTATTACATCCTAAAATTTGATACAAGCAGACCAAAGGATTTTCCATTCACCAAGGTCGAGATGGCTTGCTACCTCATGGCAAAGGACGCCGGCATCACCATGATGCCATCACGACTGGTAGAAATAGATGGAACCCAAAATTTCTTGACTCAACGCTTTGACAGAGTGAATGGGAAGAAACTGCACACGCAGACTTTGGCAGCTCTGAGTTCATTGGCGGATTCATACGAAGATCTATTTGTAGTAGGTCGTAGGCTCCACCTATCCGCCACGGAACAAGCCCAACAATTCAGAAGAATGGTTTTCAACGTGATGGCTATGAACGTAGACGACCACACAAAGAACTTCTCATTCATCATGGACCACGAGGGCACATGGAAATTATCCCCAGCCTATGATATGATTTTCTCAGCCGACCCCGATTCGCCCTTTTATCGTCGTCATGAACTATCTATCCTTGGCAAACGCAACAACATCACAAGAAATGACTTAATGTGCTTTGCTAAGCAACAAGACATCAAGAACGCCTCTAATATCATAGATGAGGTTGCCGAGGTTGTTACCAAATTCAGAGTATACGCAGAAGCTACAGGCATCAGCGACTATTGGATTAGAAAGATAGAGAAAGTGATAAGAGGAAACGGGATGATAGATTTATAAGAAAATAAAAGTTGTTAAACATCGTTTGGAAAGTCGTTTCTATCCAAACGATGTTTTATCTTTGTAGTAGTTTTTACACTTTGGCACTCTCCTAAAGTGCTTCTCTCAACCAATTACGTACATATGATTATCACCCTTATTATCCTTGCACTGTCAGCATGCTTCTTTGCCGTGGGCAAAGTGCGTTCTGACCTCGTTGCTCTATGCGCCTTGGCGCTGCTCTTGATCTTTGGCATCCTCACGCCACAAGAGGCTCTATCGGGATTTTCCAACTCGGTAGTGATCATGATGGTAGGACTGTTTGTCGTCGGTGGCGGCATCTTCCAGACCGGACTAGCCAAGATGATCAGCGGTAAGATCATGAAGACAGCAGGCAACAACGAGCTGAAACTTTTCATCCTAATCATGGTGGTGACTGCGGTCATCGGCGCTTTCGTAAGCAACACCGGCACCGTAGCACTGATGATGCCCATCGTGGTGAGCCTAGCAGCCAAGGCCGACATCAAAGCTAGTAGGCTGCTGATGCCTCTTGCGTTTGCCAGCAGTATGGGCGGTATGCTCACCCTCATCGGTACACCACCCAACCTTGTGATACAAGACGCACTGACCTCGGCTGGATACGAACCGCTATCGTTCTTCTCATTCTCACCCATCGGCATCATCTGCATCGTGGTGGGTATCGTGGTGTTGCTTCCTCTGAGCCGTTGGTTACTCACGAAGAACAACAACAAGAAGCGGAAGCACAAGGGCAAGACGCTGGAAGAGCTGGTCAAGGAATATCATCTGGCTGACAACCTCTTCCGTCTGACCATCCCCAAGGATAGCGAAGCCATTGGCAAGACCATCGCCCAACTGGATATCTATGGTCGTTATCTGCTCAACGTGCTTGAGGTACGCCGTGAGGGCAAACGACAGAAGACGCTCATCAAGAGTGTGGAGCAACGCCTCGCTGGTCCCGACACCGTGCTAGAAGAGGGCGACATCATCTATCTCACCGGTGAGCGCACCCAGGTCAAAGCCTTTGCCAACGCCTATCAGCTCAAGAGCTATGCTGCCAAAGGCCGAAGCCATAAAGCGGGCGGTTCGTTGGCTTTCTATGACATCGGTATTGCGGAGATTCTGCTTATGCCCGGTAGCCATCTCGAAGGACAGGAGGTGCGCCACTCCAACTTCCGTGAACGATACAACACCAACGTGATGGGTATCCGACGCAATGGCAACTATATCATGGATCACCTGGCTAACACCAAGCTTCATGCTGGCGATGTGCTCTTGGTACAAGGTACCTGGGCCAATATCGCCCGACTGGGACGTGAGGAAGAAAACTGGGTGGTGCTGGGTCAGCCATTGGAAGAGGCTGAACGTGTCACGCTCGACTACAAAGCACCGCTCGCAGCCGTGATCATGCTTGCCATGATCTGTATGATGGTGTTCGACTTTATTCCCGTAGAGCCTGTCACTGCCGTGATCATTGCTGGCCTACTGATGGTCATCACGGGATGCGTACGCAGCGTAGAAGCAGCCTACAAGACCATCAACTGGGAGAGCATCGTCCTCATTGCCGCAATGATGCCTATGTCCGTAGCGCTTGAGAAGACCGGCGCCTCGGCATGGCTATCCCACACCTTGGTGAGCTCGTTAGGCTCAATGGGACCAATGGCGCTGCTGGCAGGAATCTACTTCACCACCTCACTGCTGACAATGTTTATCAGCAACACCGCCACCGCCGTACTGATGGCGCCCATCGCCATGGCAGCGGCTTCCGGTATCGACGCCAGTCCCTACCCGTTCCTCTTTGCCGTGACTCTCGGAGCTAGCATGTGCTTTGCATCTCCTTTCTCTACCCCACCCAATGCGTTGGTGATGCAAGCCGGTCAATATAAGTTTATGGACTACGTAAAGGTGGGTTTGCCTCTCCAAATCATCATCGGCGTAGTGATGGTACTGGTTCTTCCACTCCTCTATCCGTTCTAAAACGGAATAAAGAATAAATTGATTCTCACCGAAAAATAAATTAATTTTCCATGAGAATCAATTTATTTTTTACGCTGAAACGGGTTCTACCTCATCGTCAGACAGGCACATCCAGCCTACTAGAGGTATTCTTTCACATCGTGACAAAACCATTAGTACACAACAAAGCCCTATCGTCTGCGAGAACGATAGGGCTTTGTTGATAGGTTATGAGGTGTACTAAGAACGAGGGATTAGCAGCACTTCTTGAGCAGATGCCATCCTTCGCGTACCCAGAGAACAAACGAAGAGCCTACGATGATGATGATCCAGTCGGTGACACGGAGCGATACCACATTGAAGAACCGCTGCATACCGGGTAGTTCCACCATAGCAATCTGACCTATGAAGATCAATACGCAGATGAAGAGCAGGCCACGACAGCCCTTGAATGCTAGTCCACTGCCACCTGATTCGAAGGCGCGCGCATTGAACAGATAGAAGAAGTGGGTCATCACGAAGATGGTAAAGAACAGCGTGAGTTCATAGGGTGTCAGTCCATCGGCTGCGCCTAGATGCACATGAAGCAAGTCGGTGAGCTGAGTGATGGATGCGTGCTCAAAGATGTAAAGCATCACCAAGAGCAACACGAAGAAAAAGCCACCCACCCCAAGGATGTTACCCAGCATATCATGCGTGAGGATAAACGCCGTGCGCGAACGCGGTTTGTCGTGCATCACGCTCTCTGACGGGGGCAGGGAGGCGAGTGCCATCGCTGCAAAGGTGTCCATAATGAGGTTGACCCAAAGCATCTGTGTCACCGTGAGCGGACTCTGCGTGCCCATGAAAGCACCCGAAAGAACGATCAGGCAAGCTGCCACGTTGACCGTGAGTTGGAACAAGAGGAAGCGTTGGATATTCTTATAGAGCGAGCGTCCCCACATTACGGCTTTACCGATACTGCTAAACGAGTTGTCAATGATGGTAATATCAGATGCTTCCTTGGCTACCGAGGTGCCGTCACCCATGGACAGTCCTACGTGAGCCGACTTGAGTGCGGGTGCGTCGTTGGTGCCGTCGCCTGTCACTGCGACCACTTCGTTGCAGCGCTGGAGCGATTCTACCAATCGTTTCTTGTCCATCGGACGAGCACGAGAGATAATCTTCAGTTGTTGTACGCGCTGATCCAGTTGGTCATCGGTGAGCGCAGCAAACTCAGGTCCGGTTATGCTACATGACGCATCGTCCTCGTCAGTCCACAATCCAATCTGCCGTCCTATCTCCTTAGCCGTGGCGGGCGTATCTCCGGTTACTATCTTGACCTTGATTCCCGCACCCATACACTCGGCCACCGCAGCCGGAACATCTGATCGCACGGGGTCACTGATGGCGACAAATCCCAAGAATGACAAGTGGGTAGCAGCGAGCTTGCCATCCTTAATCACTTCTTCACCCTCATCTACAACGCAATAAGCAAAGCCTAAGGTGCGCATCGCTTGTGACTGATAGGTGAGCAACTGCTGTGTGACATCGTCATAGCTGACGCCTTCAGGCATGGTTTGGCAGAGACTATAAACTATCTCGGGTGCACCCTTCACATAGAGCAAGCGCTTGCCGGGGAGCAATCCGGAACGTACCAGCGTAGCCATATACTTGCGCTCGGTGGAGAACGGCACCTCTTGTTCTACCTTGGCATCCATTCGTATCTGTTGATAACTCTGACCATTAGCCTCCAACCACAAGAGCAAAGCGCCCTCAGTGGGGTTACCCAGCACGGTGGGATGAGCGGAATCGGTATAATCGAGCGAGGCAGTGGCATTGACCGCCATACCCTCAACGATGATTTTGCTCAGATCATCATCCTCCAATGTCTGATCGTTTAGACCATAGAAGCATGTCTGATGCACCTGCATCTGATTCTGTGTGAGCGTTCCCGTCTTGTCCGTACAGATGACGGTGGTGGCTCCCATCGTCTCGCAAGCGTGCATCTTACGTACGAGATTGTTCGACTTAAGCATACGGCGCATACTGTAAGCGAGGCTTAGGGTCACGGTCATCGGTAGGCCTTCGGGCACCGCCACAACAATCAGCGTCACAGCAATCATAAGGGTTTCAAGGGCATAGGTGACCAGTTCGGCAATCTCCGCCTGTGGCATGAGTAGCTGATGCAGACCAAACAACATCGCAAGCAGCACCACAAAGTAGCTCACAATGGCCGACAAGATATGGTGCCAATGCCAATCCTTGAATCGGCAGATCACCATCCAGAAGAATACCGCGGTGGGGATAACAAGCGAGAAAGCCGCGGGTGCCCAGTGAAAGTAGAAGATGAGTTTGACAACAATGACGCATGCAGCCACCGTATAACTCACTTTGCTGATGAGAGAGCCCAGTCCGTCAAGTTGTTCGTTGAGCGGTGTGCGCACGCTATTGTCTATCTGCGCTGCCACAAACACCTTTCCGTTCTCGGTATGGTCACCGACAGCGGTGACTTGGAACACGCCGTGACCTTCCATCACCTTCGTTCCACGGAGCACATGATTGGTGGGATAGGTAGCGGCTGGATCCATATCAGCAGGATCAGTGCTCTTATGACAGAGCGGTTCGCCGGTAAGCGTACTCTCATCTACGTTCAGGCAGACCGCTTCTAGCAGATCGCCATCAGCCGGAATTTCCTGTCCGGTGTTGAGAATGACGAGATCGCCCACCACCACATCTTTCTTAGGTATGGACGTTGCGGTGCCATTGCGTATCACCTCTACGGGTTCGTCGTCATTGACCTGATTGAGCACGGCAAACTCTTTATCGGCTTTCAGCTCAAAGAGAAAGCCTATCACCGTGGCAAGGAAGATGGCAACAAAGATTCCAACAGGTTCGAAGAAGGTCTCTGCGCTCTTTCCCAGTCCCCAATATTCGTAACAAGAGATGCCAATAGAGAGCACTCCGGCTACCAAGAGGATGATGATCAGCGGATCACGGAAGTGGTCAAGCAGTTGCAACAACAAGGGGCGGCGCTTAGGTGGCGTAAGGATGTTGCAGCCATGTTGCGCCCGGCTTTGTTCCACCTGTGCAGAGGTAAGTCCAGTGTAACGGGTTTGTGAGTGTGTCATTGTTCTTATTTGTTATTTGTGAATGCAGTATTGATAGGTCGGTGCGGGTTATTGATAATAGCGCCGATCCAGTTTGCCATTATAAGTGCGGCGGATATAATCGGTCTGCTCATATAGTTGGGGTATCTTATAGCGTTCCAAACGGGTAGAAAGGTGACGCGCAATGTCACGTGGGGTGACCGATGGCGCATCAGGTTGCAACACATAAAAAAGGCGCAAGGCATCACCCACGGCAGTGGTGGTGTGCGCACAGACACACTCACTGATGCCTTCTAGGGTCAGCACCTGCGCCTCAACCTCCTCGGGAGAGACTTTGTAGCCACCAAGATTGATCACATCATCGGCACGACCGGTGATATAAAGGCGTTGTTCATCGTCCACCATTCCTTGATCATTGGTAAATAGTTGTCCATCAAAGAGCACTTGCTGGGTAAGCATCTCATCCCCAATGTATCCGCACATGAGCGTTCGCCCCATGCACACTATCAGATTCTCAGGCGTGATGGCCACCTTCGAATGGAATATCGGTCTGCCTACGCAACCAGTACGAGGACCTTCGGTCTGAAAATCGTATGTGGAGACGATTCCGGATTCGGTGGAAGCGTAGGTGTTATAAAGGCGCGTGTGGGGCAAGAGGTCACATAGGGCTTGCATATCGGTAAGCGACATCGGTGCAGCGCCAGTCTCAATAAAGTCGATTAGAGGCGAGATGGCTTCCAGTTGGGTTCGTCCCACCTGTAGCAACAAGTGCAGTGCGGAGGGCACAAGGAAGGAAGCGAACACACGCCTGTCACCTTCAAAGGCGGCAAAGAATGCCGACATTTCCTTCAGACCAGCCGTGATACGAAGCGAACCACCACGAACGATGGTGGGATAGATCTTAGATAGTGCGCCAAAATGATTGAGGGGCGCTGCCAAGACAAAGATGGTATCAGCATGGTAGCGCTGCGCGCGGATGAGGTTGTCGGTATCTGCCATCCATGCTTGATAGGATATCATCACGCCTTTGGGTTGGCCGGTGCTGCCAGTGGTGAAGAGCACATCGGCTATCTCGGCAGCAAACTGGTAGCCATCACACTGTTGCTCGATAGCGAGGAAGCGTTCTTCGGGCAAGTCTTGCTCCACGGGCACAGCCACGGCGCATATCCAGTGAATCGCCATATAGGTAACAAGGAAGTCGACGGTCTGACTGGCACGAAACACCACAGCGCTATGTGGCCGCACACCTAAGTCTTGTAGGCGTAGGGCTTTGCGTCTCACCGCAGTAGCGAGAGCCGCATAAGTGAGGCTCTTCTCGCTGTCCTTCACCGCAATCTTGTCCGGAAAGCGAGTGGCATAGGCAAACAGATAATCTTCAAGGCGCAACATATCAATGCTTCTCTGAGAGTTTCTCGTTGACCATATCGGTGATGCTCTGCAGATTGCGGAGATTCTTCGGGGTAGCATCGACTGCCTCAAGAACGATGCCGTATGCATCCGAAAGGGTCATCAGGATAGTGGTGACACCCAAAGAGTCGAGGTCTGCAAAGAGAAAATCGCTCTCAATGTCAACCAACGGGAGAAGGGGTTCTATCTTTTCACGGATTTGTTGGGTTGTGATCATCATTCGTTGATAGGATTTTGATGTATATATACGTGGATATTGCGAACAATTTTCATGCCACAATTTTCCACGACAGATTGGCATTCGGCATCCTTCACCTCGGCATAAATGGTGGCTTGAGGATAGAGCAATGCCGCTACAAGAGCTGTTTCTCCGTATCCGTGATCTACGATGGTGATTGCTGGGGTGGATGCGGAGGATGGTGTGGGGATGGATTGGAGTAACCTCTGCTTATCAACGAGGGTGCGCTTCACGGCTCGGTGCGTACTGCGTCCTTTGTAATAATAAGCATCTGCCACAAAGGCACAGATAGCATCAAGCTCAGTGGGGAGCTCATCACGATGCCGATTGAAGAGCGTACGGAGCGTAATGGGGCGTTTGCGGTATCCGTGTGAGCCATAAACGAGCCAGCGGAACACGAGGGGTGGCAGAAGATAGGCCATCAGTACCACGGAGAACATGCCCACAATGGTGACATGTGCCAGTGAACGCAAGGCTTGATGTTGGGCAAAGATGAGCGTGCCCATACCGATAAACATCACCAAGGCGGATAGGATGATGCTGTTCTTATAGGACGCAAGAAGCTTTTTGCCATACGTATATTCGTACTGGCAACCTTCGGTGATGAAGATGGTGTAGTCGTCTCCCTGTCCAAAGATAAACGTAGCGAGGATGACATTGACGATATTAAACTGTATATCGCCTATTCCCATCAACCCTAAGATCCATATCCAGCTCACCGCCATAGGAAGGAAGGATAGCGCTGCAAGCTCAAGATTGCCCATGGAGAACCATAGGAAGAAGAACACGATGCATCCGCAGGCAAAGCCGATATAGTTGAAATTGTCCGAAAGGTTGTTGGCCACCTCGCTATTGAGTTCCTTGATGTGGAACACATACGAGGTTTCAGCTTGCGTGGATGAAGAGTTGATGGTTTGTTGCAGTTGGTGCTGCACGGTGTCGACCTGCTCATTGGCCACTTTGAGTGTGGTGACAAGGTGGCAAATGTTCTCGGTGGAGTCAACAGAAAGGTTGTTGGCAAAGACGGCAGAGGTGAGAAGATCGAAGCTTTGGGGCTTCAATGCCGGGTAAGAAGCGCGGATGGTTTGGAAGAAATCGCCAAACGACTGCGTATCAAAGCCTTTCTCTTGCATCAAAACGGGAAGCGTCTGCGTGAGCGTTGCCTCATAACGCGACACAAACGCATGCCAACGTTGGAGACGTTGTTGCTGTTCGGTTTGGCTACAAAGGA
This sequence comes from Bacteroidaceae bacterium, assembly GCA_963639545.1. Lineage (GTDB taxonomy): Bacteria > Bacteroidota > Bacteroidia > Bacteroidales > Bacteroidaceae > Prevotella. The sequence continues at coordinate 35,429 of CAVHUZ010000005.1, forward strand.
AAGGATAACAAGAGGATATGCCTTTCACACCCGTCTGATGAGCTATCGACTGGAGCCGTTGCTGCATAGCGCTATCCTTGACAAGCGCTTCGCTGAGCGTAGGAGCATCGGTCACAACATATAGCGTCTGCGTGGTAGTATCCTCTTGCGCCATCTTTTGCAGATTGGCCATCTCAGTTTGTTGTTCTTCGCTCATATAGTTGATATGGGCAAAGTTGGTATCAAAGCTGGTGCGGAAGCTGAACACTGCCAGCACAATCGTAAGCACGACGACCAGCCATACCAAGGAGCGTTTGTTATCGAGCTGCACATTGCCCAGTCGGGTAAAGAGATGGTGGGATGGCGAAGCCTTAGTCTTAACGAGATGGGGCAGAAACACCAACACAAAGAAGATGGTTCCTATCAACAAGAAGGCGGCAAACAATCCGAGGTCACGCAGAGCCACCGACTTCAGCGGTACCAAAGCGAGGAACGCGCCCACGGTGGTGACATTTCCAATGGTAAGCGGAAGGACTATTTCGCGGAGCGCCTTATGCACATTAGGAGTATGAGAGAGATGGGAGATGAGATGAAGCGGATAGTTGACGGCGATACCGATGATGACGGACGAGATACCTATCACTATCACCGAGACATGGTCATGAACGCAATATAAGCACGCCATAGCAAAGAGCCAGCCCCAGATGATGGACACGGCGACCAACGCCATATTGCGCAGATTGCGAAAAGAGAAGAAGAGCAGCAGTAAGATGAGCACCACGGAGAGCGATACTGACAGGATGCTATCGGCCTTGATCTGTGCCGCATTCTCCACTGCAACGACCGGACCGCCGGTGAAATGGATGGTGACATCGTGCTTAGCGCTAACCTTTTGTGCCACTTGGCGTAGCTGATCGAGCAAGCGGCCGTTGTTGGCGGTTTCACTCGAACCATACGGCGACTGTATCATCACAATGGCTGTGGATAGGTCCGGCGTGAAGATATAACCATCATAGAGTTCGTAATGGACGCTTGTGGATTGCTGCTGAAGGCGTTGCACCACTGGCGTGAAGAGGTTGAGTGGATCACGTTGGATATTATCGGATAACAATCCGCCTGACGGAAAGAGGAGCATCTGCCGATCTTCATCCAGTTGGGTGGCCATTGCTTCACGACTATCGAGGATGCGCTCCATGCGCTGATAGTCGGATAGGGTCAAGAAATAAGGGATATGGCTATAGACAAACTGCGTGACGGCGGTGATGCGATCTTCATCTATCTGTTTGGTAAAAGCTTTTGGGGAAAGACCAGCAGACTGAGCGGCTTGCTGAACAAACTGGTCTACTTTAGAAATTAGCAAGTCGGGAGTGGTGGATGTACCTTTGGGCGAACGAAAAAACACAAAGATACGATTGGCGCCCGAAACCGATTGATAGACGTTCATGGCTTTCTGATGGGTGCCGCTAAGGGGTAGGAAGTCGGTGATGTTCTCCTGATAATGCATACGGAAGAGCGCGCCGACAAACAACAGGGTGGTAAGGACGATCAAAGCGAGACAGCTGCGATGATGCCTTTGCATATACTCATAGATGCGAATGATAATGGTTGTCATACCTTAACTACAATTTGAGTTGTCTGAACCACCGGATGAAATGTTCTTTCCAGGCTCTACACTCAGGCGTTCCTTTCGTAGACGATGCACCAAAGCCATGTCCGCCCTTGTAATACTGGAAGTATTGGTGAGGAATGGCGTGCGCGGTGAGGGCAGAATCGAGCAGTTCGGCATTATGATAATGTACGATGGGGTCATCCTTACAGTTGACTAGGAACACGGGCGGACAATCGTCTGGCACATGCTCCTCTAAGGAAAGAAGTTCACACAAGGCTTTATTGCCCGTGCGACTGTCACCGAGCAGTCCACGCCGTGAGCGCTTATGCACACAGGGTTTGGTCATTGTGACAACGGGATAAACGGGCACAACGAAGCGAGGACGGTCAGAAAGGGGCAACTGTTCGGCGGCGAGCATCACCAGATGGCCTCCTGCCGAGAAGCCCATCGCACCCACCCGAGAAGCATCTACGCCTAAGGAGTCGGCCCGACTGCGCACATATTGCAAGGCACGTTGTAGGTCGTTGAGCGGATCGGGGTAACGATTGCCACGCACAAAGAGCCGGAAGTGGGTGATGAAAGCAGGCACATAACCGGTACGATAACGCAAGACAAAGGCAGAGATGCCTTGGGATTGCAACCACTTTCCTACCATCTCGCCTTCTGCTTGGGTGTCATGCCAGAAGTAACTACCACCCGGGCACACCACCACTGCGGGGTTATTGTCCCCCGAAGCAAGGTAGGGCGTCATCATGACACGTGCTTGCGTATTGGTTCCAGCCCAAATATTAACTTGTGCTGACATGGGAAGCGTCATGACTAAGAGCCATAACAGGGAGAGGAGAATGCGTTTCGGAAGATTCATCTTATCAAGCATCTTGTTCCATCTGGTTACATAGATCGGCATACCACTGCTGGTATCGGTGATGCAACGCAGAGGTTTGTTGTTTCACTGTGCCCATTGCGTCAAGCTGTTGGCGTGTCAATGGTGCTGCTACATCCATACGAATGGTGCCACGACGTAGATGCCAACTCTTCTTTCGCAGCACTTTGCCTGTACCATAGAGGCACACGGGCGTGATGCCGAGGCCCAACTGCTGGGCGATATAGGCTGCACCACGATGGAAAGGAGCCACTTGGCAATCTTGTGAGCGCGTGCCTTCGGGGAAGATTGCAATGCTATAACCTCGTTCCACCAACGATTGGAAACGCGGCAGAAGCACGTCAATGCCCATAGAAGCCGGATAATACTCGGCATGACGTATCAGATTGCCATACAACGGATTATGCCATACCCAGTCGTTGGTAAGGAACACCATCTTCGGGGTAAGGGTAAGGAGGCTGAGAAGGTCCAGTTGGGACTGATGATTACAAATAATAAGGGAGGGGCGGTCAAAGTTGACCTGATCAGAAGTATGGGTTTCAAACTTTACTCCAGGAACGCCCATACGTTGCATGATAAACTTTGCCACATTAAAGATAAAGAGATGGAGATGCCATTTCTTATGTTCGGTCATCTTGCCGCACTTGATATACAACCATGTATAAGGTGTGGCATAAAACAACATAGCAAAGAATACGAAGCAAAAAGCAAAGAGATTGCGTGCCACTGTGCCTAAGGTGCGCCATATGAAGAGTGGTAATCCGTAGACAATCGCCAACAGACAGAGCACCGTATTGAGCACGCTGATGCGCGCAAAGTCGGCTGCGGGTCGGAAATGGCTGACCCGTTGTTCCTTAGGAGGATAATAAACGTGTACGCTGACTGGCACAATGGGAACACCATGCCATGCGGGAAAGACAAGCAACTCGAGTTCGGCTTCAAACCGAGAAGTAAGTAGAGAATAGCCGCGGAGCTTCTTCAAAGGATAAAGACGAAAGCCGGTTTGGGTATCGGGAAGGGGATGGAGGGTCTGAACAAAGAACCAGAAATTGGAGAAATGATTGGCAAAGACGCTACCTCTTGATCGTTTCACATGGCTCATCTGCCTGCTTCCTACAATCAAACTGCCCGGATGTTCCTGATTAGCCTTCAATAACAGAGGTATATCTGAAGCAAAATGCTGTCCATCGGCATCCATTGTGATGGCATAAGCGAACCCCATGGCAAGGGCTTTTCGGATGCCTTGCTTGAGCGCATAACCTTTACCGCGATTAGAAGGATAGGATACGAGGGTGACATCGGTACATGATTGAAGAATAATCTCAGTACCATCGTTGCTTCCATCATTGACCACAATCACATCATCACACCACTTCAGTACATCCGAAACGACACGTGCAATGGTCCCCACATTGTTAAAGGTGGGTATAATCACGCAGATCCGTCGTGCATGAAGCGTTTGGCGAGTGGTTTGTTGTGAGTCAGACAGATTCATTACAGGTCATTATCAGACTGGCATATTCGTGCTCTTCGTTGCGCACATCAATGGTGGCAGTGACTTGATGAAGTTCTGCGTCAACATTGATCTTACGCATATCGTATGTTACCTCGGTGGTTTGGTCGGGTGACAACACGTTATGAAAGCGCACCGTCTTCACCTTTGACAGTTCATAAGTGGCTTGAAGATGCTCGCTCAGGAGCTCTTCTGCCATCTGAATGATACACACCCCAGGGGTAATAGGTTCGCCTGGGAAGTGAGCTTGATAGATGATGCAGTCGGCATGAAGCGCTATACGGAAGCTAACACCTTCGGAGGTGACTTGCTTCTCGATGATATGATAAAGGTTATTGTTGAGTTTCATCGTCTTCAAAGATTGGGGATGGTGAATCGTTCAGCAACGAGAGACTGAACGTTATGTTATATTTGGTATCTTGATAAGCTGGCTGACCTTGTTCCAAAGCATGCATCAGTTGGCGCAAATCGGCTTTCATCACACGCCGGATATACCATTTGTCGAGTTTGTCATTTAGGTTCAAAAGCTTCACCTTGTCTTTGGAAGGATCGTAAACGAAACTGATCATCGTGACGCCAAACTCGTTAAAGATGCTCCCAAGGAGGGTCTGATCCTGTAGCCTCAACGTGCATATACCACTGATGTAGCCTTTTGGCATATCAACATTAGCCGTATAACGCATAATCGAACCTTCTTCAGATGGTAAAAGATTCTGCGCTTGCAGGGGCGTGACGCTCAATAGAAGCAACAGCAGACTAATGCACGCTGAACAAAGACTGACTGATTGACGTATTGATTTTGGCATTTTGGATGTTGATTATGGTTTTGTCGCCATTCTTTTCGACCATTTCTATACTTGATACCACACACGATTTCATGTTGAAACCAACCACAATGGAACGAAACATCTTCTTCATCTCACTGCGCAATGGCGTCATCACGGCTTTCCACTGAGTGCCGCTACCTTGCAGACTGACTTTGAAGTCGCGATTATCTGACACACACTGCCCTACCATCGTGCTGACCATGATTTGCGTGATTTGTGTAAACATCTTGTTGTTCTTGACATCCAAAGTGCTACTACGTTTGCCGTTTTTCATCGAGACCTTCTGTCCATTGAGAACAAAGGTGTATTGATAAGGCGAGGTGTACTCCCAACGCAGTTTGTTATCACGTGCATAGTACATCTTTCCGCGTGACACCACCTTGTCATTGAGCATCTTCACATACTTGGTCTGAACAAAGTCACACTGCATCGTCTTGGTGGATGTAGCCACAGCCTTGAGTTTCTGCTTCACTTGAGCAGCGGTATAGTTTTGGGCTGAAGCCATAGTAAGCAAGCCCAAGAACATCAGCCATATGATTAAAAGTCTTTTCATATCCTACTATATTATTTTGCTATCAGACAACAACCAGCAATAATGAGTGCTACCCCCGCCCATTTGGTCATAGAGACCGACTCGTGGAAGATCACCATAGCAGCCACCATGCCCAGTACATAACTAAGCGAAATCATCGGATAAGCCACGCTGAAGGGAAACGTCTTGAGCATATAGGTCCATAGCAAAGCACTGGCAGCAAAGCAAATACCGCACAAGGCGAATGGCAGATTGACCAACACGCTCTTGACAAAAGCCATATTCCATCCCACTGGCAGCATTCGTGCCAAGGCAATCTTAAGCAACACTTGCGTAGCAACGAGCAAGATGCTTTGCAGAAGGGCATATGGTATAATCTTTAACATGACAGAACGATGGATAGAGAATGTACTTCGGGTATATCATCATGCCCTAATCGATGCATGATATCTGCAAAGAGAGGAGCGTTCTCGTCATGGCATCCCACCAAAACGGTGCGACATCGGCCACTTTGGAGTAGCAACCGAGCTTGGCACAATGCCCATCTGAGCGACTGGTCTTTCTGCGTAAAGGTCACATTATACCCATGATTGTGTAGCGAGATAGCGATATTCCCACTGATGGTGTTATGGGTGCTCTGCATGAAATACGTGGGCGAGAGCATCTCTTCTCCTTCTTGGAGCTCGGTAAGCAATCGTTCGCTATTCTCGATACATCCCCATGCGGTTGCCGTAATGATAGCATCGGGTTGTTCTATTCCCGCTTGTTGCAATGCTTGATACGACGAGAGCAACGAACTCTTGAGCAGTTTACCCATTCGGCGAGTAGCCATCGGCTTGACATACTGCTTGAGCAGAGTGAGCTCAGCCACATCTGTAATCTCCACACGAGCCAATTCTTTTATCTCTGGCAATGCAGAAGCCTCATCAGACAGACTTACAGAATCGACTAAAGGTTCATCGGAGTGAAGCGAAAGCACGATAGACGAGTCGTTTCCGCCAAATCCGAACGAGTTGCAGAGGACGTGCTCCAAGGCCACATGGTCATGACCAAGCGATGGGACAATACCTTCGGGCATGGAATGAGACCATCCTAGATTAGCGGGGACAAACTGGTGGCGCATCGCCAAGATACATATCACGGCATCGATACTGCCCGATGCACTTGTGGTATGTCCCGTAAAACCTTTCGTACTGGACACCTCAGGCAAATGATCACCGAAGACTCGACGCAGCGCAACGCCTTCACTTTCGTCATTATTAGGCGTACCGGTACCATGCGCATTGACATACTGTATATCTGTAGGGGCAAGACGTGCCTGCTTGATAGCCTCGCACATCGCAAGATAAGCGCCCTCTCCATTGGGTGACGAGGCCGTTTGATGGTAAGCATCACACGCATTGCCACAACCAGAGATATACGCCAAGGGTGTGATACCACGTTGATGAGCATGCGCAACACGTTCCAAGACAAGGTAAGCTGCGCCTTCACCAAGGTTGAGACCAGCCCGATCAGCATCGAAAGGACGACAAGGAGCATGGTCTAGAATCATCAACGCATTGAATCCGTTAAGATGAAAATGTGACAAAGCTTCCGTTCCACCTGCCACCACGATATCAGCCTCACCTTGTTGAAGCATTTGACAAGCTAGAATCAGTGCGTTATGAGCTGACGAACAAGCCGTCGAGATAGTAGCAAAATCGGTAAACAGATCGAAATAACGAGCTATATCTTCTGTACAACTGCCCGCATCATGATGCCGTATCACCTCCAAATACTGATCCGAATGTTGCATCTCGGCAAAGAAAGCTTCTGTCATATCCATCCCTGCGACGGTGGTTCCAGATACCAACAAGATGCGCTTACCCGACGCGGATGTCACCTTGGCCTGCTCAAGAGCTTGCTTCACGGCAATGATTCCCATCAAGGTAGTACGACTGATGGGGCTATCGACATCGAGGTTTAGCCTTTGCTTCATCACGGCATTGGAGCATTTGACCTCCCCTACAGGCAGTTCGTGGTGAACAGAGGGAAGATATTGCATCTCTCCTATCCCACTCTTACCTTCCTTGAGAGCGTCAAGCACCTCTTGCGCGTTGTTTCCTATCGCGCAGATGATGCCTTGTCCGGATATGGCTATGTCGTGATGAGTCATTGCTTGGTTCTTAATAGCAACCTTTTACTTGGTGCGATGCTGGTCTACGTAGGTAGCGATAGAACGCACCGAACTGAAGATTTGCTTTCCTTCAGCGGGATTAGCTAGTTTGATGCCATATCTCTTCTCCAACAACACAATCAGTTCGAGCGTGTCGATGGAGTCAAGACCCAACCCTTCTCCGAAGAGAGGAGCGTCAGCATCGATATCTTCAGGAGTCAGATCTTCAAGGTTCAGAGCCTTGATAATCTCTTCTTTCAGTTCTTGTATCAGTTCGTTCATGTAGCGTTTATCTATTTTTGAAAGATTCGTATTATTTGTTTAATAATTGGACGAAGGCTTCACCTTCTTATATATATAAAGGTGTGCTACGTACGAATCGGGTGCATCATAATTGATCCATCCCGTTATCATACTGTCAATGGCCTTGTCAGCAAACGTTGCCTCGACCACCTCGTCTTGCAATTGAGTATCTGCCGTTGGCAGGATGTACAACGCCGTCTCACCATGGTAATAATTTCGGATGGCAATCTCGCCAGTAACGATATTTGGCAAGGTGTAGACAAACAGGGCAGGACTGGGAAAGAATGCCTCTTTATCAGCTATCGAATGTAGATAGTGTGCGTCCGTCACCTTGCTGGAAGACCTATTGAAGAGTATCACGGCACGATTGTCGCACGGCGTGAAGCGTGTCTCACCTTCTGCTTGCAGTAAAAGTTCAGACGCAATGAAGCCCAATCGCGACAGTTGATCCATCTTATAAAACTTCGGATAGTCGGTTACAAATCGCTTGTAAACTTGCGTTAAGAACGATTGCGTATCCGTAGCCTTATCTAAGACGTTTCCATCCGCAATCACTTGCGTCGGTGTCAGCACCACCTCATGCATCTTTTGTACTTTGATTGGCAACGCGTGGTTAGCCGTAGACGCGTTATTCTTGCTCACAAGCAATGCGGCATTACATCCGCCAAAGCCTGACAATATCTTCAAGAAGCGTGGCACATCCGTTCTTTCCGTTTCTTTTACCACCCGAATGCGGCCCGACACACCTAACGTGTCATATCCCTTGGTAGGCAATACTAGTCCTTCATCAGCGGCACACATGCTGAGAATGGTCTCCAGCACACCCGCCGCTCCCATCGTATGACCATAAATGCCTTTATAAGCATTCACCGGTACATCGTGAAGTTGCGCCTTTTGCAATGCCACCGACTCCATCTGATCATTGAAGAGCGTTGCTGTGCCATGTGCATTGACAAACGCAAGCGTGGTATCTTCTGCTTCATTCATGACGGCACGGATGGCTTTGTAAGCACCTTCGCCTGTCTTTGAAGGAGCGCTGATATGGTAAGCGTCATTACGGACGGCAGCATGTGTGAGATGCCAAGCCTCATCGGTTGTCTCTTCGGAGGAGAGAACCAGTGTAGCAGCAGCTTCGCCAAGATTCAAACCGTTTCGTTCGATATCGAAGGGGCGACATGGTGAGGGTGACAGAGCATGGAAAGCTTGAAATCCCGATACGATAAACTCGCTCTGTTCATCTGCTCCACACACGATAGCGGTATCATATCTGCCTTGTTCCAGCAATCGTTTGGCTGTGATCAAAGCCGACAATCCAGATATACAGGCATTGCATACGACAAGCGGTTGGGTAGTGATGCCAATGGCATGCGCTATTCGTTGTACGGCTTCAGAGGGTAACGGCATATCAAGGAGGGTCGTTTTCGCCGATGCACAAGCCACATTAGCCTTGGTGGTACTCAGCAACAACACCACACGGGGAGAGGTTACATCTACCATAGTCGTGGCGAGCGCTTTCCGAATAGACGTGATAGCCATCGACTCAAATCGGGTATAACCATCAAGCAAGAAAGCCGCCTCTTGGTCTTTGGTAAAAAGGGAAGCTGTGATATCAAAGGGCATACCACGCCATTGAGAATAGCGCACCAACCCACTCTTGCCCTCTTTGACAGCAAGATAGTTGGTCTCAGTGCTATCTCCTAGCGGTGAGAGAATGTTGCTTCCTATTACCTGAACCATTTTTGTTCTTTTTATATGCTATGCATTGCCACGTACGGCAATCTTTATTTGGGCAGTCGCCAGTACTTCACCATCTTTTTCTATTGAGGCTGAAGCCAACGTCATACCCATGAGTTGCATCTGTTCTTCAACCGTAGTGGTGATGGTGTCACCAGCTTTGGGGTGTTTGACGATCTGAAGTTTCTTTACTTCTCCTATCACACCCACTTGTACACCCTTCTGAAGGACATACTTGTTATGGTAGCCGATGCGTGCCGCACAAGTCTGCGCAATGTTTTCTATCATTCCTGCCCCACTGAAGGTCTCACCATTCATCAACAAGTTGTCGGCGCTCAGCGTGGTCTTAGTGACCGTGCGCTTACTGTCGTAATGCGAGAGTTGACCTACCATCACAAAAGGCTCTTGTTGTGGTAAGAGTGTATGGATATCTATCTCGCTCAGAAAACGCTCGGTGGGGTTGTTTACGTCTATTGTATTCATTTCCAAAATTCAAAATAATTGTACCACTGGGTAGGATACTGCTTGAGCAACTGCTCCAACTGCGCTGCATACCCATCGGCCAACTGTTTCACCTGTTGCTTACGCGGGGCGTCATGGTCATACCTCAGCGGTGCCACGTACACCGTATATTCCTTGGTGCGTGTCTTCATCACATTGATGGTGAGCACCTCCACTCCTTGCATAGCGGGCACACTGAATGATCCCAAAGGGAGTTGTGCCTTCGCACCAAGCAGACTGACCCCCACTACACGGGGCGATCCTAGCACTCTGTCAGCCGGAATGCTCACCACTTCACCATCAGCCAAGGCACGATGTATCTCGAAGAGATGACTACCATCGTCCCTCACGGGTATCATCTTGATGTGATGAGTATCAAAGATGCGTTGCCGATTGTGCATCACAGTGGCTTTCTCGCCGTCAAAGACGAGTGCATTGAACGTCTTATCTGCGGCATTGAGCTGATAACCTGCCATCTCGTAACACCCGATATGCGAACTTAGGATAACAAATCCCTCTGGCTGCATAGCGCATCGCTCATAATGTTCATATCCATGAATGACCAGTTTCATATGCTTACCGGCATAGAGCGCAAAGCGATCAATCACTACTTGGGCAAACAGACAGTGGTTGATGTACGTCAGCCAAGCCGAACGCCACCTTCCTTTTTGGTGTCGTTGCCGTAGATAGCGGTAGATAATCCGACGACTAGGTGAGAAGATGCAGCAGAAAGGAATCACACATATGGCTGCAAAGAGATAGAAAACGCGCACATCCACATACTTCAACATGGAGATAAGGCGTTCGTGCATCCATCTGCTACCAAAGGTGCTACCTGCCCACTGTCGTTCTGTTGTCATGGGTTATCGTTTCTTGCAGACCAGGATGGAGTGACCTTGCCCCAAGTGGTCATATATCTTTTCAACCTCAAGGCCTGCCTTCTTCACGCAGTCCATAAGATCATCGGTGTGATACATCTTCGAGTTGCCATTGGCCATTGCCGTGAAATAAAGGCTTGTCATAGTAAGACATAGTGCCGCTGGCTCATATTTCTGTCTATCCCAAAGGGTTTCCATGATGAAGAGACGGGTATCATCGCCCATCACTGCCACCGCTCTGCTGAGGATACTCACTATCTGTGGCATACTGAAGCAGTCAAGAAACTGACTCATCCAGATGCCATCAAGAGCTTGGGTGTGTTGTGGAAATGCGTTTTCGGGATTCAGCAGGTTCATTCCTATGCCATTAATCCGTTCCGCCCCTATCTTACCTGAGATGTTGCGCTGCATCATCTCGATCTGTTGCGGTAGGTCAATAACCGTCACTTGAGCCTCATCGTTATAAGCTACGCTTGCCAAAGCCCACTTTCCAGTGTTACCCCCAACATCGTAGAGGGTACGCACGCCATAGTTGTCGTAGACGATACGCAAAGCGTCACCAAACGAAGAGTCGCTATAGAAATGGTCAAAAGCCATCCAACTCTTCTGCGCTTCTGCGGGCAACTGCGACAATCCTTCATATATCGTGGGCCATTCACCAAAGCAACGCAACCCCTCGGGCTTTCCCTGAAGCAGCGATTGTTCTAAGGCAAACATTCCTTGATAGTTGACATCATGATTGAAGTCGATATTGACACGCGTTGCTGGATCATTGATCAAGAACCATCCCGTCTTAGCCAAGCGATATCGTCCCGTCGCAGGATCGATTAACACCAACGAAATGCTCAAGGATGCCTCTAGCAAGCACTTGGCTGCATAAGGCGAGAACACGGTCTGCGCAGCCACTTCGTACACAGTCAGACCGCCATCATTGTCGCGCAACAATTGCAGCACACCATGCTTGAGCATGATACGAGCCACTTGGAACACCTCTGGCCCCCAAGCAATAAACTCGGCGAGGCGTTGTGCCTCACGTGCCGAATATTGTTCTTGGGTGTATCGGGATTGTAACGATTCTGAAAACTTCATCTTTTTCTAATCTATAGCTACGCTTTGTAGCTCATTGCCTGCGCCAAAGAAGGCTTATTCTTTACCTTATAAGGCCATCATTTATACCGTACTTGTTAGCCAGCAAATAATAGCCATAAGGCCATATTAGCAAGTTGCAAAGTTAGTTATTAATCTGAACTCATCAAAATATTTGATTGCATTTTCCTTTTATCTATGGAACGATAGAGGTGTTTTGACCTTTTCTTTATACCTTATTATATATTAAAGCCACCTTGATAGATACCAAGGTGGCTTTAATGGAATTTTTATTTAGATTACTTGCGTTTCACCCAACCTCCCTGTGCCACTTTCAAGAGGGTTCCCATGGGGCAAACAAAACGACAATAGGGGCGCATCACCACAAAGGACAGGAGCACAAAAACGACCGCAATGACTATCACCACCCAATGTGCATTTTGGAAGACGAAAGCAGAGAAAGGTTCATAGTTGACCCAATCAGCCCACACACCTACAAGCAAGAGCAACATCAGCACTGCCCACAGCACTTCTCTAAACGTGTCTAGCTTCTTAATGGTATCGGCACTGATGCGCATCTTGTGCTTTGAGCATCTACCTGCGAGTTCTTGGAGCGAGCCGAATGGACATACATGGGTACAATAGTACGACTTCTTTCCGAACAATGGGTAGACAAATGCGGTGACCAACAAGATCACTGGCACGATCAATGCCAACACGTTCATACCATTGCTCATATATCCGAGGATCGCCGAATAAGACAAGAAGCTACCACACCAAAATCCGAGAACTGCCACATTGAGCACTTGCTGACAGATGCGATACACCTTATTGCGTATGAAGAGCGGGAGCACGGCTGCCATAATAGCCACCAATAGTCCTGCCAACGACTTTGCAGAGACATCAAAACCCATCTGAGGCGCTGACGTCTGAATCTGATTCTTAGCGTAAGCGAGACCAGCATGCATATTACCAATAATCGCCTTAGACGAGTAGGTTGCCCCAGACACACCATCCACCTCCATCTCCAAAGCCTCATCAATGGTTTTATCGTTCCAGCGCGAAAGCAGCTGACGCGCTTGATTGAAAAACTCGGGGGTCTCATCATTGCGCATGGCTTCAACCTTCACCACCTTATCATCCTTGAGCGTGATGCGAAGAGGCACCACACCACCATATCCGGTGATATCCTTTCCAAGATCAGCGGTATTGACCACGACGCTGCCATCAGCTTCTATGGTCATCGCTTGCTTCACCTGGGCTGTGGTATCAGCAACGGCTTCGCCTCTCTGAGCTATCTTTCTGCCCATCAGTTTGCCATCTCTGCTCACTGCAGCTGTTGCCAGCAAGATGATCACAACGAGCAACGAGCCCAACTGAAACTGCCATTTCTTCTGTATATTGATATTCATCTTTATCTTGATTAAGTGACGATTACAGTTTGTTATTTTCTTGATATATGTCAAGAAGTTAGCTTTTTATGCAAAATACATTACAGAATGCTTGCACGTTTCAGAGAAACGCCGTACATTTGCAACGTGTTTTTCATAGTATTAGATTTAAGGTTAACAAAGGTTGGACTACAGCGGTAGTCCTTTTTTCGTTTTTAGACCTTATCTAATCACAAATTTCTTTCCACCTTTGATATACAATCCATGTGGCAGACGCGTAGCATCTGTACCCACAGCTTGACCCTGAATGGTATAGATAGTGGCGTTATCAACCTTTGACGTTGCGGTAGCGGTATGAATAGCAGTCACAGGACTATACTGTGCAAAGAGCATTGGTCTTGCTGTTTGATCTGTATCGTAGCATCCTACGTGATAGTATACGGAGCTATACTGTATCGCTTTCTCGCACGACTCGATATAGAAGGTACCATCACCTGCCGAAGAAAAGGTCCATGCGTCAGCTTCGGATGGATCGGTAACTAGCGAGAACTTTGCATCAGCGACATTGGCGTTATAGTAACGGTCTTGACTATCCTTGATGGCAAAGCCTTCTCCTTGCGCAGTGAATGTAAACACGTTATCAAGGTTCTCTGCGTAGATAGTATCGTTAGCATACTCTACCGTGGCGGTATACAGATATCCCGTATTGCTAGAATAAGGTTTGATGATGCGTAACGATGTGCCATTGTCTATCACCAACAGATAAGGACGTCCAGCAACGACCTCATCAGTCTTCACAAACTTCATCTCATCGCCATCGGGATTGGGCTCTGGGTCTGGCGAAGGATTATAGTCGAAATAACGTTTATCGTCGCTTGCAGTAGACAGAGCTGTTGTTGGATCAAACGCTACATCCACGCTATCACCCCAAACATATTGAGCCAGGTTGGGATAATCCACAAAGAGGTTACGATTGCCTTGGATCTTAGCCACCGCATTGTTACGCGCACACTCTAGGCTATCCACCTTATCAAGCTGCTCCCATTCGATATACAGTTTGGAAGCCCACGCTTTCAGTCCGGGATAATCCTCATTGGTCATTGTCTGAAGACCCGTATTGACATAGTTAAGAGAGCCATATACCACCGCCATATACATATAGCCACGTGAGAAATCGCCTTTATACTGATCGCCAGGTTCCCAGCATTTCACACCGCTTTGTCCATTGATGGTTCCAGTACCTACCTTATCGTAACCTTCGTCTTCCCAACTCGCCTTTTCAACCTTACCCATAGCATAGTTGCTCTTAGAAGAGTTGGCCTTTGAATCACTTGGATAGAGGTTGTATAGATCCTTGTAAGCATTGTTCTTCGCTCCACCCCACCAGCTTTTAGGGAACGAGTGCTCGATATTCATACCTGAGATTGCGGCACCATTGTTGCTTGATCCGAAGTAGAACTTCTGCGAACTATATCGGTTGTAACACTCGTTGGTCTGCGGGTCACGGTCGGTCTGATAGAATCCCCACCATGTGTTGTTACTTCCGCTTCCATAGCTCAACACTTTAGATGGCTTCATAAGGTCCTCAAGTGCGGCTTTCAGATCAGCCTTTTTCTTTCCCTTGAGTGATGCTGCATATGCCGCAAGCGACTTACGGTCAATAGCATGTGTAGGAACTACCGTTCCAAGGCAGAGCAAAATCAGTGCTGCCCATAACGATTTTTTCATTATTTTGTTGATTATAAAGTGATTATTATACTAAAACAAGCATTGCGCCTACTTTCTTATATTATGCAAAGATAGAAAGAATATTTATAGTTGACAAGAAAAAACAAAGCATTACAACCATTATTAACAACTATGTCATCTAGCTTTTACACGGATTTTAATACCTTTGCCCGTGCAAAACATAAAGTTACATGACAACTACCTTCTCTTATATATACTCCCATTACCTCACCAAGACCACTCTTCTAGAGGAATCATTACGCATACACCAAAGTCGGAATCGCACGTTTATCATTGGCGAGATGCTTACTTTCATTCTCGGCCTAATCCTTTTAGGGCTGTACGCATTCCATACAGCCTCAGTGGGATACGTCCTTGCGGCAGCCATCGTGTTTGCGGGCTATTGGTACATCCGCCGACGTGACCAGCTCAACGACAAGCAGATAGAGGAAAAGAAAGCCTTGTTCACCGCCTACCAGCACGAGAAAGCTTACCTCATGGGCGACTTTCACCACTTCGACAATGGTTCTCAGTACATTGACACCAAGCACGCTTATACCTACGACCTAGACATCTTTGGTGAGCACTCGCTCTTTCAGCGTATCAACCGCACCGTCACCACAGGCGGAAGTGACCGCTTAGCCCAAATCCTACAAGGTGCGCTCATCAGCAAGGATCGCCCCAAGACATACAAGGTCATCCATGCATATGTCGAAGCTAGCAAGGAGCTGGCTGCTAAGGAGGATTTTCTCATGGCGTTTAAGGCGCAACGACGCTCTTCGCTCATCAACACAACACAGGTCAAGGAAGCCTTAACCGAGAGCAACCTCATCAACATCCCCCATTGGATGACAGCCCCGGCGTTTCACCTTCTGTGCAATGCCAACCTCGTAGGGTTCTATATCAGCATATTCCTTTCGTTTGGTCACATCGTACCCGCAGCCCTTCCGATAGCATGGGGCATCATCAATGTGCTCGTAGCATCGCTCTTAGCTGGGCGAAAGGTGAAACGCATTATGAACGTGATGGAGCCTTTGCAACAGCAGCTCAATGGTTATGCACGTCTCATAGCTTTGGTCAATAGCACGCATTTCGATTCAGCGCTGCTTCAGTCATGGCAGAGCGACGTGCAACAGAGCGCCACCTCGATTGACTTGATAGATCGTTTGCTGCAGAGCATCGTCAACCGCAGCAACGAGATAGGTATCTTGCTCTTCAATGCCTTCTCGTTAATCGACTTTCGTATCGTTAGGCATTATGCCAAATGGCAGCACCACTACAATGCACGATTTGCGCAATGGCTGGATCGCATCAGTCAGTTTGATGCTATGGTATCAATGGCTACCCTCCGCATGAACGAACCTGATACTACAGATGCAGAATGGATAGAGACCGAAGATGTGGTATTTGAAGCAGAGCAACTCTATCATCCGTTTCTCGGTGCGGATGCCGTGAAGAACAATTTCGATGTTTTCGATTTTCATTATTACATCATCACGGGTGCGAACATGGCGGGTAAGAGTACCTTCCTTCGTGCCGTGGGTATCAATTATGTGTTGGCTTGCTGCGGCATGCCTGTCTTTGCGAGCTCATTAGCAGTGTCGGTGTACCAGCTTTTCACCAGCATGCGCACCACGGATGACCTCTCACATGGCATCTCTTACTTCAATGCCGAACTGCTTAGGCTACAGCAACTCATTGAGCAAGTGGACATCGCATCTGCCGAACCCAATTCGATGGGTACGTTGGTGATTCTGGATGAGATACTCAAAGGAACCAACTCGCTTGACAAGCTGAATGGCTCACGACTGTTCTTAGAATATATTTCTACCAAGAATGTCACGGGCATCATTGCCACACATGACCTTGAGCTTTCTCGTCTCTCCGAGGAAACCGGATATCGATTCGTCAACTTTTGCTTCGAGATAGAACTTGGTACAGATGTAACCTACCCTTACACCATCAGCATGGGTGTGGCACGAAATCAGAACGCGACATACCTTCTTCGTCAGATATTGACGCAGCACACATCACACTAAACGTGAAGGCCTACCGCAAAACACGCGGTAGGCCTTCACGTTTATTTTTTCTCGGGTAGTAACACCACACCTTGTTGCTTCTTTCCATCCATCATCACACGCAACGGATGCTCAAACCGCACATGGCGCACATGTGGCGTCTCACTGACTGCTGGCATCTGATCAAGTACTTCCTTACAGAACAATCCGTCATGGCGGAATGGATTGATGGTGAAATAGCCCACACCAAAAGAGGTGAGGTTCTGGAAGAAGTGAGTTCCCTGACTGGGATCCACTTGATACTGCTTCAGTCCGAGCTCCACTATCAAGCGAGCTGCCGATATATGCGGCCACTTCACGGGTATGCCCAGCCACGGATCACTAGAGCCCCAGCGTCCTGGGCCTATCAAGATGTAGTTGCGCCCAGAGGCAAGAAACTCCTGATTGATCTTCTCAATCTCTTCAGCGATGCGCGGATTGTCTGCAGCTGAGAATGCGTCACTAGTTTTCACATACACCACATCGCACAGATCCTCCTGCACACCATGCCCTAAAGACAGATCGCTGCGCAGCAAGCAACGTTCATCGGGGATGGTCTGGAGGTCTTCCTTGAGTATCTGCTTATCGTCAACGATAGGTCGTATCTGCAGCAGATACAATGATCCCACACGATGTTCATCTAGGTTACAAGCAAACTCGATCTCTACGGGCCGACGCATAGCCTCCGAACCCATACGCATCACCATTTGTAGAAGTTCGGATAGCGGAAAGACATCGTGCTGCAACACGCCGCAGAAGGTGATGAGCTTACGTCCACCATCATAGATACCATCACGTATCACATCATCATGCGGATCGTACGTGGAGGCGATATACTGCAAGGTGTGATCCTGTTCGGCATCCTTAACAGTGAGCTTGAGCAGGTTGAAGCCATCGTCCACCTTGAAGCTCTCAGTCACATTGCGGGTATCGAGCGCATAAAACTGCGTCTGCGTCTGCCGGAGCGCTGTGCGTTGCTCACTGAGCTGCAGTATCTGGTGGGGATGATAGGGCGAGAAACGTAACGTTTGCCCTCCATCAACGATATATTTGCCTAGACCCAAGGCAAGCGAAACGATACCTTCCTCGCTCTTCTCGTCACCTATCGGGTAGAAATTGAGCGACCGCAACACACCCGACATGTTGGGATAGTAGCGTCCACCATGCTGATTGCCCACCACTTCCTGCAGGATCACCGCCATCTTCTCTTGGTCAATGACATTGCTTGTGGCTGTCATGTAAGCCTTAGAGTCATGATAGAACACCGAGGCATAGACACCCTTGACGGCACAGGCGAGCATGCTGAGCATCTGATACTTGTCCTGTAGACACGGAATCATATAGGTAGAATAGATGCCGGCAAAGGGCTGGTAGTGGGAATCTTCCAAGAGCGAGCTCGATCGCACGGCTATCGGCGAGTGGGTAGCTTCAAAGAATGCCAAGAAGTCGTCCATATACTTATCCGGCAGTTGGGCAGCAAGGAAGGCTTTGAGGATCTCTTCGTCTGTGGCATCACTGAGAGCTATCTGATAGAGGTCGTTGTTCTCCATAAACTCGTCAAAGATATCCGTACAGAGCACCACCGTCTTAGGAATCTGAACAGAAGCATGTTCATAATGATTGAGCTCGGGATGCATCTTGATGATGTTATCCAGGAATGCCAATCCACGTCCTTTGCCTCCGAGCGATCCATCGCCGATGCGGGCAAAGTGGGCATAACGGTCAAACTTATTTCGGTCGAACACAGCCACGATGCCAAGGTTTTTCATTCTTCGATATTCCACGATGGCATCAAAGATGATCTTACGATGAAGGTCTACATCCTGCAGCTTATGCCACGTGATGTTGCGCAAGAAGGCTGACACGGGGAAGATGGCACGTGCCGAGAGCCAACGGCTCATGTGGTTACGACTGATGTGATAGAGCATAGAGTCGCGAGGGATCTTGAAGATGTTGTCTTGCAGTTCTTTGAGATTGCGTATGCGCATCACCTTCCGTCCGGTCTTGGGGTCACGGAAGATAAAGTCGCCAAAGCCCATATGCTCTTCTATCAAGTGGCGTAGGTCTACGCTCATCTTCTTTGAGTTCTTATCCACAAACCTGAATCCTTCTGCCTCAGCCAAGGCACGGTTGCTGCTTTCGGAGCTCTCCATGATCAGCGGCACATATTCGTCCTCTTGCCGGATGGCACGGAGGAGCTTCAGACCGGCAAGGGGGTCCTTAACCTCAGCGCTGGTTCCGCCCTGAAGATGCGGCGGCGTGAGGGGGAAGCGTGCGTCGGAGATCACGCCAAGGCAGTTGTCCTTATACTTATTATAGGTCTCCCAGGCTTCTTGATAGTTGCGTGCCAGCACCACCTTAGGTCGTCCACGCATACGCATCGTAGCGGCATGGGGGTTGAGCGCTTCGGTGGCAAAGTTCTGACTCTGCTTGAGGATATAGCTATATAAATAAGGTAGGATGGACGAGTAGAAGCGGATGCTATCCTCAACCAACATGATCATCTGTACCCCACCCTCGAGGATATCGTTCTCAATGTTGAGCTGGTCTTCCATCAGTTTGATAATGGACATGATGAGGTTGGTATTGCCCAACCAGCAGAACACATAATCAAAGATGCTAAGGTCCTCATGTTCCATACGGCGTGTGATACCATGACTGAAGGGGGTGAGCACCACGCAGTGGATCTCGGGGAAGCGTGCTTTGATGGCTCGCGCTACGTCAAAGGCGTCGTTGTCCGCATTACCCGGCATACATATCACAAGGTCCACCTCCACCGTATTGAGCACCTTTTCGGCTTCCTCGATGGTAGATACCTGGGTGAACGTGGGCGGATAACGCAGGCCTAGTTCCATATATTCGTTATAGATCTTCTCTTCCACGCGTCCGTCGTCCTCCAGCATGAAGGCATCATAGGGATTGGCAACGATGAGCACGTTATAGATACGCCGCATCATCAAGTTGACAAACGTGACATCCTTGAGATAAAATTTATCCCATTTCTCGGGCAATTGACTGTTCATTTGCATTTATTATATTTTAGGCAAAAATACGAAATTCGACGTGACTTGCCTAACTTTTAGTAGCAAAAGTCAAGGTATCACTATTTTTTTGCAAGCTAATCTCGATATAACGCCACCGAGAGGATATTTTGGCAAAATCTTTGTTGAAAAAAAAAGCTTTTGTTTGCTTGGTTGTTTCAAGATTAATACATACTTTTGCCTTGTAGACAATACAATACACAACATAACCAAAACCATTTAAATTATCATTACTATGGAAGTCGAGAAAATCATGCAAAGCTTGGAACAAAAGCATCCAGGCGAATCAGAATTTCTTCAAGCAGTGCGTGAAGTGCTAATCTCTGTACAGGACGTTTATAACCAGCATCCCGAGTTTGAGAAAGCAAAGATCATTGAGCGCATGGTAGAGCCTGAACGTATCATCACGTTCCGTGTGCCATGGGTGGACGATCAAGGCAACGTACAGGTGAACATCGGTTACCGCGTACAGTTTAATAGCGCCATTGGCCCGTACAAAGGCGGTTTGCGTTTCCACGCTTCAGTAAACCTTTCTATCCTGAAATTCTTAGGCTTTGAGCAGACCTTTAAGAACGCTCTCACCACATTGCCTATGGGCGGTGGCAAGGGTGGATCCGACTTCTCACCTCGCGGCAAGAGCGACGCTGAGATTATGCGCTTCTGCCAGGCGTTCATGTCAGAGCTTTACAAATATATCGGTCCAGATGAGGACTGCCCAGCAGGTGACATCGGCGTAGGTGGCCGTGAGATAGGTTATCTCTTCGGTCAGTACAAGAAGCTCACCAGCCAGTTCCACGGAGGCACTCTCACAGGTAAGGGCTACGAATATGGCGGTTCTATCCTTCGTCCAGAAGCTACCGGTTATGGCGCTCTCTACTTTGTCAACCATATGTTGGAGAAGAAGGGTCTCAGCCTTAAGGGTAAGACCATCGTGGTATCAGGCTTCGGTAACGTAGCTTGGGGCGCTGTACAGAAGGCTACCCAGCTCGGTGCAAAGGTGATCACGATCAGTGGTCCTGACGGATACATCTATGACCCAGCAGGTATCAGTGGCGAGAAGAACGAGTATATGCTAGAGCTACGTGCTAGCGGCAACGACATCTGCGCACCTTATGCAGAGAAGTTTGCTGGATCTCAGTTTATCGCAGGTCGCAAGCCATGGGAGCAGAAGGCCGACATCTATCTCACATGTGCTACACAGAACGAGCTCAACGGTGAGGATGCAGACATGATCCTGGCTAATCATCCTGACTGCGTAGCTGAGGTGAGCAACATGGGTTGCACCGCAGAGGCTGTAGATAAGTTTGTAGCTGCTCATCAGCTCTTCGCTCCTGGCAAGGCTGTCAACGCAGGTGGCGTGGCAACATCAGGCCTAGAGATGACCCAAAACTCTATCCGTCTACACTGGAGCGCAGAGGAAGTGGATCAGAAGTTGCATTACATCATGCAGTCAATCCACGAGCAGTGCGTCAAGTATGGCACACAGGCTGACGGATACGTTGACTATGTCAAGGGCGCTAACATCGCTGGCTTCATGAAGGTGGCTAAGGCTATGCTGGATCAAGGCATCGTATAAGCGACACAACGAATATCGTAACATCTCAGCAGCTATGCTTTCGCAAAACGAAAGGGGCTGAATGTTAAGAAAACAAAATAGGAAAGTGGATGAGAAATAAATTATTTTTCATCCACTTTTAATTTATTTTTTATAGAAAAACAAAATGTTTTCTTCCGTCAGACCTTACCTATACTGGCATCAGAGAGCCTCAACAAGGATATCAAACCTACCTTTCGGGGGCGTCAAACGAGGGTAACAATAAGGCAAGAGAAGCGGTTTGGCGATTGTAAAGAAATCTAAATTGATTAGATATAATGCTAATCATCAACGGGTTAGCTTCGAGATTTCAGGATTTTTTCGTATCTTTGCATCATGCAACAGATACATCACGCATATCGATATATATTCGTTTTAGCCACATTAGCATGCTTGGCGTTCAGCCTAGATGGCATGGCGCAAAGCGACCACAGCGGTAAAGCATCCTATTATAGCAACTCCCTTCACGGCAGAAAGATGAGCAACGGCGAGCGGTATAACCGCGACAGCCTCACTTGCGCTCACCGAAGCCTGCCCTTTGGTACAAGGCTCAAGGTGACCAACCCCACTAACGGCCGATCGGTAGTGGTCAGAGTGTCAGACAGAGGACCTTTTGTCAAGGGCAGAGTGATAGACCTTTCATACGCAGCAGCACGCGAGCTTCACATGCTCAACTCGGGTGTGGCATATATGCGTATAGAGATGCTCAAGCCTGAAGACATTTTTCCCTACACAAGCGAACCCGAATCGCCTATACAAACACCCGAAATCGAATATGGTATGGCTGGCGTATGCTACGCTTTCATGCCTCACTGGGGCAAGACGGAGGACAAGCCTAGCGTGGCGAAACGCAAAGCAAGCACCTCTACGGATAAGAAAGAGGCACGACTGATAGCAGAGAAGAAGATTGAGAAAGCACGCAGTAACACTGGTCGTAACGACAACAATAACGCAAAGCGTGGTAAGACACAAGGGGGCAACTCATGGTCGAGCTTCTTCAACCACCTCAAGCAAGGTAGCAATGGCGTGCTATAAGCACCCTACCCTCGTCACATCGACTATCATAACACAAGATATAGCACGGGCACATTCTCCTCGGAGAACGTGTCCGTGACTCTTTTTCTACCCTAAAGATGATATTTTTTTGAAACCGTAGGCAATGTTTCGGCAGTTTATGTATTTAGTATATAGAAAGAAAACAAAAAATACATAAACTAGAAATGACGATGAAAACGAAACTAATGGCCCTAGCGCTCCTTACTGGTGGTGTGATGGCAATCAGCAGTTGTGCCACAAGCAAAGACAGTATCAAAGCCGTAGAAGCACAACATTACTTTGTCAACAACACCGCGCCCACTAACGTGCTGGTAAAGGCTACCTCACAGAGCGAGCTAGAACGCTATTTTGGCTATGCCACAGTGATGGGAAAGGATGGCAAACCTACTGAGATCGATTTCAGCAAGCAGATGGTCATCGCAAAGATTCTCCCCTCTACCAATCGTTACACAGAGACCTCATCACCCAAGGTAAGCGTCACGGGCAAGAACGAGCTCACCCTCTCATACACCATCACACGCGGACAGGAGATGAGCTACAGCATGACACCAATGGTGATGATGATCATCAGCAAGCAATATGCGGGCTACACTGTCAAA
The DNA here is from genome assembly GCA_963639545.1 of Bacteroidaceae bacterium. Classification (GTDB taxonomy): domain Bacteria; phylum Bacteroidota; class Bacteroidia; order Bacteroidales; family Bacteroidaceae; genus Prevotella. Next base: position 58,895 of record CAVHUZ010000005.1, read on the forward strand.
GAGAACATTACGACTATCGATAAATAGAAACTCTACTTAACACACCTGAGTCTCATTTGCTTCGGTCAACCATTTTTGGTTGGATAGATGTTGAGCACTTATCATACCTCAGACCACTAGTAGACACAACACAAAAAAGAATTCGGGCAACAATGAAAGTCTCCTCATTGTTGCCCGATCTTTTAATATATTGGTTCTATATTAGGTCTTCTTCTTACATTCGTAAGGGTTACTTACGTGTCGTGATGTCAAACTCAGTCACCTTACTGATGCTCTTCTTTCCCTGAAGGACGGTAACCGCAAAACGTGCCTTTCCGTTGGCTAGCTTCTTATCTGCCTTGACAAGGGCGGTGTAACGGATGCCTCGACCAGGAGCGATGCTCTCCACATGGATGCTCGGACTGATGTAGAGATGGCGATTGTCGTTGACTTCAATCACTGAAGGTATCACATCGTAAAGGGTTTGGCTGCCCTTATTGCGCACCTCAAAGATCACTTTACCGGTTTCGCCACGACTCAAGACACCGTCTTCGTTATCATCTACAAAGCGCGCATTGCTGATTTCGATGTTTGGGGTATAGTCGAGATGAGACGTGAGATCCTCAACGCTGGATTCGGATGGCAGCGTGGTCGATGGTGTGGCAGCGCTATATGACCCGGTGTAGTCGCTCCCTTGGAAGTCATACAAGCGGTCATCACCTGAGTTGGTAGAGTCGAAGCCACTCAGGTCGGTTGCCGAACACTCTGTGCCTGTGAGCTGATTGTTGTATTCAGGATCAGGATTATAGTTGCGTGTAGCTTCTTGACTGGTCTGCTGAGAAGAATACGGGTTGACGCCACGTGCCTTATTCTCTTGCACACGAGCATAATGGTCGTGAACATCCTGCGCATCTTGCTTGTCAGCCGCACTACCAATAGCTGCGCCTATCACACCGCCACCTACCATTCCGACAATTGTTCCCACGTCAGAACCACGCGGGCCGCCAGAGAGACCACCGATAGCGCTTCCCAAAATCGTACCAAACTGAGCACCTGCAAAAGCACCCGAACCTGTATATGTTCCACATCCTGACAATATCAGGGCTGAACCCATCAATACTGCAACGCTCTGTTTCATGACTGTCATCTATTGATTATAATATGCAAAGGTAAAAACTTTTTCCTAACAGCCATTATCCTATTTCCCTATTTGACTAGGGAAAATCCCCAAAACGTCATAGAACGAGGGATAAAGATGAGCTATTATTCAAGTAAATTTTAGTAACTTTGCATTCCGTTTCGCCAAAGATGCCGTAGGGAAAGGGCATTCACGCTTGGCGACAAATACTTTAAGCACATTCTAACGATAACACAACACAACAAGATGGATAACAACGCACAAGCTTGCACAGAGGCATGGACGGACATCGAATACCCGTTGACATGCCAATCTCCTTATCTAGCTTCACCCGTACTGGTAAGTAACGAGGTGACTTATTGGTTATGTAAGAACCCAGACTTTCGCCAACAAAGCCGACTCACCTTCGTGGTGTTCAGCCAGCACGACACGGACGATTGGGAAGACGACCCCCAACTGGGCGACATCGACGTCGCAGTGCTAGGTGAGGATGATGAGGACGTGAAGCCTTGCAGAGCTATCAACCTAGGAATGGCGCCTAACGACTTTGTGAAATGTGTGGAGGAAGATCGGGAAAAGATTACGCTTCAGATGCATTGGCGGTATGGCGACATCACTTGCAATAAGGGGCAACAAACCGATAAAGGATGGGTGTTTGCTAAGAGTTGCTTTACCGACGGACAGACCGTCAACGTTCATCTCACCCCAAGAAACGAAGGGAAGCCTTTTGACATAGAGCTGTGCATGCCCGAGTTTGGCTTTGGCGTGACAGACAAGGATGGTAACAAGGCTAGCAACGACTTGACGCTCACCCCTGAGCAACTACATCAGCACACGTTTGCCTTCAAAGGAAAGCCCAACGATGACCGATTCAGCTTGTCTATCAAGGACAGTCAGCAAGAGATCTTGTGCATCTGGCACGATGATGGAACGCTTACCTTACGTGACCACAAGGAGAATCTAGAATATATCGGAGAGATTCCTGCACAAGGATCGCTAGACCTGCTTATGCAAAAGAGTTCGGAGGTGCTGGTGAAATATCACAACCATCGTTGGAATATTCGCATCGCTGGATGTTCATTAGATCAAGAATCGTTGCCCGAATGTGAACCTGTGGCGCTGACACGCTATACTTTTGAACTATTCAGAGACACCAACGAGGAAGGAGTGGACCGTCTACAAGAACAACTGTTGGCGCTGGAGAAGGTGCTATGGTTTCAGTGGCATTGGCTCACGGAGCAAGACTGGAGTCATGAGCATATTGCCGATCTTCTCAATATGGACGACCTTGCTGCGCAACCTGATAAGATGATGGAGATGGCGCTGCTCTACAATCGATATGAAAGGTTTATGAAGAAACTCACCACCACTTCGTTTGATCGTTGTGATGCGATACAAGGTGACCAACTTCAAGCACGTAACAACAAACGAAAGATTGCTCGTTGCGCCAAATACATCGTGGCACATCAAAGCAAAGAAATATCTATGTGGACGCGCGACGAGGAGCAACGGCAAGAGACGTTAACCCTTTTTGGAAAGTTTCATCGCGAGTTTGTTAGCCAAATCGAAGCTCTTAAGGCTCTATCGTAGTAGCCTCAACTGACTGAGCGACTGCTTCGACAGACTCTGAGCGATTGCTTCGACGGAGGAAAACGTCCTGAGTTGCTCGCCAAAAGGAATCTAAAAAGCCCTTCAGCAATCGATGCTGAAGGGCTTTCTCATTTGTTATCTAAGTTATGTTTAACGCTTTACGCTCTTGCTAGCCTTTCCGTTAGCGGTCTTAGTGATTACCAAACCGTGATATTGGTTAGCGTTTACGCGACGTCCATCGGTACTATAGGTTGCAACGGTCTTAGCCTTAGCCTCATCACCGTTCACGTTATTGATGCCATCCAAGCCATTGTCGCTATCTGTATCGAGGATGAAGGTCTCATAGCCGAAGCCACCATCGTCATCTGACGCGCCATCAATCTGTACAGAAGAGTAACCTACGATATACTTGCCGTTAGGTGTGATACCAGTAGGAACACACCAGCCGTTGTTGTCATAGGTCTGAAGACCCTCTACTGTTGGGAATGCCTCAGAGAGTTTTTGGAACGTTGTCTCGCCAGCCTTGCAATAGAGAGCTACACGATCGTAATTGTCATTCTCTACAAAACCAATCAATGTACCATCATTAGCAATACCCGTAGCATAGATTGTCTGTTCATCGTAATCGTCAGATGGAGCAGAAATCACCTCCAAAGAATCTTCCTCAACGTTATAGCGAGCCATCACTGGGAACCAAGAATCAATGGTCTGCACAGTCATAGCAACCCATTTACCATCGCTGCTCACACCACTTGGAGTGAACATTTGGTATGGATGACCAGTATTCAAATCATATGATCCATCGTACCAACGCTTGCAGAAAGGTACTACTGAGTAAGTTGAGTCACCTGCATTACGATGCCAAGCGATTGCTGGATAAGTAGAGAAATTGTCAATGTAGTAACCTACGATTGTAGAAGCATCATCGCTAACATACTTAGCAGCTGTACCGCTTATCTCGAAACCTACCCAGCTCTCTGTTGGTTCGGGCAGTCTGTAAAACTGACCGTCCTTCCAATAGCATGCATTGGTTTCATAGTCGCCATCTGTATCAAGATTACCAACAACCACTGCACCATCACGAGTAACACCATCTGCCATAGAGTTTTGTCCCCAAATGGTAGCAGTGTCGCCCTCAATGTTCAAAGAGAAAGCGTTGACGTTGAAGCCATAAGCCACACCTTCGTCAGAAACGGCACGACCCTGAGCACCGAGTTCGTCTTTGTTTTCAGCAAACTGAATCTTTCCAGCCTCCCAATCAGCTACAAACATATAGCCATCATAGGTAGAACCGGTTACATACTTACCATTGGCTGAGATACCAAGAGCCATCATGGTGGGATCTACAGATGTAGAAAGGGTGTGCAAGCTTTGAGCTGAAGCCGATGCACAAGCAGCGACCAAAGCCGCTGTGAGTAGAACATGTTTCATAATTATACGTTGAATTAATCTTTTTACTATAAGGCTAACATCTCTATGTGAGCCTTCATGATTACTTTTAATACTCTTATTGAACCGAAATACATTCGTATATGCAAAGTTAGAACTTTTACACGGATGTGAAAAGACTTTTTGATATCTTATTAGATTAAAAACCATTATTTTATTATTTTTAATAAATAG
>CAVHUZ010000006.1:0-17420 GCA_963639545.1 Bacteroidaceae bacterium
GGTGTAAAGTGGCGTTCAGGCTATCTCTAGATTGGAATTGCATTACTCCTAAGGTGAAGGATGGAGCTGAAGAACCACCATAACAATATAAGAGAAAGAAACATAATCAATAGAAAGATAAAATCATGTTTAGTGGAATAGTGGAAGAGATGGCAGAAGTGGTGGCCATCCGTACAGATAGAGAAAATATGGATTTCACCTTGCGTTGCTCTTTTGTTAATGAGCTAAAGATTGACCAAAGCGTGGCGCATAATGGCGTTTGCCTGACGGTGGTGGACATCTGTAATGATACCTATACTGTAACAGCAATGAAAGAGACATTGATTCGTACCAACTTAGGACTGCTTCAGGTGGGTGATCGTGTCAACGTGGAACGTTCTATGCTGATGAACGGACGTCTTGATGGACACATCGTGCAAGGTCATGTAGACGAGACCGCCAAATGTATCGGTATGGAAGACGCTGGTGGGTCAACCTATTTCACCTTCGAGTTTCCTCTGAACAAAGCCATGGCGCAGAAAGGTTATTTCACCGTAGATAAGGGTTCGGTCACTGTCAATGGTGTGTCGCTTACGGTATGCAACCCTACCGACAATACCTTCACGGTGGCTATCATTCCTTATACACGCACGCATACCAACTTTGCTGATATTCAGCTAGGAACGGTAGTCAACCTTGAGTTTGATATACTGGGCAAGTACATCGCACGGCTCAATCACTTCAACGATTAAATAGTGTTAATGACAAGGCTTTGTCGATGATTGGCTGGATTTTTACAATTAACGTAATATAATTATCGACAAGGCCTTGTGTGACATCGTTAATACTCTTACTTTTGCAGACAGAAAACAGAGTAAAGAGTATGAAAAAACAAAAGTTGACTACTTACATGCTTCTTGCAATGGGACTATTGGCTTGCCAAAACATTGAGGCACGCAAATGGACATTGCAAGAATGTATTGATTATGCACTTCAACACAACATCTCCTTAAAGCAGAACATACTGACTAAACAGTCAGCGCATGAGGACGTGTTGCAGTCGAAGGCTGAACTTTTTCCCTCGGTGAGCGCTTCCACGTCCCAAAACGTGTCTTACACGCCATTCCCCGAGACGGGACGCCAGCAAGTGGCTAATGGTTATGTAGAGACAACGACAGACAAGGTGTTCTACAATGGTACTTATGGAGTGAACTTCAATTGGACTGTGTGGAACGGAAACCAAAACCGTCTGAAGATCAAACAGAATCAGCTGTCCGAGCTTCAGGCAGAAACGGATTCGGCAATCACTGCTAACTCTATCCAGGAACAGATCGCACAAATCTATGTGCAGATCCTTTATACCGCCGAGGCGATTAAGATTAATAAGCAAAACCTCGAGTTCAGTCAGGCCAATGAGGAGCGTGGAAAGACGATGGTAGACGTTGGAACGTTCAGTAAGTCAGATTTGGCACAACTTACAGCGCAGCGTGCCAATGACGAATATAACGTTGTGGCGCAGCAATCGAACTTGCGCAACTACACTCGACAACTTAAAGAACTGCTTGAGCTTACCGGTGATGAGGAGTTTGAGGTGGCTTTGCCTGATGATCTGAATGGTGACGCACTGCAAACGATTCCTTCTCTGCAATCGGTTTATGAGAAAGCGGTGGCTTATCGCCCCGAGCTAGAAAGTCAGCGATTAGCTATCCAGTCGAGCGAGCTAGCTGTTCAGAGCGCAAAAGCGCAGCGCATGCCTACCGTAAGTGTCTCAGGTGGTGTCTCGACCAATGTTACCTCTATGAGCGACAATGCTTATGGCACTCAGCTTAAAAACAATTTCGCTACCAATGTGGGCGTGAACGTTAGTGTGCCAATATGGGATCAGCGACAGACACGTACGGCAATCAATAAAGCCAATATCTCTATGGAAAACAGTCGACTTGCTTTGCAGCAACAACAAACTCGACTTTATTCCACTATAGAGAACTATTGGATACAAGCAGTGGACAATCAAGCCAAGTATAAGAGCTCACTGACCAATGTGGAATGCCAACAGACTAGCTATGAAATGTTGTCCGAGCAGTTCCGTCTAGGACTGAAGAACATCACCGAACTGCGTCAAGGAAAGGAGTCTTTGCTCTCTGCTCAGCTCAATGAGTTGCAAAGCAAGTACCTTACCTTATATAATATACAGATGTTACGCTTCTATGGCGAGAACAGTCTGACCCAATCTTATTAATCAATCAACAAACAATCACTTCTGCACCAAGACGCTTTCTACATCCCCAATCAGCAAGAATAGGAGAGCAAAGGAATGCAGACAAACAAATAACATTGTATGAAAAAGATTTCAAAAGTGTGGTATATCGTTGCGGTATTGCTGGTATTGGCAGTCGCTGCGTTCTTCTTGACAAGAAAAGATACCGAAGAGAAAATCTCCTTTGACACTGCCGTAGTGGGCAATGCCAATATTCAGAATAGCGTAACTGCTACCGGAACCATCGAACCTGTTACTTCAGTCACTGTCGGTACACAGGTTTCGGGTAAGGTGAGCAAACTCTATGTCGACTACAACTCAGTGGTGAAGAAAGGTCAAGTCATTGCCGAACTGGACAAGACCAACCTTATCAGTGCGCTCAATCAAGCAAAAGCTGGTCTTAAGAGTGCCGAGGCACAGGTACAAAGTGCGCAAAGTCAGGTAGCAAAAGCACAAGCAGATGCACGTAGCGTACAGGCTAATGTCAACTATCAGAGAAGCAACTTCAATCGTTATGCATCTCTTTACCATAAAGGACTCATCAGTGCTAACGACTATGAGAACGCTAACCTCAACTACCAACAGGCTCTACAAAGTCTAGCAAGCAGCAATCAGCAGGTGGCCAATGCACAAGAGTCGGTTTCACAAGCACGTCAGCAAGTGGCTCAACAACAAGAGCAGGTAAAGCAAGCCGAAACCAATCTAGGTTATGCAACGATTACCTCACCAATCGATGGTGTCGTTCTCTCAAAGAGCGTAGAGGAAGGGCAGACCGTAGCAGCAAGCTTCTCTACTCCTGAACTCTTCACCATTGCAAAGGACTTGACCAATATGCAGGTGGTTGCCAATGTCGATGAGGCTGATATAGGTGACGTGAAAACAGGCGAGCGCGTATCTTTCACCGTTGATGCTTATCCCGATGAGACCTTCAGTGGTACCGTAACACAGGTGCGTCAAGAGGCTACCACAACCAACAATGTCGTAACTTATGAGGTGGTAATCTCTGCGCCAAACAATGATCTCAAGCTTAAGCCAGGTCTGACAGCTAACGTTACCATCTACACACAAGAGCGTACAGGTGTTCTTAGTGTTCCTAGCAAGGCGTTGCGTTTCTCCCCAACGGCAGAGACTGTGGGCAAACAATACAAGATTCAAGATATCAGCAATGCTAAAAACAAGGTTTGGACACTTGAAGGTAACGTTCTTAAAGCTCATCGTGTGAATATCGGTATGACCGATGGAAACCATACTCAGATTCTCTCTGGTATATCATCAGGTAAGAAGATTATTGTGGATCTAACGGTGACTAAGCCCGATGAGGAAAATGCAGATGGCGATGATGACACCCAAAGCCCATTTGCGCCTGGTCCAAAGAAAGACGACAAAAAGAAATAATCGCTATGGAGGAAAAGAAAGTTGTCATTGAACTGCAAGACGTACGGCGCGACTTCAAGGTTGGCGATGAGACGGTGCATGCCTTGCGCGGCGTGTCTTTCAAGATCTTCGAAGGCGAGTTTGTTACCATCATGGGTAAGTCGGGATCGGGAAAGTCGACTTTGCTTAACCAGTTGGGTTGTCTTGACACTCCATCTAGCGGTGAGTATTATCTCGATGGCGTAGCTGTGAGGACCATGTCTAAGTCACAGCGCGCTACCCTGAGAAACCGCAAGATAGGTTTTATCTTCCAAAACTATAACCTTTTGCCTAAGACCACCAGTGTGGAGAACGTGGAATTGCCCTTGATGTACAACCCCGATGTGAATGCACAGGAGCGCTTCACACGTGCGGTAGAAGCCCTAAAGGCTGTTGGACTAGGCGAAAGACTTTATCACAAGTCTAACCAAATGTCGGGTGGACAGATGCAGCGTGTCGCTATTGCACGTGCTTTGGTCAATGATCCTGCGGTGATTCTTGCCGACGAAGCAACGGGTAACCTTGATACCAGAACCTCTTTCGAGATCTTGGTGTTGTTCCAAAAGTTGCACGCAGCTGGTCGCACGATTATCTTCGTGACCCATAACCCAGACATTGCCCATTACTCTAGTCGTAACATCGAGCTTCGTGATGGACATATTATCAGTGATGAAGTGAACACAAATATCATGAGTGCCGCTGAAGGATTGGCTGCTTTGCCAGCTAACACTGACGAGTGATAACCATTTAGAGATAACGAAAACATGAATATTTCTAATCTTTTCAAGATAGCGCTCCGTGCTATTGCAGCCAACAAGGTACGTTCCTTCCTTACCGCCTTGGGTATCATCATTGGTATTATGGCTGTGATCACCATGCTTGCCATAGGTCAAGGTACCAAGAACAGTATTCAGAGCAACATTGCCGAGATGGGTTCTAATATGATTATGATCAATCCTGGTGCCGACATGCGTGGTGGTGTGCGTCAAGACGCATCATCTATGGAGACGCTAAAACTTACCGATTACACCGCACTGAAGGACGAATGTAAGTATATCAAAGCCATTTCGCCATTGGTGCAGAGCTCGGGACAGTTTATTTATGGTAACAACAATACTCCATCTTCAATCTACGGAGCTAACCAAGACTATCTCACGATACGTCAAGTGGAGGTAGAAGATGGTGAGATGTTTACCGATGCAGATATCAAATCTAGTGCAAAGGTCTGCTTGTTGGGCCAAACCGTGGTGGATAATCTTTTCCCCGATGGCTCTGATCCTATTGGTAAGGTAGTGCGTTTTAATAGCATTCCTTTCCGTGTGATAGGTGTAATGAAAAAGAAGGGATACAACTCTATGGGTATGGACCAAGACGATTATGTGCTAGCACCATACACATCGGTGATGAAGCGTATCCTTGCGCAAGACTATCTAGGCCAGATTCTTGCTTCGGCAATTACTGAAGGCGTGACCGATCAAGCCACTTCAGAGATGTCTACGATTCTCCGTCGCACACACAAACTGAAGGAAGCCACTGACCAGCAAGAAGGTGATGATGACGATTTCACCATCCGTTCACAGGAGGAGTTGGCTTCTATGATGAACTCAACGACCAGTATGCTCACCATCTTGCTAGGTTGTGTGGCTGGTATCTCGCTTGTTGTGGGTGGTATTGGTATCATGAACATCATGTATGTGAGCGTTACTGAGCGTACCCGCGAGATCGGTCTGCGTATGAGTGTGGGTGCTCGCGGTATGGATATCCTTAATCAGTTCTTGATTGAAGCCATTCTGCTGAGTGTTACTGGTGGTATTATCGGTGTGATTTTGGGCGTCGGGGCGTCGTTTGCCGTTAAGACCTTTGCCCATTGGCCGATAGCTATTGAACCCTGGACGATAATCATGAGTTTTGCGGTATGTACCTTTACGGGTGTCTTCTTCGGTTGGTATCCAGCTAAGAAAGCCGCTCAGCTTGATCCGATAGAAGCTATACGATATGAGTAAGATAACATTGCACAAGTCAAATGTTTGGTTACATGTGGTGATATGCATGGCGGTATTGTTCATGCCGCTCATGTTTATCTCCCCAGACGAGTCGATAACCTGGCACAACTACCTTAGCCGTAGTGTGGAACCGTTATTGATGCTAGCCATGTTTTATGTCAATTATCTTTGGCTTGGCAAGCTATTCTCACTCGGAAAGAAGCGTAAGTTCTGGATTGTTAATATCTCCTTGATCCTCTGCATGGCCATCATGCAACACGTGTACGTCTGTTGGTGGTGGCGGAGGGATAAGCCTCGGATGGAGCATCGTGAGCCACCGCGTCATCCTCGCCCTCATCCTACGTCTTCGCGCATCATGTACGTCACGGTGTTATTTATCCTTCGAAGCTCCTTCAGCTTAGCCGTGTGTGGTGGCGTAGGCACCGCCTTGGTGCTATCGCGTAAGTGGACGGAGGCCAAAGAGCTTAAACGTAAGGCCGAGATTGCACAAGCCGAAGCCGAACTCAGTAATCTGCGTCAACAGATCAACCCCCATTTCTTGCTCAATACGCTCAACAATATCTATGCGCTCACCGCATTTGATACTGAAACGGCGCAGAAAGCCATAATGGAACTATCCAAGATGATGCGTCATATCCTCTATGACAATCGTCAACCCGATGTTTGCTTGGCAGACGAAGCCGAATTCTTGCACAACTATGTGGATCTGATGAAGCTGCGTGTGACACGCAATGTGGAGGTGACTGAGACTATTCAGCTTCCCGATCCGTGCTTGCTCAAGGTGACGCCGATGCTATTTATCTCCTTGGTGGAGAATGCTTTTAAGCATGGCATCAGCCCATTAGAACCCAGTTTCATTCACATCTACCTCTCAGGCGATGAGAACCAGATTGTTTGTCGCATCGAAAACTCCTCCTTCCCAAAGAACGATCAGGACCGAAGCGGCCACGGCATAGGTCTAGAACAAGTCAAACGACGATTAGAGCTAGCCTATAAAGGCAAGTATGAATGGAACCGTAAGTTAGATAAAGAACGTAATATTTACACCTCAGAAATAATTTTATATGACACTAAACTGCGTAATAATTGACGATGAACCCTTGGCAGCGGACATGTTGACCGCCTATGCCGCTAAGATACCTTTCCTCAACTTGATAGGAACGTTTAATAGTGCGATTGAAGGAATCAAAGTGATCAAGCAGAATCAGATAGATCTGCTCTTTCTAGATATCCAAATGCCAGAGCTGAGCGGCTTAGAGTTTGCAAAGATTCTGTCCAAGGAGACCAAGATTGTGTTTACCACAGCCTTTGATCAATATGCGATAGAAGGCTATAAGGTCAATGCCTTTGATTATATGTTGAAGCCCATCAGCTATGATGCGTTCCTCAACGTAGCTCAGAAGGCTTACAACTGGTTTGAGACCAAGCAGACGGCAGAGATCTCTGCACGTGATCGCTTCTTCTATGTAAAGAGCGAGTACAAGCTGGTACAGATCAAGTTTGATGATATTCTCTACATTGAAGGTGTGAAAGACTATGTCAAAATCTATCTAGATAATGACAAACAATCCGTCATGAGTTTGATGAATATGAAGAAACTAGAGGACTACTTGCCTAGCCCCGAATTCCTTCGGACGCACCGTTCTTACATTATTCATATGAATAAGGTGCGTGCCATCGATCGTTTTCGTATCGTTATAGGTGACGAAATCTTACCTGTTTCAGATACATATAAGGAGCAAGTGCAAGAGTTTCTTGACCTTCATACCCTTGCATAAGCTGGTTAGCTAGGATAAAGCCATCCATAGCGGTCAACGATGATAAACCTTTTTATTCGAGATACAATGTTCTTACCTCGGCATTGTTCATCTTCTGAATCTCGTTCATAGGCTTATCGTAGTAGACGCTTTGGATGGCTTTATTGATGATACCATGTCCAACGGCTAGCACTGTCAGCCCTGGATAACGTTCGGTTAGCCATTGTAAGAATGCTTTAGCGCGTTGCTTCAGATCTTCTAACGACTCAATGTCCTCTGGCCACTGCTTTACGGCTTGTAGATCTGGGATGTATTTGCCCGTGAATGAGCCCCAGTCGCGTTCTCGTAGTAGGGGAGTGGTGGTCACATCTTGATGATGTGGGGCAGCAATAATCTCACAAGTTTGAATAGATCGGTGTAGATCGCTTGATACAAACGCGTCAATATGGCTATTAGCCAACTGCTTACTCACGCTTTGCGCCTGCCCTATACCATTCTCGTTGAGCCTTCCTTGCGTTTGTCCTTGCATAATCTTTGCCGCGTTGTCTACCGTTTCACCGTGTCGCACAAGATATAATGTAGTCATTAGCGTATTGTTTTTGGCCACAAATATACGAAAAACCGCTTTGATAAATAGCTTATCAAAGCGGTTTTTCGTATATTTGCACGTATTAAATGATTTAAGTTCAAATATACAATCAACTAAGATGAAGATTATACAGAGTTCATGTTTTCGCGGTTTGGTAGCTATCCTTGTAGGATTCTTTGTGATTATCTATCGTAGCCAAACGCTTTTGTGGCTTACGATTCTAGCTGGCGCCTTGTTCTTCCTGTCCGGTTTCCTGACATGGCTCACCTATTATCTTGAGGTGAAACGGCTGCAACGCAGTGCGCGTATGGTCAATGAACAAGGCGAACCCGTTGGTGTGCGCAAGCCAATGTTCCCCATTGTGAGCGTAGGCAGCATGATCTTAGGACTGATATTGGCACTCATGCCTCAGACGTTTGTCTCTAGCGTGGCTTATATCCTTGCCGCAATGTTGCTCTTAGGTGCTATCAGCCAGTTTATCAACCTAGGCGAAACACGTCGTTACGCTTCCATCCCCACCATCTATTGGCTGATGCCAGCCATCACCTTTGCAGTGGGCATCTACATCTTTGTCCATCCCATCAGCGCAATGGCCACCAGCCTGTTGATTATAGGATGGTGTATGATCTTCTATGGTGTGGTGGAGCTGATCAATACCATTCACACCTACAAGCTACGCAAAGCCTTCTTCAAGGCGCAAGAAGCTGAGGTGGTAGAAGGTGAGCCGCAACCTTAGGCTTTCACACCCGTCTACGCGTTGACAGATTAGCTCTTTTCGCTACCCTTAGATTGCTTCTTATTACTCATTGCAGCAATCACAATGCGAATCTCTTCGTATGTCACCGAGTCAGGGCAGAGGCTCTTGATGGTGCCAATGCCATTGCTCAACCCTACGGCGCGAACCAACTTTGCTATATGATTTAGCTTCTTGCTGCCGATGATATCAGCCGCATCCACTTTCCCAGCCTTCACTCCGTCGATGAAGTGCGAATAGATTGTCCCCACAGTGAGATGGCGTTCCTTCGCTATCTCATCCACGGACAGTCCTCTTGCAAAAAGCTCAAGCGTCTGCGTTTGAGTAGGGATACGTTCTTTCTTAGGCTTCTTCTCCGCCGCAGCACTAGCCTTGCTTCTTCTGTTACCCTTTGTCTTATTCTTAGCCTCTTCTTGATCCATCACCCCAAGGATAACCATCTGCTTGGCGTGAAGATAGGTGTGGAGATCATATCCTTGTTTTCCTATCCATTGCATCACCGCTTGCTTGGCTTGGATGATCTGTTGTGCTTCCGTGAATACCACATCCAGCCGTTTCATCGCCAGCTTGTTAGTGCCCCCGATATGCCTCGTTCGCATGAATAGCTCATCAAATATTGCATGTAGGTGTTGTGCAAAATAAGTGGCGCTATTCTTGATTCGCTCCTTGAAACCATCTTCGCGTAGCGTAGCGAGAGGTGTGCTTCCCAGTATGGCAAGCCACTTCTGCGAGATGCCAATCAGTTCGCGTAGCTGGATACCCGCATTCTGATACGACTGACATAGCGAAGCCTCACGATAGAAAAACTCAAACAACACCCGCTCTAGCTGTTGCTCGCTCTGTTTTATGCTATCAAGGGTGAATAGCTCGATGAGCTGCTGACGCTCATAAGCCTCTTTCAAGGCGGGCAATCTCTGTATGCTCTCTTGTGCCAACACCTCTTGTTGGCTGATATATTGTGCCACATTGGTGTCGTTGATGATAGCACTCTGTGGAATGGGCCTACTCAGTACCAGTCCTTCCAATGTCTTACATCTACTCAGAGCCACGTACACCTGACCTGGTGCAAATGCTTCTTGCGCCTCGATGATAGCATGCTCGAAGGTCAAACCTTGACTCTTATGAATCGTTATCGCCCATGCCAGGCGCAATGGGTATTGAGAGAAAGTGCCTAGAACCTTTGGTTCGATCTCTTGCGTCTTAGGATTGATCTCATATTTCACGTTCTCCCAAGCCTCACGCTCTACATCTATCGGATTAGGATCGCCAGGACATAACACCTGAATGGTGTCGGCATCAAGGTAGACGATGTGGCCGATGCGTCCGTTGTAATAGCGTTGCTGACCAGAGGCGTCGTTCTTGATAAACATCACTTGCGCTCCGTCCTTCAGTGTGAGCTGCTTGTCGGTGGGGTAACTTAGCTCGGGATAGTCGCCTTTGATCTGAGCGTCGAAAACAAAGGGTACACCTCGCAGGTCCTTGAGCTGACGCTGGTTATACGAGTCAGCCATTCTATTGTGTGTGGTGAGGCGGATATAACTAGACTCGGCTGGTTGAACAAACTGTGGGTCGTATCGGCTGTTAAGCAGATTGATGTCCGCTAGCGTCATCTCGTTGTCTCGGATATGATTGAGCAGAGAGATGAACGCTTGGTTCTCCTGTCTATATACGTGCGTCAGTTCGATGGTTACATAGGGAATCAGTTGCAAAGCGTGTGACCCAAAGAAGTAAGGCGTGTCATAATAACCATTGAGAATACGTTCGTCTTCAGTAGTTACCACGGGTGTAAGCTGATGTAGGTCACCGATCATCAGCAGTTGCACACCACCGAAAGGCTTGTTATGCTCACGGTATCTGCGCAACACCTGGTCCACGGCATCCAGCAGATCGCTGCGCACCATAGAAATCTCATCGATGACCAATAGGTCTAGCGTGCGGATTATCTTACGCTTATCTTTGCTGAAATCGTATCGGTTCTTAACCTGTTGGTTAGGAACAAAAGGGGTGAAGGGTAGCTGGAAGAACGAGTGTATCGTCACACCATTAGCATTGATGGCTGCTACGCCCGTAGGCGCAACAACGATCATACGCTTCTGACTATGCTGCTTGAGGTGCTTGAGAAAGGTGGTCTTTCCCGTTCCAGCCTTACCCGTGAGGAAGATGCTACAATCAGTGTGCTCAACAAAGTCCCATGCCGTGTTCAGTTCCCGATTACTCGTCATGCTTATCTTGTGGAATGAGACCTTCGATATAGTTGCAAATCATGTTGATACCGCAAATGTTTTCGCCACCTTCAGGTATGATGATGTTGGCATATCGCTTAGAAGGTTCGATAAACTGCTCGTGCATAGGCTTGAGCACCTTGAGATAGCGATCCACCACCATTGATACCGTACGTCCACGATCTATCGTGTCACGCTGGATGTTGCGGATCAGTCGTTCGTCGGCATCGGTGTCAACAAAGATTTTGAGGTCCATCATGTCACGCAGCTTCTTGTTGCATAGCGTCAAGATGCCTTCGATGATAATCACCGGCTTAGGTTCGACGTGGATAGTCTCGGGCAGACGGTTGCTCAGGATGTACGAGTAGGTGGGTTGTTCCACCGCTTTGCCTTGGCGCAGATCGCCTAGATGCTTGATAAGCAACTTCCAATCGAAGGCGTCAGGGTGGTCAAAGTTGATCGCTTTGCGCTCCTCGTTGGTCAGTCCGGTGGTGTCGTTGTAGTAGCTATCGAGCGGAACCACGGCTACATAATGTGGTGGTAGCGACGCTACGATTTTCTTTACCACGGTGGTCTTACCTGATCCGGTACCACCTGCTATACCGATAATGGTGATATCTTTCTTGTTACGCATCATCTTATTGATAGTATGATTATATTTCGATTAATGATATGGATGTTAACATCTGGCGGTAGAATGCTGCTTTCTGTTCTATTTTCATGGGGTAAGCTCTGCTGCTGGATGGCATTCGGTAGAGATTGATGGTGCGCCCTTTGAAGCTAAACTCGCGATAGTCGCCCATCTGCATCCCCCGAACCTCTATTCCGTAGTGGCTGGTAAACAGTGTGGTGGCCAACTGGCCAGCCGTCACCACCGCTTTACACCTCGGTAGCCTATCTAGTAACGCATCTAGATCTGTTGGCTCTACCACCTTCAGATCCTTGTCTGCAGCCGTGCCGTTGAGTCGCTGTATCTTGGTGCAAGTGTCATAGAGCGCTATGCCCTGTTGAGCAAGGAACGTTTTAAGCTGTTCTAGGTGGTAAGTCTTGTTAGGAACGTCTACAAAGTGGTCTTTATCCTGAAAGTAAATCAGCCCAAAGATGCGCCACATATCGTTGGTGATGTTGGGGTAGTACCAAGGCATACACCATCGTTTGGGAGATGGTGGAAAGGTGCCAAGCATGAGGAGTTGAGCGTTAGCGGGAAGGAAAGGCTCAAATGGATGTGCTTCTATAGGTACGGATGACGATGATTGAGGCTCACTCACTTTTTATCAGTTCTTCTTAGATGTTCTTATTCTTATCTCTAGCAAAGAGACAGCATATCTAATGCAAAGATAATGCAAACGAGCGGAATGGAAGTTTACTTCCAGTTTCCCGAGTGCAGCTTATCTTATGCAAAGATAAATAAAAAGCCGGAACAATCGAAATAATAACTAATCAAGTTTCAGATTTATCCTTTCAGCCCGCTCATAGTCAATAGCAAGAATGCCAAAGAGGTCCTTTGGCATTCTATGTCGCTAGCTTTTATCTCGACGTAGATACTCAGCGACGTGGTGTAACGTATCCTTTGGCAACAAAGAATAAATTATTTTTGGATGAAAATCAATTTATTTTTCTCGGCAAAATAATTTGTTTTTCATTCCGAAGGCTTTCTTGTCGTATTTTAAGAGATACGCTTCAATACATCAAAGAGGCACGTATGCCTAGGCAAAAGATAGCCCAGGAAAGTTTGTGCTTGTTCCCTTCCCGATTGACTTAAGGACATAAAAAGAGCCGCATGCAACCCTCGAGGAGTTGGACATGCGGCGTCTCATTAGGTAAGTGAGTAAGTATTATTTGATGATATACTTCTTGTCGTTGATAATGTAAGCACCCTTCTTCAGACCCTTTATGCTCTTAGCGTTGAGCAATACGGTCTTACCATCGAGCGTGTAAACATTATATGAGGTAGCACCTTGAGCCTCGATAGCTTCGATGCTGGTCACATTGATAGTGGCATCGTTAGAGAAGCCCGACTCGCTACTATTGCCTTCAGCATCTTCATAAACCACGGTGATGTTGTAAACGTAGTCTTTGTCACCTTCTACATTAGTGTCGGTGAATGTGGTGTGGTCGCCATCGATGTGACCTACCAGTTCGCCATCACGATAGATGTTGTAGCCAGTAACCTTCTCGTTAACACCATCAACACCCTGTTCGAAGGTGATGTCGTCAATACCGAAGAGGAACGAGTCGCTGGTGTACTGATGGATAGCAAAGTACTTGGTACCTTCAGGAAGGTCTACAGAGATCTGCTTCCAGTTAGGACCAGTGCTGAGAGCTACCGTTCCGTCAGCGGTCTCTGATGAAACGACCTCGAAGCTTGTGGTCTCATTATTGGTGCTTGATGCCAATACGTCGAACGTCTCAGGATAGCCGTTCACGTTGTAAGCATAGAACGAGATGGTCTGCGCTTTGCCTGAAAGTTGTGGTGAGATGAGCCAGTTGTTAGACTCTACGTATGAATAGCCTGCAGCATCAATCTGATAAGGTGCTCCAGCAAACTGATTGCCTGAGTGAGCTCCCAGTCCAGGATTGCTCTCTAGGGCATCAAAGTCGTCTACCATCTTGCTAGCGTTGAATGCAGTGAAAGCAAACTTCTGATTCTGCACAGGATAGGTGTAGTCGCTGAAGAACTGACCTGCGTATCCGTTATCTGCATCTACGAGCTTCCAGTCGCCTAGCTCGGTAGCAAATGCATCGTAACCCTCAAAGTCTTCGGTTACCACCTTGTAGTCGGCAGGAGCAGGTTTGCTCCAAGAGAGCGTTACGTCAGTACCATCGGTCTCGGCCTTGAGGTCGTTCACCTTATTATATTGTGACGCGCTGACCTCAATCTGCTTTGTAGCCGTAGTGTTGTTGGTCAGGTCTAGGTCGTTGTCATACACCACTTCAGCCTTCACATTGAGTGTACCCTCTGCGTTAGGCTTAACGGGAAGTGTCACAGTCACCTGTGTGCTCTCCAGTGAACCTAGCTCGTCAGCAACCATAGTGGAAGCCTGTGCCTTATCGTTGACATATACCACTACCTCGTAATCGCTCGCTTTGTTAGCGCCAAGGTTCTGAACGCCCACTACCACGTTGCAGCTCTTACCTGCTACGCAGCTGTTAGGAACGCTGATAGATGTAGCCTTGAGGTTGTCAGACAGTTGGTCGTACAGGTTGATATTGTCCAATCCCATGTAAGTGTCGTCACCTTCGCTGACACCCTTAAACTTCACAATCACATAGCGCTCGCTGCTTAAGCTAGATAGGTCGACGCTCTCTGTAGCCCAACCTTCGTTGGTGGTAAGCGCGAGATCTAGGTTCTTGAGTTCCACTTCGGTGCCGTCTGGCTTCTGAGCAATCACCACAAGGCGAGCTGACTCGTTGACCTTAGCATAGTAGCAGAACGACAATACAGGATGAGAAGCGCCTTGGAGAGACAACTTCGGACTGCAGATAGAGCTCTCGTCGCCCTCCTCGATGGTAAACTGTTGTTCACCGAAGGTGTTGTATGATACGTTAGGTGCCCATAGCAAGCAGCCGCCGTCCTGGTCAGCCGACATATCCTTAGACATAAACCATGTAGTAGAGTTGTCGCGTGAGTTGACTGCATCGTTAGATTCTACATACATGAAGTTGTCAAGCTTACCCTTGCTCACTGATTCGAAGTAGGGCAGACTCTTCGGTTTACCCACAACGATAGTACCTGTTGAGGTGTATGCGCTGGTACCGATGCTATTGCTAGCTTGTGCTGCGAGGTAGAGCAATCTCTGCGAAACGCCGTCATAAGCCGTTGTCTTCTCAGGATCGAGGTTGATAGCTACCTGCGTCTCACCCGGATTGCTTGTACCAAGATTCTCGCCCAATGTGGTTTCGCCGTATGAGTTGACCGTATATCTATAGATGCCAACGCTCACATCACTAGGATCAACGTATCCGCCGTTAGATCCTTCTTCGGTGAAGGCATCCCATTTAGCAATCACGTTAGTCTCGTTATCGCAGAGCTTGGTGTTCTTAGGCATGCTAGGAATGTCCTTGCCGACGTAAACGGTCTTCGCCTTAGTGCGACCCTTGAGGTCATTGCTGTAACATACCACTTCGTAGGTGTGGCTGCCACTAGTGGTAAAATCGTTATCAGTGTAGCTCCCGTAACCACCAGGAGTCTGTGTGCCTAGCCTAGAAAGCAACTCGCCATCACGATAGATCTCTACCTTAGAGATCGAACTGAGAGCCTGACCCAATAGGTTCTTGGTAGGCAAACGGAAGTCGAGCGTAGCCGAGAGCTGACCCTTGCTACCAGGAGTAACGATCAATGTGTCCACTGCGTCAGGAGCATTGAAGGAAGCACCCTTCTTGATGGCAAAGCTATCGACGTACAGTTTCAATTGGTCAGACATCTCCGTGTTGTCATGCAAACCAAAGTAGTATGACCCATCTTCAGCTACCGAGAAGGTGTAAGTGTAAACATTCCATTCGTTGGAAGGCGTGGTGGTCTCCTGCAACGTGGTGGTCATGTCAGCAGGTGTGTCGCCCTTACCATATTTGATCTCAAGCGTGTTGACATAATGAGAACCAGCATTCATAGCCTTCACGGATAACGTGTATTCGCGGTTAGCCTCAAGGTGAATGCCTGGAGAAACCAACCAGTCATCGTTACCCTTGTTTACGGTTGATCCTGTCATAGCGTAGTGGTTGTAGCTATCGTATGTCCAGGTGACATTGTCGTTGTTCTCATCATATACGGTGAACAAGTCGAAGTCGGCGCTCGTAGCGAAGTTGTTGCTCCAGTCGGGCTCAATAGCATCGCCAGCCAATATCGTGTTTGATTCGGTAGAAGCACTCTCAAACTCTTCATTCTTAGCTACGACCTGGTAAGCGTAGTTGGCTTGATTGCCATCGGGTATCACGTCTTGTGCAGTGCAGTCGCTCACACCTTCCTGACAAAGCGTGGTGGTGTTCTCCGACTTGTTTACACGATAGACGTCATAGGTCAGCGTGCCTAGGTATCCTTGGTGCATGCCTTGCGTAGGAGCCTCCCATGAGATGGTAGCATTCTTCTTGTCGCTGAGCGTTACGGTTACGTTAGCAGGTGCAGAAGGCACGTCGTAACCGCACCAACCAGTCTGCTTAGAGACAGGTGACATACCTTTGCTGTTCTTGCTATAGGCTGTGAAGATGTAGCTACCGCTCTTAGGAATGGTCAGACCGAAGGCCATCTTGGTATCTCCGGGCTTACCTGTACCGGTAGCAATCTGCTGTCCGTTGGCCGTAATGACGTAGGTCAAATCCTCGTCAGAAGATAGGTCTTCGCCACCCTTGGTCTTTGTAGGTAAGGCAAACTGTGCGAACCCACCTGTTAACGCACCTTCATTGAACACAACGAAGAAGCGGCTAGCTTTGGCAGGAACGTCATCAGCAGTTGCTTCATGTGGAACCACCATACCTGCAAGGTTGCCACTGAAACTGCCCACTGCAGTTGCGGCACCTGTTGCTAGGTCTACGGTGTAGAGCCCAGAGCTACCGTTGGCATCTACGGCAGCCCAATAGAAGGTGTTGTCAGATGGATCTATCTCGCCAGTCTGCGTGTAATAAGAGCCGTCAGTGTCAGCAACGGTCAGTCCTGTGGCACCCACGAGGGTCTCAGCGCCCGTGCTGATGCTTACCTTATATAGATTACCATCAGTGGCAACACCATAAAGCTGGTTGTCACTGGTAACGCCAAGCGCTACATAGGTGTGGGTACTCTTGCCGATGTTGGTACGTGTCTGCTGGATATAATCCACCGTTCCCCATTCCAAACCGGATAGGTCGCTGTTGTAAAACTGCCCGTAGACAGTACCATCTTCGGCTTGTGCGGTCTCTAGCGCCACCAAGTCATATCGGTTTTCAATTATGTCGCTAGAGAAGGACCAGTCGGTTAGGTTCACCTTGGACAGGTATTGCATGATAACGCCATAGGCTGCGTATGACGTGTTGAGGTAGCTACCATACAGATAACCATCCTCTACCTGTACACCGTTTAGGGCAATAGGACTGTATTGGGTACCGAGCTTGGTGAAACTGATCTCGCCTGATGTGGGAAAAGAATAATATCCATAGGGCTTGTTGCTACCCCAGCTGTCAAGGCTTACAACGTTAGCCCAAAGGTTTTCGGCTTTAGCCGATGCAAGCAAGGGCGACATGAACATGCTCTTAGCGTCTTCCTTCTGTACGGAAGGGCGGTTGGCGTTGGGCAGTAAGGACTCGTTGCCAGATAGAAGCTTTCTTTTCGCCAACAACGGATAGTTGTTTTTGAAATCTTGAATGGCTTTCTGCCTTTGTTGGGGTGTCATCTTGAGCAAGTCGGGATAGATCTGTTGCTCTAGCGTTTGTGCCTTTACCCATCCTGGATTACCCAATCCGAGAGCAAGGAACGAAGC
>CAVHUZ010000006.1:17430-61684 GCA_963639545.1 Bacteroidaceae bacterium
CATATGATGTTATCCTTATTAAGTTTGATGATGACGAAGCTGTTAAGATGACATTCGTAACATTTTTACTCATAATCAAATAGTTTATAATATGTAATTTTCTGAGATTTTATACGACTATATTTGCTTTGGGAACATAGAATGTTGCTGTTCTTAATGTTTGCAAATTTAACAAATATTTCTAATAGAACAAATATTTATACCAGATATTGCTTTAAATATCTAAACTATGAGTTGATATGCGATTATGATTTGTAATTTTTCTGTATTAAATTGTGTTTTCCTATGCAAAGGTTTGCCCCCGTTGTCGCATTCAGAACACCTTACTAGGGGCTATGTGTAGGCTTTTTTGTTACCCGTGCTGATGTCGTTATTGGG
The DNA here is from genome assembly GCA_963639545.1 of Bacteroidaceae bacterium. Lineage (GTDB taxonomy): Bacteria > Bacteroidota > Bacteroidia > Bacteroidales > Bacteroidaceae > Prevotella. The sequence goes on from CAVHUZ010000006.1 coordinate 17,809, forward strand.
CCATAATGATTCGGTCGGAAATCGGAGTTTTCGGCAAAAGAAAAATCCTTTGGCAATGTGCAGGGTAGGTGCTACATTGCCAAAGGATCTTAAATCTCCTTTCGGTTATGGCGGGGTGAGGCGCTTATTGTGCTTGCTCCTTGACCATATAAGCCACAACGGGGAGGTGATCGCTATAGCCGTCAAGCCATACACCACCTGCAGTGGTACGTTTGGGAGAGCCTTTATATTTGCCTTCAGTCTGCATCAAGTAGTCGCGTTTGAAGATTTGGTTCTTCCAATACTTCAGCGTGGTATAGTCTTTCTTGCCTTTAGGGTTGAGGCAGTTGGGTGAGAAGAGAATTTGGTCAAAGAGGTTCCATGCTCCTTGGTAGCTCAATGTGCCCAATCCTTGCTTTGCTAGGAGGTTATACCAAGGGTTGTACATGTCGTTTGGACCCACTTGGTCAATCTCAGGCTTACCTCCGAGCACCTCGTACATACTCTTATTGGTGGGGTCATCGTTCATATCACCCATGACGAGAACCTTCACTTTAGGATCGTCGCGGTAGAGAGAGTCCTTCAAAGCAACAATCTGCTTGGCTCCTAACTCACGATAATAGGACGTTGCGCCACGGCTTGGGAGATGGCACACCACCACGGTGATATGTTCATCGGCTAGCGTTCCGCTCACTGTCAGGAAACCGCGGGTTCTGTGTGCTGTGTCTGAAGCGTTCTCATAGACATAAGGTACGAGCTTGGTGTTGCGGACGGTAAAGAGCTCTGGGTTATATATCAAGGCGCAGTCGATACCGCGCTTGTCTGGTCCTTCAACATGAACGTATTTATAATTGCGCTTCGCAAGCTCGGGTTGTGCTATTAGGTCGTTCATTACGTGTGCATTTTCTACCTCGCTCAGACCGATGAAAGCACATCCCACGTTGGGCAGAACGTCCGTGCCCATCTCGCTCAGCACCGTTGCCATGTTGTGAAGCTTATGCGTGTACTTCATCTCATCCCACTTGTAGCTGCCCGATGGGGTGAAATCGTAATCGTTTTTGCCTTCGTCGTGTGTGTAATCGAAGAGGTTTTCTTGGTTATAGAAGCCCACGGCGTAAACCGAAAACTTCTTTTGCGCTTGTACCGTTAGGACGGTTAGGATAACGGTTAAAAAGAGAAAAAGCTTTTTCATGAGTGTTTATGAATTAATCATTATTGTTCGTTGATTGTCTTTCGTGGCATTACGTATGTGCAAAAACCGTTGCAAATTTCGTCAATTATTCCGAGATAAGCGAGCCTTTCACCGATTTTTAATATGAAAAAGTTCTATGTTTAAAAAATATTTCGTTACTTTGCAAGCAGTATAAAAAACTTTTAATCTTTCTAAATATGCAAAAAAAGCTGATACTTGCTGCGATTGCACTTTGCGGCACGACAGCGGTGGTTGCTCAAGATTCTAAGAAGCCAACAGAATCTCGGGACAAAACGTCGACCTTAATGGACGAATCGGCGTTTACCTTTACTGAGGATCAGTTGGGCGAAGATGATCAGATGAGTAGCAATGTCACCATTCTCAATTCGAACAATAATGTTTACGCATCAGAGGCAGGTTACCTCTATTCACCCGTCCGCTTCCGTTATCGTGCGCTAAGTCAAAAGTACAACGAGGTATATATCAACGGTGCGCCGATGAACGACATGGAGTCGGGACAGTTTAGGTACTCCCTCGTAGGTGGTCTGAACCAGCAAACACGTAACGTGGAGTTTGCTTTGCCTTTTGAGGAAAGCTCTTTTGCTATGCCAGGTTTGGCAGGAAGCAACAACTACAACTTCCGTGCAGGTTCTATGGCAGCCGGTCATCGCTTGACATTGACAGGTGCTAACCGCAACTATACAGTGCGCGGAATGTACACTTATGCCAGTGGCTTTAATCCAAAAGGTTGGGCCTTTGCTGCTAACGTCACTTATCGATGGGCTAAGCAAGGATATGTGGAAGGTACATTCTACAACTCTTTGTCTTATTTCTTTGGGGTACAGAAGAAGTGGAACAATGGTCATTCATTGTCACTCTCAACATGGGGTAACCCAACGGAGCGTGCAGCACAAGGTGCTTCTACCGATGAGGCATATTGGCTAGCCAACGATTATATGTACAATCCATATTGGGGATATCAGAACGGACACAAGCGCAACTCACGTGTAGTGAACGATTTCGCTCCATCAGCTATCCTTACATGGGATTGGAACATCAGTGACAAGACCAAACTCACCACTACGCTATTTGGAAAATACTCGATGTACAAGAGTACCAAGCTCAATTATAACAACACAGACAACCCCCAGCCTGATTATTGGAAGAACTTCCCAAGTAGCTATTATGACGTTTGGGATGAGGGAGATACCCGCTATCGTACAGCACAGACGCTTGCTTCTTGGTATGAAGCTGTGGCTTGGTGGCAGAATAAGGCCAATCGCCAGATCAATTGGGATCGCCTCTACTATGCTAACCGTCAAGCAGCAGCCAACAACCAAGACGCTCTCTACTATGTTCAAGCTAAGCATAATGACAACTTGATGCTCACCTTGGCTTCTACGCTTACCTCGCAAGTGACAAACAATAGTCGCTTCAACGTAGGTTTGATGTTGGGCGCAAATAGCGGAAGACACTATCAGACCATTGATGATCTATTGGGTGCCACTGCATTCCATAACATTAATACCTACGCTCTAGGCACTTATGCTGAAAGCGACCCTCGTATCCAGTATGACCTTAACACCATGGGAGCTGATGGAAAAGGCGCTCTCGTAGGCGTAGGAGATAAGTTTGGTTACGATTATCGTATCGATGTGCGCCGCGGAACGTTGTGGACCAGCTACAGCGAAACCTTCGGCGTGCTCCACTATACCCTCGCAGGTAAGTTGGGATATGACAATATGTTCCGCAAGGGATATATGCGCAATGGTATGTTTGCCGACAACTCGTATGGTCAAAGCCGTAAAGCAGAGTTCCTCTCAGGCGGTATGAAAGCCAGCGGAACCATTAGCTCACAGGGACACACCTTCTCTCTAGGCTTAGGTTACGAACACAAGGCACCCGATGCTAACAATGCGTTTGTGTCACCAGAGATGAACAACGACTTCGTGGATAACCTTCACAACGAACGCGTGTTCTCTAGCGAATTCAGTTATCAGTATATGGGCACTTGGCTTCACGCCAATCTCAATGCTTACTATAACCGAATGACCAACGTTACCGAATGGCAAAACTATTATTTCGATGACATCAATAGCTTCTCTTATGTGTCAATGACTGGTATAAAGAAGCATTACTTCGGTGTGGAACTAGGTCTTGACTTTAAGATCACTACCTTCCTCAACTTTAAAGCGTTGGGTCACTGGACCGATGGAAAGTATATCAACAACGCTCGCGTGCGTTACCTCAACTCTACTAAAGCCAATTACACGGACGACGTAGTATATAATAAAGGTATGCGCGAGAACGGAACACCTCTTTCTGCTTATAGTGGTATCATCAGTTTTCATCAGAACGGATGGTTCATCGACCTAAGTGGCAACTACTACGATCGTATCTACTTGAGCTATGCACCTAGCATGCGTTATGAAGGAACACTGATTAGCGCAGGTAATGTGGATAATGACGGCAACTACATCGTACCTGAACAGGCTAAGGGAAAAGGCGGATTCATGCTTGATGCCTCTATTGGTAAGAGCATCCGATTGGGTCATAACAGCCTCTCACTTAACCTTACCATTACCAATCTCCTCAATAACCGTCATATCGTAACCGGTGGATATGAGCAAAGTCGTAGCGACTACACCCTCTCAAGCACTGGTACACGTACCGATCGTGCTTATAAGTTCTCTATGAACCCAAAGAAATTCTACATCAACGGTATCAACGGTATGTTCAATGTAGCATATAAATTTTAACAACGCAGCCTTAAAGTCATGAAACAAATATTATATACAGTGCTAGCTTGCATGAGTGTTCTGCTCTCTTCGTGTATGGGAAAGGACTATGCAGAGGCTGGTTATGATGAAAATCCTTACGGAAACAATACGCTTACCGAATCGAATGTTGTATCAATAGCGCAACTCAAGGAACGTTATGCTGGTTCAATCTCGACCACCAATGCGTATGAGCAAGTGACATCGGATTTGCAAATCAAAGGCGTTGTGACCAGTAGTGATGCTGCCGGTAATATCTATAACGAGGTTGCCGTGCAAGATGAGACTGGTGCTATCCTCATATCCGTATCTCAAGGTGGTATCTATGGTTACTTACCAGTAGGCACAGAGGTACTGATTGAGCTCAAAGGACTTTATGTAGGCAACTATGGTTTGCAGGCACAGATAGGTGTTCCTGCCACCAGTTCAAGTGGTCAAACCTCAATCGGTCGCCTTCCTCGTGCTATATGGGATCAGCATTACAAGATCTTAAGTACCGGGAATAAGGTTGAACCTACACTTTTTGCAACGGGTAGCGAGAAGACCAAATGGACATTCTCGAAGGATGCGGGTAAGCTTGGCGTTCTTAAGGACGTTTCTTTCCGCTTCACTAGCGTTGACTCAACCTATGCCAATGTTAACGCGGGTGCCGGTTCTGTATCATGGCGCCTCAAGGAACAAGGTAGTGATGTAATCGTTTACAATAGCAACTATGCCGATTTTGCTAATGTAAAGGTCCCCACGGGTAAGGTTAATATCACTGGTATCATCAAGCGATATAACAACCAATGGGAAGTAATCATTCGTTCGCTTGACGACGTTGTGTCAGCCGAATAATCTAAATAATCCAATAACAGACAAAAATAAAAAGAAATACAACAATGAAAAAGTTATTTTTATCCTTTACAGTGTTAGCTGCAATGGCCTTTACTTTCACTGGTTGTGAGGATGTACCTCAACCTTATGCTACGCCAACAGAAGACAACTCGAAAGGCGATGATATCGTTTCGCAAGGAACGGGTACTCAGTCAGATCCTTTTAACGTCACTGCAGCCCTTGAGTTTATAGAGAATGGCCTTGATCTTAATAAGACGGTCTATGTCACTGGTACGGTGGTGAGCATCGAGAGCATTGATACCAGCTATGGTAATGCCACTTATAAGATTTCTGATGTTAAGAATTCTACCACCAACGCACTGACTGTATATCGTGGTTTGAGTTTGGGTAACAAAAAGTTTACTAGCGAAGACGAACTGAAGGTAGGTGATGTGGTTACCGTTTGGGGTACCCTGGTCAACTATAATGGAACCAAAGAGTTTACCACAGGTAACTATATCTACTCTCTCAATGGTAAGACTGCAGGTGGTGACACTGGTGGTGATGTGACTCCAACCGGAGATGGTACGCAAAGCAATCCTTACAATGTGGCTGCTGCTTATGAGCTAGTAAGCAATCTCGGTGTTGATGAGACAACCGATGAGGCTATCTATGTGAAAGGTAAGATCTCTAGCATCTTACAGGTGGAAACCGAAAACTATGGTAATGCTAACTATTACATCACTGATGATGGTAATAATAAGATTTACATCTTCCAAAGCTATTACCTTGGAAACGTCAAGTTTACCTCTTCTGATCAGATTAAGGTAGGCGATGAAGTGGTTATCTATGGTAAGTTTGTGAACTACAAGGGTAACACTCCTGAAACAGTGGGCAAGGGATCTTCATACATCTACTCACTCAACGGAAAGACAGCAGATGGTAGCCAGACCACTACCGGCCTTTACGAAAGCTTCGATGAGAGTCAAGGCAACTTCACAATTGACAACATTAGCTTAGGTGATGGCCTCAGCTATGTATGGGCATGGAACTCATCCAAGTATATGAAGGCATCTGCTTATGCTAACAAGACTTATATCCCTGCACAGAGCCGCTTGGTTTCACCTGCGTTCAGCTTGAAGGGCTTGACTTCAGCAACTCTTACTTTCGATCATGCAAGTAAGTACTTTGCCGATGCAGCCACCGAGCTAAAGGTGCAAGCTTCTACCGATGGTAAAACTTGGACTGATTTGAAGGTCTCTGCTTACCCTGACGGATCAAGCTGGGACTTTGTTACCGCAACCTGTGATTTGAGCGCATATGCAGGTAAAGACGTGGTATACATTGGTTTCCTTTATACCAGCACAGATGCTGCTGCAGCTACATGGGAAGTGAAGAACGTTGAGGTAAAATAATAAAAAGGAAGTGAAATATTTGGCAGAGTGCAGAATAAATTGTAATTTTGCACTCTGTTTAGTGGACAATTATATTTAACATCAATAATAATAAAGAAATGAAAAAAGGTATTCATCCAGAAAACTATCGCCCCGTCGTATTCAAAGATATGTCCAACGGTGATATGTTCCTTACAAAGTCTACATGCAAGACTACAGAAACAGTAGAATTTGAAGGTAAAACTTACCCAGTGGTTAAGGTCGAAATTTCTAGCTCTTCACACCCATTCTATACAGGTAAGAGCAAGCTCGTTGATACAGCAGGTCGTGTTGACCGCTTCATGAGCCGTTACGGTAAGTTGAAGAAGTAATCGATTAATACCCTAACAATATAAAGTGCGGTCAAGCGTAGTTGCATATGCGCTTCACCGCACTTTTTGTCTTTATGCCTTTTGAGTAATCTTAAAGCAGTTTGTTCTAGCTCAAAAGGAAGAATATAGAAGCCTTGTAAACAATCTAAACACAATAACAGAAATAATGAAACATTTTTCTCAGCTAGCTTTATTGGCTCTTTCGATGATGCTCTTTGTGGCTTGTGGTGGAGGAGATGACCCTGTAGACAATAATGGGAACTCGTCAAGCACAGAAACGAAGAATGTCAACTCCAATCTTAGTAACCCCAACGTCTACACCCATTTGTTGGAGTTTCCTAAGGTAAAGGGCGGTTCCAGCTTGATTCTCGTACATAGTACATCTGCTTATGGAATCAATTACTCAGTAGAGTGGGATACAGAAAAGAAGTCGCAACGCTGGTCATGCTACGAGCTACATAACGGTAACAATGTTCGTAACACCACCCGTTACACTAGTCCTGACGACCAATATCCACAAGATCCGTTGCTTGCTCAAGAATATCGCTTCAGTTCCGATCCCTTCTGGGGTAGTGGCTACGATCATGGACACATCTGTCCTAGCGCCGATCGCCTTTGTTCAGCAGAAGTAAACAAGCAGACTTTCTACCTCACCAATATGCAACCTCAACTCAATGCCTTCAATACCGGTATTTGGGAGAGTATGGAGAGTTGGGTAAGAGGTAAGAATACCAACTCCTTCCGAGACACCTTGTATGTCGTTAAGGGTGGAACCATAGACCGAGCTGATTACATCCTCAAGACGTTAGACAACGGACTGATTGTTCCTAAGTATTATTTCTGTGCCGTATTGTGCAAGAACTCACAAGGCTATAAAGCTATCGGACTTTGGTTTGAGCACAAAGCCAATAGCGAAACAATCAGTAAGAAGTACGTAGTCAACATTGATAAGCTAGAAGAACTCACCGGTATCGACTTCTTCTGCAATCTCCCCGATGACATAGAGGACCACGTCGAATCACTCCCAGTGGAAAATGTGTGTCGTGCATGGGGCTTCTAACGGCAGAAACCAAAGTCATTTAAGGCGAGTTCTTCCAATTCCACACTCTATATAGAACCCGCCTTAAGCTATATCTACTAGATACTTACTAAAAGCAAAATCCATCAATCTGTTCTCAAAGACAATACAGATAGAACCGATATCGATTAGGGATAAACAATCAGAAGGGGGCTTCTCGCGAAGCCCCCTTCCTCAATCTACAAATAAACTTAATCACTTACCTATTATCTCTTATAGGTCAAACAACTAAAAAAGTCTCTCTTCCAATTTATATTTTGTTTTAGTCTCTTCTCTTGATTCTTCTATCTGTGTCCACCGAAGCTTCCGCCTCGAGAACCGCCACCGAAACCGCCGCTGCGTGATCCGCTTCCCATGCTGCTGCCACCGCCGCGTGATCCGCCAAAGCTACTGCCCGAGTTGGATGGTCTGCTGAATGTAGAGCGTGGTGCAGATGTGGTAGAACGTGGTGCCTGAGAGCGTGTACCGCCAAAGCTACTGCTTCGATTAACATCAAAGTTGCCTCGTGTGGTAGGAGCGGTGTTTACAGGTCCGCGTGAAACCGTGGTGCGAGTGCTACTTTGTCTCGTTGCTGATTGGCCGCCAAATGAGCGTGTGCCACCATTGCGCGAGGCTTGATTGCCGAAGGTGCGGGTGCGATTGTCTTGGCGTCCGGTGTTAGCTTGGATGTTTCCACCACGTCCATAGCTACCGCGATTGAAGTTGTCACGCATGCCCATCTCTCTTCCGCCTTGTCTTGGACCTCCAAAGTCGCGACCATGATACCAGCTACGGCCACCATTCATGTGCCAACTGTGTCCTCCGCGATACTCAGCATAGAAGTTTGGACGGCCAAAGTAGAAATAATCGCGGTGTGGATAGCGTGCGTAGATGCCGAAGTGCCAATATCCAGCGTCCCACGATAGCGGGCGATAGAAGTAGGTTGCTGCGCAGAAAGTTCTATATTGCCAATCCAGAAGGATATAGCTGAGATCTAGATTGCGGTGTGTCCAATATGCTCCGTATAAGTCGTCAACCGTATTGACGCTCATCAAGTAATCTAGATTAATCTCGTAAGCGGCCTGATATTGTTCTTCTGTAAGATTCAACTCGTATGCCATCTTGTCTGTCAAGAAGAGTGCTTGGTTGCGAGCTTGCTCGTAACTCATTGCTTGAGCTGATAATGTCAAGGTCAGCACTGCTGCAAGTATGAATAAAATCTTCTTCATAATCATATCGTTTATAGGGTTGTTGTCATATGTTCACGATGCAAAGGTATAACAATCATTTCACCCTTCATAAAGGTTTTTCCCTAAACGGGAGAGGATTTTCCCTAAACCCATTCCCCAGTCGGGGTACATCGGTCGTGTAACGGAATTATTAGAATGAAACGTTGGGTGTATCATTAAAAATATATATCTTTGCATAAGATAAGCTGCACCTCAGCAATTACAAGCAAGCTTGATTGCGTTCGGTTTGCATTATCTTTGCAAATATTTTCCGAAACCTTCGCCAATGCGTTCAGTCATAGTGGGTTCGGTAATGTCTCGACGATCAATAGATATTCTTTCTTTGACCCAATAACGATATGGTAAAACTTTATACGCTGCTATGTGCTTTGTTTTGTTCAGCCTCCTTGTGTGCGCAATATAGAGGATACACAAAGGTGGACACCGTCAAACATCATGGCTTAGATAACCTTCAATATAAGTTTGAGGTACAGGCTTCCCTGTCTCAAGGCACCACTCCGCTATGGCTCAATGCCAATAAATATGGTCTGAGTTCGCTTGACGAGACCAATGGCTATGTCAGAGCCGCCGTTGCTCGACCTCTTTCCACTGATGATGGTCGCAAATGGGGTCTAGGTTATGCGTTAGATGTGGCAGCGGCAGCCAACTATACCAGCACCGCTATCATCCAGCAAGCCTATGTAGAAGGACGTTGGTGGCATGGAACGCTTACCGTAGGTGCTAAAGAATATCCTATGGAACTCAAGGACAACCGCCTTAGCTCAGGTTCGCAGACTTTAGGTATCAACGCACGCCCCGTGCCACAGGTGCGAATCGCCTTGCCCGAATACTGGACCTTGCCTTTTGCCAATGGTTGGCTGCACCTGAAAGGTCATATTGCATATGGTATGATGACTGATGACAATTGGCAACACGACTTTACCCAGCGCCAACAGAAGTATGCCGACAATGTGCTCTACCACAGCAAAGCCGGCTATCTGAAGCTTGGCAACGAAGAAGTGTTCTGTCCATGGTCTTTAGAACTAGGTCTAGAGATGGCAGCAACCTTTGCCGGAACATCCTATGTCAATAAGAATGGCACCATGACCAAGATAGAGAATGGTAAAGGGCTAAGCAGTTTCTATCATGCGTTTATCCCCGGTGGTAGTGAGACCGTGGAGCAAAGCACCGTCTATCAGAATGAGGAAGGCAATCTGCTAGGCTCATTCCTTATGCGCATCAATTATGACGCAGACACTTGGCGCTTCAGCGTCTATGCCGACAAATACTTTGAAGATCACTCCTCAATGCTCCAGATGGACTATGATGGCTACGGTACAGGCGACAACTGGAACACCAAAGAGAAACGACGTTATTTCCTATACGATATGAAAGATTGTATGCTGGGCTTCTCATATCGTACCAAGTATGACCGATGGCTCAACGGATTGACCCTTGAATATCTCTATACCAAGTATCAGAGCGGCCCCGTCTATCATGATCACTCACAAAACTTGAGCGCACACATCTGCGGTAATGACGACTTTTACAATCATTCCATCTATACTGGATGGCAACATTGGGGACAGGCTATGGGCAATCCGCTCTACACCTCACCTATATATAATAAGGATGGGAAGATTATTTTCCACAACAATCGCTTCGTAGCTTTTCACCTTGGAGCCGATGGAAACATTCAGGACAATCTGACTTACCGCGTGTTAGCTACCTATCAGACAGCTTACGGAACTTACACCGATCCTTATTATGATCCAAAGCACGACTTCAGTTTCCTTCTCGAGTCCCAATATAGCTTCACCAGTAAGAGCGGATTCTTACGCGGTTGTCATCTGAAGGCAGCCTACGGCATGGACTTCGGAAGTCTGCTTGATGGCATCAATTATGGTCTCCAACTCACCTTCAGTAAAACAGGACTACTAAATCTGTAAAAATAATGAAACGTATCAGCATATTTCTTTCCTCAATAGCGCTATCAGCCGCAGCTCTGCTTGGCACTTCCTGCTCGTTCAATACCGATGATAGCGGCGACCTAGGTCAGTTTTGGCATCTCATATCCGTAGACACCATTGCTACGGGTGGCAGTTGTGATGTGGCACAACGTGGCATTTACTGGATGGCAGAAGGCACAATCTTCCAAGTGGGCATCTATGATGGCAATCAGAATAGCAAGTATATCTTCCAATACACAAGCTCTGATGGTCGGCTTCTGCTCTCTGATCCCCGTCTGAACGATCGTCGACAGAACGATCCTTCCATTACCGATGTCACCGTGCTACAGCCCTATGGCATCAATGCGCTAGAAGAATCGTTTGCCATTGAGAGCGTCAGTGGTGGTAAGATGGTGCTCGCTTCTGACGTGCTACGTCTACATTTCCGTGCTCAGTAAGGCTCTGAGACGTGCCGTTAGAGGGCTAGGCGGAAAAGAAAACAATTTGTTTTTGATTCGTTTTTAAATTAATTTTGTTGGAAAAACAATTTAATTTTCTTTCCTTGCAAGTCTTTCTTGTATTGTCATAAAGGCGTCATAGGAAGGTCAAACATACCAAAACGCACAACGACCGCAACTATTCTCATGAGAGAAATGGTTGCGGTCGTTGTGCGTTTATATCTTTAGGGTGTCTTGAAAGCCTCTTGTTGAGGATGACGCTACGTCGATTCTAGAGGAGGGTAGGGCTTAAAGCATTAGAACTTCTTACCTAGAATAATCTTCAAGAAAGTCTTAATCAAGATCTTGCAATCAAACCAGAACGATCTGTGCTCTAGATAATAGAGGTCCAGCTCTAGTCGGCGGAGCATCTTCTCCATTGTGTCCGTGTAGCCGTTGTATAGGGTGGCATAAGAGGTTACACCTGGACGAATCTGATAAAGGTTCACATATCGTGCGTCGTGCTCCATGATCTTGTCAATGAAATATTTGCGCTCGGGGCGAGGACCGATGAAAGCCATATCGCCAATCAGCACATTCCATAGCTGGGGAAGCTCATCTAAGTGGTGATCACGCATAAACTGACCAATCTTTGTCATACGATCATCGCCCTCATGTGCCACTAGTCGTGGTCCGTCGTGCTCGGCATCCATTCGCATACTTCTGAACTTGTATATATAGAAAGGCTTTCCGTGCAGACCGATGCGTTCTTGCTTGAAGATGGCTGTGCCTCCGTCCTCGCGCTTCACAAGGAGGTAGCAGATGAGCATGAGTGGTGAAAATACTATCAGACAGAACGCTGCAACAATCGCATCGAAGAATCTCTTCGTAGATTGTCCTAACCGTGACATTCCATCGGGAATGTATTCTGTCTCTTGTGATGCCACTGCTAAAGTTTGATTAATCGTTGTTGCTTTTACTATCATATATTAATATAACACACAAAACCCTTAATTATTGCTTTCATTGTGGATTTTGTTATGTATAAATTTTTTGCTATCCCGTTTTTTTCGAAGTACCTTTATTATATAGGTGGGCATGAAGATGAGAAGAAAACATATCCTAGCTTTAAGCCATGGATAGTGGAGCACCTTCTCATATATCATGATGTTATATTTGATAAGGCTCATTTTGTTGCTCGACACCGAGTCGGTGCGTTTGCGATAATACACCAATGGCTCTGCCAGTCCGTATGCCATGTGACACTTGTGCAGGATGGTGAGGAAGAAACCCCAATCTTGTCGCTTCTGTAGATCGGGCATATAGATCTTTTCGCCTATCTTCTCTACATCATAGATGGCTGTGGAACATCCTATCTTGTTGTCCCGCTTGAGCATGTTAAAGGTCACACGGGGCAAGGCATTGGATATGCCTATCTGCTGATTCTGCTCGTTACAGATGATGTATGAGGTGAAACAGAGACTGCAATCGTGCTCCTTCATAAACTGCATCTGACGTTCTAGCTTCTCGGGAAACCAGGTGTCATCGCTATCACAGAAAGCTATGTATTGTCCTTGTGCTCTCTTAATGGCCTCGTTGCGGGCAAACGCTGGTCCCTGATTCTCATCGAGGAAGATTACCTTCACGCGCTCGTCCTCCTCGCTATAGCTTTTGAGGATGCTACGTGTATATGTATCAGTGGAAGCATCGTCTGTGATGAGAAGCTCCAGATTACTATAAGTCTGCTTCAAGACAGCGGGTATGCTTTCTGATAGATATTTGCCTGCATTGTATGTAGGCATGATCACTGACACGAGATGCTTTTCCATATTGTGTTGCAAAGGTACAACTTTTTGATATAAATAACGCTATTTGGTCCTTGTTATTGTGAAAACTCTCTTTTAAATGTCATTGTTTGTGATTCGGGAAAAATGTGTTAACTTTGTACGGAATATTATTAAGGAATAGCTTATGAAACGTATCTTTATAAAAGCACAGGCTTGTGTAGTGGTAGCGGTGTTGCTCACTTTGTTTATGTGTGTTCACTTTCTATGCGTGAAAGCGCAGCGTCCACAGAACGTGACGGCTGATGCCAGTACCTATTCGTCCCAGCGCAACTATAAACTGGTGTGGAAAGACGACTTCAAAGGGTCAAAGCTAGATGCTACCAAGTGGTCAAAGATAGCTCGTAAGCCTTGGGCTTGCTTTGCGCATATGTCTGATGACCCTAGCTTGTATGAGATTAAAGGAGGTCGGTTGCGTCTCTATTGTGCCCGAAACACATCTTCAAGCGATACGGCACGCGTCATTACGGGTGGTGTGACCACAGAGGATAAGATGCCTATCAAGTATGGTAAGGTGGAGGTGCGAGCACGATTTAAGGGTGCTACGGGCTGTTGGCCAGCGATATGGCTTGCTAGTTGCAAGCAAGCCTGTGACGATCCCAAGTGGGCGGAGATAGATATCGTGGAGCGATATAACCATAACAATCAAGTGGTGATGACGGCGCACAACTGTTATGGTAGCACTTGGAAGAAGCAAAGTGAATCAGAACGCAATGTGAAAGTAGACCTAAACGTGTCACGATGGAACGTCTATGCAGTAGAAATCTTACCCGACTGCCTCATCTTTAGCGTCAATGGTAAGGATGTAAAGGTGTATAAGAAGATGAATAATGTAGAAGGACAGTTTCCTTATGGCATAGCCAAGTATCTCAGAATAGACATGCAGTGGGGCAATGACTATCTGAAGGATCTACGTGAAAACGAGCTTCCCGCGTGGATGGACATCGACTGGGTGAAGTTTTATGATCTGCAGTGATCACTTACGGAGCATCTCTTGATATATGCTGACCATCTTCTGATTGAGATCATCAAAGCAGATAATGGCCTTACGGCTCTCGCGGGTGTTGTCCGTGTAGGGTTGGGCTAGGTGTTCACGGATGGTCTGAGCCGCTTCCTTAGCGTTGCGCGAGATGATACATGAGTTGGCGAGCCCTGCGAGTTGCTCTCTAGCATCGCCAACGTCAACGCTAAACACAGGCTTATTCATTGCCAAGCATTCCCGAATGATATTGGGCGATCCTTCTTCGTCAGAGGTAAGCAGAAGAAAAGAGGCTGCGCTGATGTAGTGGGGCACATCTGTGGGCGGCACGCCGGACATTATAAGTAAGGTGTAGTCGCCATTGAGCTCGTTGATAATGGCTCGGGCGATGTCTCGGCGCTTGATGTGCGCATTCATCCAATCAGAAAACAAGGCATACTTCTTGAATGGTAAGCCGAGCGACTGAATCGCTTTGGTTGAGTCTTCCGGCTGCATAGACTCGTAGTCGACGCCTAATCGTTGGACGAAAAATCTGTCAGCATACCTCTTCCGCATCCATCCTGGTACGTATGGAATCATCTCTTTGGCCACAAATCCGCTTTTGTTGTAGAGCGCAATGCAGATGAATGATGCCCACTGGTTGAGCCTAATCTTCGCTTTCTTGAGATAGCTGCGTGCGGTGCGGATGCTTTTGGCATGGATGTCCGTGCCATGAAAGGTGACCAGCTTAGGACGACGGATTCCTATCAAGTATATCCACGTGAGCAAAGCGCACATCCCTCCAAAGTGGATGTGGATGATATCATAGTGGGTTGCCTGCTTGCGTAAGGAACGTATGAAGCCAAAAGTCTTGTAGAAAGGTGCAAAGGTGGCTTTCTCGATGCCCTCAGCACGTGAAAGCGAGTCGGTCATCTTGTATATGATAGGATTGCCAACACCTTTGGCATTCAACTTCTGATTGGATACTAACAATACTTTCATACGCCTTACTCTAATATCTTCTGAATCGCTTTCTTGATAAACGCTCTTGATGAACAATACCTGTTGTGTTGTTTCTTGCGCCAGTTGTTCGCCAGTCGTTTATATATCGTTTCGCCAGTGAGGTCGAACATTGCTTCCATCTGCGCTATATGGAGGTTGTGGTAGAAGGGACTGGCAATCTTTCCGGATAGGTCATAGAGGCTCCAATAACCATTTTGGAAGCGGGGTAATAGTTTGCGTAGGGTGGCTTCTGATAGGCTTAGCGTCTTCTGATATTCTTCGGAGTGGGTTGCTTGAACATAATCGTACAATCCGAACCAAGCAAAGATAAATCCATTCATCACCGTAGGTAGATGCGTGTATTCACGAAGAATGATGCTATCCTTATCCGCATATTCGGTGGTGCCGCCTTCTTCTAGTGGCTTCAGCATAAAACGGATGGCCATGTGGCAAGCTTCTAGATATCTGTCTTCGTCCCATTGCTTATATGCTCTTACCAGTAGCGAGGTGCCTTCTCCTTGTGCCATAGCCCCGTAAGGATGATCAGGGTATACATAGAAGAAATTGTTCCAAGCGCCACTGGGCTCTTGATGCTCCACGGCCCAGTCGGCTGCCATGCGGAAAGCGTCTAGATATTGCTGCTCACCCGACATGAGATAGAGGTCATAGGCGCCTAATCCATACTGGAAAACGGCAACAGGGAAGTAGACATCTTCGCCTTTCTCGGTGTGTATTGTGGGTAAGGAATGGGATGCAAGAAGCTCTGGGGTGCGCGTCACCTTCTCGGTTAAGTCGTTATAATATCCAGCGATTTGGTCCTTTTTATAACATTTCCCAAGATTTTGGTTGACGTGTAAGATGCTTTTTCCGGTAAGCATCTTGTACCATTTCTTTATGTTGTATGTGTTGATAGCCATTTATTCGTTGATTGCAGTGTGGATAGCGTCGAGCCATCCGTGTCCATACGTCATGTCGGGTTCTACATAATCGCCCTCGCCCCATTCGTTCCAAGCCTTCAAGAAGAGAATCTGATGCTCGGGCTCCTTGTCCTTGATCATATCCTTCACTTGTCGAATGGTTTCTAGGAATTTCTCGGGAGTGGTGTTGACCAGTATTTCCGACTTCTCTCCAGCACGTGGTGTGCGATCCCATTGAGGCAAAAGGGTGGGGTAGACGTTCTCCCAACGATCTTCTTCTACATAGTAATCGCGCATCAACTTGGTGTAATCCATCTTTGAGGCGGTGGAGAAAGCCGTTTTCACTCTGAAGATGTGCCACATCATCTTGAGCCTTCCTTGGTATAGACTAGTGGCGCGACGGAAGCCTGATGACATCACAGCATCGTATCCTAGGTCTAGCACTGACTGGTAATACTCCTTACTCTTGTCCGTGGCGTAGAAGTCCATCTGCTGCCCAGGTAACCCTTTGCCAGCATTGTCGGTCTGACCTACAAAGTGAATACCAGGCAGACCATTCTCCTTAGCAAGCTTCTGCCATAAGTCAATGAAAGCCTTGGCTTCTGGAATATGGCGTGGTGCCCAAACTGCAAAGAGCGGTTTGCCATCTACCTTGATATACCGTGGATCCTTGAACGCAGGTAGCACGGCATTGAAATGAGCGATGTGATCCTCTACCGAATACTCCATCTTCATGATGGTGCTATCCTTCTTGAGTGATTTGCCGCGTTTCCACGTTTTGTTGGTCCAGTCATGATTGGCCCAACAGAGGCAGAAGGGGAAGTCGGGAGCCCCCGAAGCCAGCACTTCATTGAAGGGACGCTCTAGCAATTGCTTCCCATGAAACCAGTAATGATAATAGCAAAAACCCTCAATACCGGCTTCGCGAGCCAACTGCGCTTGCTGTTCTCTCACCTCGGGGAGCCGCAGGTCGTAGAAGCCGAGGTCGGTAGGGATGCGTGGCTGGTCATGTCCGCGAAACAAAGGCTTAGCTTTCGCCACATTGGTCCATTCGGTAAAGCCTTTGCCCCACCATTCGTCGTTCTCTGGGATGGGGTGAAACTGGGGAAGATATAATGCTATGATTCTTGGTTTCATGATGAATATGGATTTACGATCAGTATGTGTCTTATTGGATGAGCGGCATTAGGAGGCGGTGAAAATCTCTTTCAGTAACTGTTGCATGTCTGTTTCTTCACGCTCTTTGAGCCGAGACAGTTGTCTCTTCATTTCATCTTTCTTTTGCTCTGGGTGCTGTAAAAGGAGGTTCACAGCCCGATATAAGTCGGCTGGATATAGTGGTGAGAAATAGATTGCCGCTTCGCCTAAGATCTCGGGGATGCTTGTTACATTGGAGGAAATGGTAGGCGTGCCGTATCGCATGGCTTCAACGGGGGGATAGCCAAAGCCTTCGAAGAAAGACGCAAACACCAATGCTTTAGCTGCTCTGTATGCGTTTTGTAGGTCAGAGTCGGATAAGAAAGGGATATCGATGTGGCGTGGATGCACTGACTTGCCATATTTCAACGTGAGCAAGTGTAGGTCGGGATGTTCGTCAGCAAGTCGTTTGAACACCTTTACCACCGTCTTCGGATTCTTATATTTGCGATTAGCAGCTATCATGAGCAGATAGGGTTTGCCCGAAGAGATGAGTGTACGCAGTGCATCGTGCTCAATCTCGTCATGGCGCTCCATTTCCCTGATTGGCGAATGGCATACGCGGATGTCTTTCGTCATATTTGGGAAATAGTATCTGATGGCATTACGAGTATAATCTGAAACCGTATAAGCTATCGTGTTGGGCGCTTGATAGAGGGGCATGATGCGGTCGTAGCATGTCTTTGCATGTCTTTGCCATCGCCCACTGTATAGGTTGATGATGCGCTTCAGTTGGGTGACCATCGTCTCCTTTGCTGCATCATATAACGTCAGGTCTATCGCCGTGTCGGTGTTTTCTATGTCAAAGATGTCATGGATGAACATAATGGTCTTGCAGTGGATACCTGTAAGATCATAACGGGCATAAAACTGTCCGATGGCAATGAAGAAAACATCAATCTTGTGGGCCGAAATGATTTCGCGTAGTGGTGCTTGAGCTATGTCTACTAGCTCGATGTGATATTCTGAAGCTATCTGATGATAATCGAAGAGACCACCCACTGACAACTGGCTATCATACACTCCGTACAAGCTATGACCGCCATCGTTGTGGCTAACCACTTGCTTTATAACGGCTTGGGTGAATCCTGCAGCTCCACCAACGCCGCCACCGCTTTGCAAGGTAATCAGATCGAGAAGTATGTTCATGTTCTTATTCTTCTTTGGGTTTGGGCAATGACTTGGTCTGACCTTCTCTTAGGGAGGAATCGTAAAGCGATATGTAACGGCAATACCATGATACAAAGCCATCAACAACGAACACAAGCAATGCCACGATGATGGATGAAAGTATCGCTCGACGATCTTTTCCACGGCTTAGTGTGATGATTAAGAAAAGCATGAAGATGGTAACACCTAATATTCCGTTACGATATAGGTATACTTTATAACCAGAGTTGCCTTGGTCATCTTTGAGTTCTCGTCCTATCCAGATATTGTCTGATGACAAGAAGGACTCAAACTCTTTGTCAAAATCTTCCGTAGTACGGTTGTTTCCGCTTAGTTCGCCATCGTCAACCTCTAGTCGTAATAAGATCAGATTGTACACAAGGTTGTCTCCATTGTTGTAGAAGAATGAGCCTACAACCACGGATGCAATGACGATGATGACGGCAACGACCTTCATAAATATCTTTTTCCGATTGGTCCAAAGGTTTAGGAAGATCACAGCCACTAAGTAACCGTAAGCTCCAAGGGAAAAAGAAAAAGCAACAGACACAAGCATCACCACATTGTACCAGGCTTTCCACTTGCCTCGTTGGGTCTGTAAGAGCAACACCAACATCGTTCCTAGATGCGAAGGCTCAAGGCAAACGGACTGGAATCGTGGGAAGAAGTTGCTCAGATAGTTATAGTCGTTGCTGACAAATAAGCCGTGATTGGTCAATATATATTGGAAATCGCCATAGACAAGTTCGCCCAAGTCCACCGAGATACCAATGAAGTTGAGGAAGTATGCTGCTAGCGAAAATATCAAAAACGTACCCATCACACGTGCCATCACGTTGGAAAACTTACTGATAACGGATGGGTTGACCTTGAATAAGGTGAAGAATATAAAACTATTAAAGCCTGCAGCGATAAATCCTGAAGCCGATGTCTCCATCGAAAGGCGTTCGTCAAAGAGCATGCAGGCGCTGATGATGGTGGGTAATATGAATCCTTTATTGGTAAAGATGCGCTGCTTGCTATTGGCAGAGATGAACATTGCGGCTATGATAAACACCGATGCAATG
The DNA here is from genome assembly GCA_963639545.1 of Bacteroidaceae bacterium. GTDB lineage: Bacteria > Bacteroidota > Bacteroidia > Bacteroidales > Bacteroidaceae > Prevotella. The sequence continues at coordinate 37,165 of CAVHUZ010000006.1, forward strand.
ACCATATACACATTTGTTATTGACCACAAAAACCAAGGGTGCAAGGACGATACAAAAGCGATGAACAACCCAAAGATATAGAGTTGGGTTGCTAACGTTTGCTTGCGAATCGTCAAGATGTTGCGTCGCTTGATGGATAATATGTGGGTCAGATTGAAGTTCATCAATGTCTCCGTTTACGAATGATGCGCAATATGAATTCTTTCTCGTTCTTGTTGAGGCTGAATATGAATAGTGTGGCCAGCCCAACGAGCGCTGCTACCATGATGGTCACGATGAAACGATATCGGAATTCGAGTAAATAGGTGATGCCAAGGCAAACGATTCCTTCTGTGAGAACCAACGGAAAGAGGGGTACTATCACCGTGGAAAGGTATTTGCCTATATGCAAACCAGTGGTCATCTTGAGGTACGGGAGGCGACAAATTGCCACAATCAGTTCTATGGCGACGTACACTGCCATTACCCATTCTACCCTAATGCCTAATTTCAGAAATGCCCATGCCATAGGAACGATAAGAATCTTAGGCGTGAACATAATGATCGAATAGACCTTGATGTGCCCAGTGGCTTGGTTGGCTGCATGCAACCCCAGTGTGGTTTGGTCAAAAAGAAAAGCCAACATCAAGGCTCTGCAAAACAAACAAGTGTTATCGGGAACGGTCTTTAGCCAAAACTGAAGGATGTTAGGCATCTCTATAATCAGTGGTATGCTAACGAGAAGCATCAAGGCTGTAGAGAATTTGCTCTCTTTGGCGGCTAGATCAAGCATCTTTCGGCGGTCTTGGTTGCCTTCGGCTTGCATGATCTGTGGATTCATCGCATTGAGAATAGACGTCGAAACAAATCGGATAGCACCATTAACCTGACTTCCTATGCCAAAGGCGGCATTCATAGCTGTGCCGAAAAACTTATTGAGCACCACGGCAAAACCTTGTGTCTGACACATACCAGCTATCATTCCGTATGTCGTCCAACCTGCGAAGCCTAGCAGTTGCTTGATATATGGGACGCTGAGTGTGGACTTTGCGCATCGGAAATGACTGTCATCAAACTTGCAGAATGTATAGATGATATATGCCAAAAGGTTGATGAGCAACACCGTAATCATACCTGTAGCATAGAACTCGAGTCGATCCCAACCTATGACAAAGAGGCTCATGGCAAGTAATAGCTTCAGTATGCCATCAATAACCTCTATCAGTGAGATGTAGACGATGTTTTCTTTGGCAATCAAGAAAGCCTTGAATGGTGCCGTGATGACGGTTACAAGCATCATCATCACCGTGGCAAAATAGACATATTCGGCTGCATCGAGACGTCGAACGTCAATGTTGAGGAAGTGGTTGACAAAGAAATCCTTTGCGCCCAACATGATTATGCAGAACGCTAGACCTATAACGATGTGGATAAAAAGGCTATTGGCAAAGAATAGTTTGGTGCGCTCCTTGTCATTAGCGCCTTGATAGTAGGATAGGTAACGCTGCGTTGTGACCACAAGTGAATTGGTCAGGTATCCCAAAATACCCACCACGCCACCTACTACGGAATAGATTCCGTAGTCGTTGATGTTGAGTGCCTCAAGAACCAAGCGCGTAGAGTAAAGCGATAGCAGAATGTTGAAAATCGATTTACCATACTGCGCAATGGTATTAACTATGATTCGTTTGTTAGCATCCATTCGCCGATGTTTTATAACACCTTATTTGCCTTTCTCGTCTGTTCTGATAAATGCACCCTTAATGGCACAAACAGTTATGATACCAAAGGCAAGGATCATCATTCCTAGAACGAAGAGCATGCGCTTTGGACCTGCAGGCTTGATGGGAACAGCCGCGCCTTGCACCATAGTGAATACAGGGGTGTACATGCGCAGCTTTGCTCGAGCCGCTTCGAGCTGTGTGTTCATTGCAGTATAGGTGTTATATTGCATCTGCATGGTGTTCTCAAGATCTTCAATCTTCGACTTCTCGGTCTCCAGCACTACGTCTAGGTTCTCATCGGCTACCTCGGCATACTTCCTACGAGTCTTTTCGTAGGTGGCACGGGCCTCGTCTGAGAGCTTCTTATAGTAATCTACGTCGCGTCGTGATTTGCTGGTGCGGTACTGAATGATGAAATCCTGCAAGCGGTTACGCACTGAGTCGGCAAGTGTTTGGCACACCAATGGATCTTGCGCCTCGGTTACGATGGAGATGACACCAGTCTTCTTGTCTACGTCGATGGTGATATCTTTGCGGATTCCGTTAACCAAGTCGTCGTCTTCCTTGCTCAGATAGTAAGGGTTAAACTCCTTGCTGGTGTTGCCCTTGAACACTTTGTCTTTCTTCGGAAGTAGTTTTTCGAAGAACTTCATCAGTCCTTTCTGCTGCTTATCGAACCAAGAGTGTTTTCTATGATAACGTAGATAAGAGTAATAGGTGGTGTCTACTGCACCATCAGCCGTCTTTACGCGGATATTAAAAAGGTTGGTGACGAAACCGTTGTCATCCATTAAGTTAGGATAAATGGTTGGTGAGATAGCGTCAGAACTTTGCGCCTGCGACAGATCGATGCCGAACGAAGAGGCGATAGAACTGAGGGCGCCGCCACTCGAGAGCGCATTGTCTTCCTCAGGAGCCATCGTGGTGCTTGTCTCGTAGTACTGTGGTTCGTTGAGAATGTACATTGCTGATAGCACAGCCACACAAGGAAGGATGACAATGTACCACCATTTCTTCTTCCACATCATCTTCATGAGGTCACGTAGGTCTATCACCTCATCATCATTTGTGTGCTGGGGTGTTGCTGAATCAATGGGTTCAGCCGTCTTGTCAGCTTTTTCTGTATCCTTATTTGTGGATGATGGGGCGTCGTCGGTAGCTTCTTGTTCTGAATTGGTAGTGTCAACGGTCTCAGAACTGTCTTCTAGCTCTTGTTTGTTTTCAGACCGTTTCTTCTTCCATTCGATCCATTTGTGATGCAGATCGTATATATTCATGATGCGTTATGTCTTATGTTACCTGTGAATATTATTTAAGCAAGTTGCTGATAGTTGCAATCACGGCTGCGATAGATGCTGCGCTAGAACCGATGCTGAGCGTTTCAGCAAGGCTCAACTTGCTTTGTGCCTTTGTAGGAACGAAGATTTCGCAACCAGGACGTACCTTAGCGTTGTGTCCAACCTTTGCGATGCTTCCGTTCATATATAATATATAGGTGTTGCGTTTCTTGGCATCGGAAGCAAATCCACCTGCTTGGTCGATGTAAAAGCTTACGTTCTTTCCTTCAACAAAGCCCACGGTGTTAGAGTGAAGCACTGCACCATTGATCTTGACGGTTCCGTTGTATTCAGGGACAACCAACCTATCACCATCGCGTAGGACAATGTCTGCGTCACATCCGGGCTTTTTCATTGCCTCAAGAAGGTTGATACCAACGGTGTAATATTCAGGAATGCTAAACTTCTCAAGCTCGGTGCTCTTACCTTGTTGCATCACTTGAGTCACAGCGGAGGCGTTGGATGACTTCGTAGCCAGTTCCAACATGTTCTTCTGCTGTTGCTCACGAGCCAGCTTTTGGATTTCCATCATACGTGTACGCTCCGTTTCGTTGGTCTTACGCTCAAGGTGAGCACCTTCGATATAGGCGATATCCGTTCCACCACCACACGCTTTCATGATATCACTTAGACGTGTGTTACGTGTGCGAAGGGCATAATTGCCAGCAAAGAGCACCTCGCCCTTTACCTCAACATTCTCTTGCTCGTTGTAACCTGGGCTCTTGTGAACATACACTTCGTCGTATGGTTGAAGAGTAAATCCAGGTTGTCCATCGATGACAAAGCCATCTTTGAGGGCAAAGGTGTATGATTGAGAGATGATGGAGTCGGTATCTAGCGCCTTGGTATTAACGATTCGGCGACTCACATTCACGTGAGCGGTAGAAGCTTTCTTCGTTAATCCACCTGCTTGAAGGATGAAATCTTCCAGCGTTTCGTTATCGGCATACTTGTAAGTACCTGGGTATTGCACCTCACCACTGATGGTAAGGGTCTGCTCCTCCTGCATCTCCGTTCGCGTCGGCACAAAGAGCACATCCTCATTCTGTAGGGGCACGTCAGCAATCTTACCTGTTAGGATGTCGTCAATGTTTACTGCCAGTACCTCCAATGTGCGGTCAGCCTTCATACGATGGATGATAGCGTGTGATCCGAAAGCTGTTGGGTCAAGTCCTTCGGCCGACTCTACTAGCTCTTTCACGCCATTGATGTCGCCACCAACCTCATACATGCCAGGACGATAAACTGCACCTTTGATCTCAACCATGTTTTCGTAACGTGGAATAACAGAGTCAACGCTTACTGAATCTTCGTCAGATAAGCCGAAGCTAGCCATGTCAAACTCGTTCACGTTATAGATAGAATAGAGTCGTCCAGTCTTTCTTCTAACTCTGACCGACTTAGTATAAGCATCACCAGCAAAGCCGCCGGCATACTTTAAGAGCGTAGAGAGGCTCTCGTTACGCTTCATCTCATAGTACATCGGGCGTTTCACTTTACCCGAGATGTTTACCATGCAATCGTATGCGCCCACTACGATGACATCGTTGTCAGCCAAATGCACATTGCCTCGTTGCTGTCCGTTGAGTATATAGTCGTAAACGTCCACCACAGAGATGAGCTTATTACGTCTGTAGACCTTGATGTTACGCAGCGTACCTAGGTCGCTGATACCACCTGCGAGGTAAAGGGCGTTGAATACCGTTGCAAATGAAGAAACCGTATATGTACCCGGTGTCTTCACTTCGCCCATCACATTGACCATGATGGTATGTGTCTGACCTACCGATAGGCGTATGTTCGAACTAGAATAGCGCTTGCCAAGCTTCTGCTTCACTCTGGCATTAGCCTCGTCAACGGTCAGTCCGCTTACTTGTACGGGACCGAAACCCTCAATAGTCAGTACACCATCAGGAGCCACTGTAGCTTCAATGGATTTCTGTGAAGCACCATAAATATCGATGAAAACATTGTCGCCAGGACCTAAACGATAGTTCTTTGGCAATGCCATATTGACGTTTGGCTCGAATGAAAGGTTCTCATTGCTAAAGATATCACGTCCGAAGACCTTCTTCTGCTTGCGCTTTATCGCTTCCACCAGTTCTTCATACATCATCGCAGTGTCACCAGGGAGAATGCCGTTGAGCTCTTGTTGCATCAAGATAAAGTCAGGATTGGTCTCGTCGTATTTGCCCGACAGTTGCTCATCCTTATTACCATACATACGATAATTGGTGTAAAGGTTGGCCTGTTCCTGTGCGCTGTTATAGTTGTCCATGGTCTCCGTGGCCACTTCCTTATCTGTCATGCCTGGCTTACGCTGACCATTGTTCTTACGACTGCGGTCGTTTCCTGACTCTTTCGAGCTCGTTGTGCCCATGCTACTGCCTTTCTTCATCTTCATGTACATATCGCGTACACGGCGGATTTGGGCAATTTGTACACCATTCTGCATCAGCTTGGTGACGATTTGGGCTTGAGAAGTTCCTTTGCTATACTCTTTTGAGATAAACTCGAGCACTTGAGAGTCGCTCATCGTGCCTTGAGCGTATGTACCCAACGTACAAAGCATCAAGATGAACAATACGATATATCTTTTCATGACGTCAATTTGTTCTATTTTCAATCGAATAAATAATGTATGTATCCTTTATTTAAACTAAACAAATATAATTTTGTTGCAAAGGTACGGCATTTTTTTTACATAACTAAATTTTCTCTGTAACTTTGCCTTTATAATTGGATTATCATTCCCTATGCAGTATCAAGTAACTTGTAAACATTGCCAACGCCTCTTTGCTATTACTAGCCAACCTGGTCAGACCGTTAAGGCATCCTGTCCTTATTGCTCCACCATCGCAACGATAGCTACCCCTTATACTGGCCAACAAGCCAACGAGACGAATCTACACGCCACGAGTTTTCCTCCACAAACGCCCTCCCCAGCTACACAACGTTCCTTTCAGTCTCAGTCAATCCGACGCGGCAGTTTGGGATTAAAGGTCGTCAAGGTATATATAGCAGTGATGTTGATTCTCATTCTAGGAGCTAGTGCACTTTATTGGCTTTTCTCCACAATGTCACAATGAACGTTGAGCATTTCTCGTTAAATCTTTGTATCTTTGCAAAAAATATAAAACAGCGATATGAAACAGACCAAAATAGTATGTTCAATCAGTGATCGTAACTGTGAACAGGACTTCTTAAGAAAACTTTTCTTTGCCGGAATGAACGTTGTGCGTATGAATACGGCTCATGCAACGCCCGATGGTATACGCAAGATTATCCGTAACACACGTGCCGTATCTCCCCACTTGGCATTGCTTATAGATACGAAAGGTCCCGAGGTGCGCACTACCAATGTCGCTGAACCTATCTCTTTCAAGACTGGCGACCAAGTAAAGATCTATGGACGCCCTGACGTTGACACCACGCATGAGACCATCAACGTGTCTTATACTGACTTTGCTCGTGACGTGAAGGTGGGTGATGAGGTGCTCTTCGATGATGGTGCGCTGGCAATGCGCATCATTGAAAGCGAAGGCCCGTTGCTCGTTGCGCAAGTGCTAAACGACGGAATCCTTGGTGCACACAAGAGTGTGAATGTGCCCGGTGTACATATCGATCTCCCCGCACTTACTGAAAAAGATATCCGCAACATTCGTTTGGCTATCGATCAAGACATTGATTTCATTGCCCATTCGTTTGTTCGGTCGGCAGATGATGTTCACGAGGTGCAGCATATCCTTGATAGTTACCATTCAGACATAAAGATTATCTCAAAGATTGAGAATCAGGAAGGTGTTGATAACATTGATGAGATTATCGATGCATCGTACGGAATCATGATTGCACGTGGTGATTTGGGTATCGAGGTACCTATTGAGCAGATCCCTGGTATTCAGCGTCGCATCATCAACAAGTGCATCGCAAAGCACAAACCCGTTATTGTGGCAACCCAGATGCTCCACACCATGATTCACAATCCACGTCCAACGCGTGCCGAGGTGACCGATATTGCTAATGCAATCTATTCGCATACCGATGCATTGATGCTTAGTGGCGAGACAGCAAGCGGCAAGTATCCTCTTGAATCGGTACAGACCATGGCGCGTATTGCCGAACAAGCCGAGCACGATGCACACCGTGAAGGATTCCTTAATGTCTCTGTGGAGAACGGCATCAGCCAGCGTGAGTTCCTGTCGAAGAGCGCTATTGAAGCTACCGAGTATCTTGGAGTAAAGGGAATCATCACCGATAGCAGTACGGGTGCTACCGCACGTATCCTTGCTTCGTTCCGTGGTCCCAACCCAGTGCTTGCCATTTGCTATAATGATAAGTTGCAACGCTGGCTCAACCTCAGTTATGGCATCATCCCAATCTACCAGCAACAGCACGTAACCAGTCAGTATATGTTCATGGCTGCGCTACGTATGCTCCGACAGAAGGGGTATATCCATAACGAAGACAAGATCGCTTACCTATCCGGTTCGTTTGATAAGGGTGAGGGAGCAACCTTCCTTGAGATCAATAAGGTAGAGGAAGCATTTGGCAAACATTATCATTTCCACTTGCCTAATAACAAGTAATAGCGTTCTTGTAGAATCGGTTTAGGCAATAAGATTCTTATCATAAGATTGTGCACCGGCAGATTTGAGCATGCTCATCTGTCGGTGCACAATTGTTTTTTGGCCTATATATTCTGCTTTACTTTATCTTCTGAAGCCTACGTGCAGTGTCGCAGGCAAAGATGAGAGCGGCGCAGATGGTGATGGCGCCGCCAAAATATCCGATGTAACGTATAGAGAGGTCGTTACAAACACGTCCTCCGATGAAAGCGCCGCACCCGATGCCGAGGTTGAAGATACCTGAGAAGATTGACATCGCAATAGATGTGGATTCGGCTTTTGTGTTTCTTATGATTGTGTCTTGAAAGGCCACGTTGAATGCAGTGGCTGCTCCGCTCCATAGAAGGCAAACCAACAATAAAGCCACGAGCGCCTTAACAGAGAGCAACAATGCCGCCAAACTCAAGGCAACCAGGATGATTGAGATGGTGATGAACGTGAGTGGACGCCTGTTATAGTATCTTGAGAACACCACGCTGCCTATTGCTCCTGCCACACCATAGAACGTAAGGATGATGGTAATGGTATTACCCTTGAGCAAGGCTATCTGTCCGAGGAAAGGTTCGATATAGCTATAACCCACATAATGACCGGTTGCGAAGAACACGGTAGCCACGAAGATTCCCATCAAGACCGGATCTCGTAGGATGGTAGGCATCTTCTTGACCGAGAATGTGTCACGATTGGGCAGTTTGGGAAACACCACCATGATATAGCAAGCTATGAGTGCAGCCACAATAGCGATAGAGAAGAACGTGGTGCGCCATCCCACATACATACCAATGATGCGTCCCAAGGGTAGTCCAACCACCATTGCCACTGCCGAACCCATTGCTACAATGCTGATGGCCACGGCACGCTTATCTTGAGGAACGGTTCTTACAGCCATTGGAGAAGCAATCGACCAGAAGATGGAATGCGCTGCAGCTACGCCTATACGCGATGCCATGAGCTGGTAATAGGTTGTGGAAATGGATGAGAACAGATGACTGATGACAAATAAACCGATGATGCATAGCAGCAACCTGCGCATCTCCATACGGCAGACGGCCAACATGAGCGGTAGCGATAATAGCGCCACCATCCACGCATAAACAGAGATGAGCATACCGGCTTTGGCTTCCGTGAGATGAAAGTCGGACGCAATGTCGCTTAGAAGCCCAATGGGCATAAACTCAGATGTGTTGAACACAAACGCAGATAAGGTTAACCCAATTACGGGTAACCAACTACGAAAAGAAGATTGCATACCTATGAGATGTGTGTTGTTATCCTATTTTAATCGTTTGTGCAACTTACGCAGTGCCTTGTTGCGTATCTGTCGCACACGCTCACGCTTCAGTCCCATCTTGTCCCCGATCTCAGCCATGGTGTAATGGTCACCCTTGAGGCCGAAGATATATACCAGCACTTGCTGTTCGCGTTCAGATAGATGAGCCAAGCTGAGTGCCAGATTCTCGCTGAGAATACTTCTATTGAGATCTTCGTCGGCTTGCTTGGCATCCGCATTTTCCAGAACGCCTAGCAAGGTGAGGTTGTTCTTGCTACCTACGGGAATGGGTTGGTCTATGGAAACGGGGTGGGTGTGATGTGAACGCGTGTTGTTCTTGCCTCGTGAGGCTTGATACATAGCGTTTTGCTCGCCGATGGCTTTCTCCATAGCTTGTCGGATATAAGGCGTAGCGTATACCACGAAGCGTACGCCCTTGCTTGCATCAAACTTCTGCGCAGCATGCATCATGGCGATGTTGCCTTCGCTGACAAGGTCGTCTTCGTCCAGTCCCTTGCCGCTATACTGATGTGCAAGCGACAATACATACTTAACATTGGCTTTGGTCAATTGCTCTAGGGCTTTGCTATCGCCCACTTTGATTCTGCTTGCCAATGCTGCTTCCTCTGCGTCTGTCAACAATGGTTGATTGAACACGTCGTTGAGATAATGATCATTGTTTGCCATGATGTGTTATATATATAAGGAGTATTATTTATTGTTGGCTTTCTTCTTGATGATTCGCTTCACGATGAAGTAGGCGATAGCCAAAACCACGAGTGCGATGATACCAATCTTGATATACTCGCTATACTCTTGAATCTTGCCTTGGAGCTCATCCTGTGAGATGATAGTAGACAGATACCAGCCCATTGCTGCCAAGATGCAGTTCCATGCGCCTGCGCCGAGCGTGGTGTAAAGCAGAAACTTGCCGTAGTGCATGCGAGCCAAACCTGCAGGAATGGAGATAAGGTGACGTATGCCCGGTATCAATCGGCCTGTAATGGTGGCTGCCATACCATGATTGTCAAAGTAGCGTTCGCTCTTCTCCACCTTTTCTTGGTTTAGCAGGCACATCTTTCCCCATTTGCTATTGGCAAAACGATAGATGATAGGTCTGCCGAGGTAGTAACCAGCGAGATAATTGATAGTGGCTCCGCAGTCGGCTCCTATTGTAGCAAATAAGATGATAAGCCATGTATTAAGGTCTTTGCCCGTGTGAGCAAAGTAAGCTGCCGGTGCTACGACTAGCTCAGAAGGTACCGGAATGACCGTACTCTCAAGCATCATCAAGAACCATATCCAAGCATAGTTGAGGTGCTGGATGATAAAGGCAAAAAAATCAAAGTTTCCCATAATCTCTTATTAATATTCTAAGTGGTGCTTACTGGTCTAGGAACGATTTACCTTCCTCGGCAAAAAGGTCGCATAGAATCTTCTTAGCCAGTTCTTTGTCAAAGTCGTATGCCTTTTGTAGACATTCGTGAAATTCGTTTTCCAGGTTCAGTTTGTAGCAACAATAAGCCAGATAACAGTTGTATCCCTCTAGGTCTTGGCCTGTCTTGATAACCTTAAGCATGCGATAAGCCTCGTCGTAAGCCTCATTGTCTATCAATACCATGCTTACCTCAAGTCGGACCTCGTCGGGATCCACTGCTTCATCGATGGCTTTGTTGAGATAATTGTGTGCTTGCTCCTTGTCGTTCATCGCGAAATAGGTGTATCCGCGAATCACGTCAATCTTGCATTGTTGTTCAGGTGCCACCATTGGATAGCAACGATCAAAGGCTGCCAAGGCACCTTCATAGTTGCCTAGGGTGCAGAGACCTGTTGCTTTGCCGTAGATTGCGCCCCAATGATCGGGCTCAATGGCTAGCGCATATTCGCATGACGTGATGCTATCTTCATAGCGCTTCTGACACCATTGCACCGCTGCTAGCTCCACCCAGAGGTCAGCGTTGTAAGGATTATTATCTAGCTGCTTGTTGATCAGTTTCTCGCAAGCCGCCCATTGCTCTGAAAAACGCAATATCTTGTAGCTCAGCTCGATATATAATTCGTCATCTTCGTCAGTGCACATCTTCAGCCAGCGCTCAGCCAAAGCGAAACAACCATAGTCAACAAAGAGTCTTGCTACATCGAGACAATAGTCGTTTAGCTCTTCGGGGTCATAGATCTTGTCCACCTCTTTATATAATATGTCGTGTGCGTGCTTTGCCTTTTCACCCGTGAAAAGGATGATTTCGGCTGCAAGGAACAGGTAGTCGATGTCCGTTTGATCCACGATGGTGTTGGCTATCTGCTTCGCTTTATTGGTGTCACCTTCGATAAGCAATGCATATCGTGCTTTGTAGCATAGCGCTTTGGTGGCGTCGGGGTAGATGCTTAGGGCGAAATCAATAGCTTGCAGAGCATCTTGCGGTAGGTTGAGCTCTGCATAATACTGGATGATATCGCCCAAATCGTCCATATCTAGGTCACAAAAACTTTCCTCGCGACATGCTGTCAGATACGAGGAAAGTTTCTGTTTAAATTCTTCTGAAAGAAAATATTTGTCCAATGATTCTCTTTTTTTATTTCTTGTTGATCTTGTTCCATGTGTCTTTCAGACCCACGGTCTTGTTGAATACAAGGTGATCAGATGTCGAGTCGAGGTCGGTCATGAAGTAGCCGATGCGCTGGAACTGCAGATAGTCGCCAGGATGCTTCTCTTGTAGATATTGTTCTACATAACAGTTGGTATATACATGCAGACTATCCTTGTTGAGCAGATCTCTGAAATCGCCGTCTTCGGCTCCAGGATTCTCTACGCTGAACAGGCGGTCATACTCTCTTACTTCAGCGGGGAGTGAGTGTTTCACGCTTACCCAGTGTAGTGTACCCTTCACTTTACGGTTGGCTCCAGGCATGCCGCTCTTGCTGTCAGGGTCATATTCGGCATAAATCTCTTTGATGTTGCCATCCTCATCCTTAGCGCAACCAGTACACTTCACGATGTAGGCATTCTTCAGACGTACCTCTTTGCCCGGAGTCATACGGAAGAACTTCTTTGGCGCATCCTCCATAAAGTCTTCACGCTCGATCCATAGCTCACGATCGAAGGTGATGGTGTGGCTACCATCAGCCTCGTTCTCGGGGTTGTTGACAGCTTCCAGCTCTTCAGTCTGTCCCTCTGGATAGTTGGTGATAACCAGTTTCACAGGGTCAAGCACTGCACTCACGCGGCAAGCACGCTTGTTCAGGTCGTCACGTACGGCAGCTTCGAGCAACGCCACGTCGTTGAGCGCATCAAACTTGGTGTATCCGATAGAATCGATAAACTTGCGGATAGATTCGGGTGAGTAACCTCTACGGCGCATACCACAAAGTGTTGGCATACGTGGGTCGTCCCATCCCTGTACAAAGTGTTCGTCCACAAGGGTATGTAGCTTACGTTTTGACATCACCGTGTAAGTGAGGTTGAGACGGTTAAACTCGATCTGACGTGGACGATTGTCCTGCAGATTGTCAGCCGTGCCGTCATATTCCTTAAGGAAATCGACAAACTTATCGTACAATGGGCGGTGAGGTACAAACTCTAACGTACAGATAGAGTGGGTTACGCCCTCAAAGTAGTCGCTCTGTCCATGTGCGAAGTCGTACATAGGATAGCAGTGCCATGCTGTACCTGTGCGGTGGTGTGGGGTGTGAATGATACGATACATGATAGGATCGCGGAAGTGCATGTTAGGATTGGCCATGTCAAGCTTCGCTCTTAGCACCATGCTTCCTTCTACAGCATCCGCCGTATTCATCTTTTCAAACAAGCGAAGGTTTTCCTCTACGGGACGATTACGATAAGGACTGGCCACACCAGGAGTGGTAGGTGTTCCCTTTTGGGCTGCCATTTCCTCTGAAGTCTGCTCATCGATGTAAGCATCTCCACGCTTGATCATCCATATAGCAAAGTCCCAAAGCTTCTGGAAATAGTCGCTAGCATAATAGATGTTACCCCACTTGAATCCGAGCCAACTGATGTCGTGTAGGATGTTCTCTACATACTCATTGTTTTCCTTGCTAGGGTTGGTATCGTCAAAGCGAAGGTTGCACACGCCGTTATAATGTTCTGCAACACCAAAGTCCATGCAGATTGCTTTGGCATGACCTATATGTAAGTAGCCGTTAGGCTCTGGCGGGAAACGTGTCTGTATACGTCCACCGTTCTTGCCTTCTGCTAAGTCTTTTTCGACCAATTGCTCTACAAAGCTCAAACTACGCTTTGTTTCCTCCGTGTTCTTTTCTGCTGTAGTCATAAATCTATCTGTTTATATGGTGCAAAGATACATATTTTCTCTATAATAAAGGTGTTATACTTTCATAAAAAGATGGCTCGCCACTTATTTTGACACATCTTTATTCATTTATATGTCCTTTGATGTTTGAAGATTTATAGACGAAAATTGTTTTATAACGTTGATTAACATACAAACAATGGGTTGTATGTAGACGAAAACTAGGTTTTTTGAATTATTTTTTTAAAAACTTACATTAATGTTTGGAGTTTTCGTTAAAACCTTTTATCTTTGCAAATGTTATCCTGAATACAATCTTTTTACCTTAAAAGACTAATACCTATTGAGATTGAATGCCCCCACGCTGAGAAGCGAAGGGCATTTTTTTTATTTCCTAATATTTGGTTTGATGTTCCAATAGAGATGCTATGATCTATCCATAGTGGCTTCTTTATAATATCGTATAAGCTCTTTGGGAAAGAAAAATAATTTATTTTCGACAGAAAAATAAATTAAAAATCAAGGAAAAATAAATTGAATTCACCTTTGATAAAGGCTTTGCCGAGGTGATAAAAATACTAAAAAAGCCGATGATAGAGGCCTCTTGTCGTTACTTTTGATTAACTTTGCACCTCGAAAACAGACTTTTGCAACTAATCATGGCAAAGAAAAAATCAAAGAAGCGTTATCGTTTATGGATTGTGTTGGGCGTCGTAGCTTGTGTGATTTTGGCTGGTGTATATAGCACCCTCTTCACAGCAATGACACGAACAGGCTCTACTGAATATGTATATATAGACAATGATGATAATATCGACTCGGTATTGGTGAAAGTGAAACGCCTTTCCACCACCGATTCGTACTTCTTCTTCCGTAAGCTGATGCTTCTTTCTAGTTATAGCGATCATATCATCCCGGGTCGTTATCGCATCGGTAAGGAAGGAGCGCTGCAAACGTTCCGTCACATCAGCAATGGCGCCCAAGCGCCGGTGAGCCTTACCATCAAGTCGGTGCGCACGCTTGATAAGTTGGCAGATGACGTTAGTTCAAAGATGATGATGAAAAAGGCCGATCTGTTAAAGGCGTTGAGCAGTGAGGCTACTTGTAAAAAGTATGGCTATACGCCCGAAACCATCATCTGTATGTTCCTTCCTAATACGTACGACTTCTATTGGGATATGAGCGTAGACGAATTCTTACAGCGAATGAAGAAGGAGAGCGATAAGTTTTGGACACAAGAGCGCAAAGAGAAAGCAGATCAAGCTAAGCTCACACCCTGCGAGGTGATTACACTAGCAAGCATCGTGGATGAGGAGACCGATAACGAAGCCGAGATGCCCAAGATAGCCGGGATGTATATCAATCGCCTTAACATTGGTATGCGTTTGCAGGCTGACCCAACGGTAAAGTATGCTACGAAAAACTTTACCGCTCATCGCATCTACGAAAAGTGGCTCTCTGTAGATAGTCCGTATAACACCTATCGTAACAAAGGGCTGCCACCAGGTCCTATCCGTATTCCTTCTGTTGCCGCTATCGATGCTGTGCTCAACTATGTGCACCACGATTATATATATATGTGTGCCAAGGAAGACTTTAGCGGGACTCATCGTTTTGCTAAAACCTACGAGGAGCATATGGTCAATGCCAAGCGTTATGCGGAAGCCTTGAACAAGAAGAATATCAAGTAAGACACGCTCAAGCGATGAGGCACACCCTAAACGTTATGCAACTTCATGGATATACCTGCTCGGTATATACCGAAGTGCAGCCCAGTGCGTTCTTGTTGGTTCAGCCAGTGGATAGCAACGATCAGAAAGAGTTGCCTCAAGAGGTGGCGTATATGGAGGAACACTGCTCGCAAACATTCACGTTTGTAGCGATACATATACCGCGATGGTTTGAGCAACTGGCTCCGTGGTGTGCGCCTCCCATCTTTGGTAAGACCCCTTTCGGCGATGGTGCGGCGGCAACGCTTCATGATATCCGCCTCATTTGCGTCTCCATCTTAGCCGAAACCAGTGCTGCGCCATGTACGCCAGTGGTCTTAGGAGGCTATTCCTTAGCGGGGCTGTTCGCCTTATGGTCAGGTTATCAATATGCTTTTGATGCGGTAGTGGCAGCCTCTCCATCTGTATGGTATCCTCAGTGGTTGCTCTATGCTTCCGAGCATCATCCTTTGACCCACACTTTCTATCTGAGCATAGGTGATACGGAAGCCAAATCAAAGAATAAGATCTTATCAATGGTGGACGATTGCTTGCACCGCAATATTCAGCTGTTGGAAGCAAAGCAAGTGGTGCATCACTTCGAATACAATCAAGGAAATCATTTCCAGGAGAATGGGGTGCGTACAGCAAAAGGCTTTGTATGGGCAATGGAGCACCATACGGGTATAAGATAGATAATAGAATGGGCTGTGATGAGAATGCACGGAGAACAGAACAGACTAGAAAAAAGTTTTTTCTGCTATTCGGCATTTTTTTTGTAACTTTGCAGCCATTATTATATAATAAGGTATAAAAAGTATATGATCACATTAACCAATCTTGCCATACAGTTTGGTAAGAGAGTTCTTTACAAGGATGTAAACATCAAGTTCACAAGAGGAAACATTTATGGAGTTATTGGAGCCAATGGTGCAGGAAAGTCAACACTGCTCCGTGCCATCTCTGGTGACCTTGAACCCAATAAGGGTAGTGTGGAGCTAGGTCCAGGTGAACGCTTGTCTGTATTGGAGCAGGATCACTTCAAGTATGACGAATATAACGTGATGGACACCGTGCTGATGGGACACGAGACCTTATGGAGCAATATGAAAGAGCGTGAGGAGCTTTACGCCAAACCCGATATGACCGAAGAAGATGGTAATCGTGCAGCTGACCTAGAACTGAAGTTTGCCGAGATGAACGGTTGGGAGGCTGAAAGCGATGCAGCACAGCTTCTTCAGAACCTAGGAATCAAGGAAGACCTCCATCATAAGCAGATGTCAGAACTGTCAAACAATGAGAAGGTGCGTGTGATGCTAGCCAAGGCACTCTTCGGTAAGCCCGAGAATCTCTTGCTTGATGAGCCTACCAATGACCTTGACCTAGATACCGTGGAATGGCTCGAGGACTATCTCGGCGAGATAGATGAGAATCAGACCGTGCTCGTAGTGAGTCACGACCGTCACTTCCTTGACTCAGTCAGCACTCAGACTATCGATATCGACTTTGGAAAGGTAACCGTCTTTGCCGGAAACTATAGTTTCTGGTATGAGTCTAGCCAGTTGGCGCTACGTCAGGCACAGAACCAGCGTCTCAAGGCAGAGGAGAAACGCAAGCAGCTAGAGGAGTTTATCCGTCGCTTCTCAGCCAATGTGGCAAAGAGTAAGCAGACCACCTCACGTAAGAAGATGCTTGAAAAGCTCAACGTAGAGGAGATTCGTCCTTCTAGCCGTAAGTATCCAGGCATCATCTTCCAGATGGAACGTGAGCCAGGAAACCAGATCCTTGAGGTGGAAGATCTAAAGGCTGTGGATGCAGACGGAACGGTATTGTTCGATCATGTCAACTTCAACATCGAAAAAGGACAGAAAGTGGTATTCCTCTCACATAACCCTAAGGCTATGACAGCGCTCTTTGAGATTATCAATGGCAATCGTGAGGCAGAAGCCGGCACCTATAAGTGGGGTGTAACCATCACCACTGCTTATCTGCCCCTTGATAATACCGCTTTCTTTGATAGCGAGCTCAACTTGGTGGACTGGCTCTCTCAGTATGGCCCAGGTAACGAAGTGGCAATGAAAGCCTACCTCGGTAGAATGTTGTTCAGACAAGAAGAGGTGGAGAAGAAGGTCAATGTGCTCTCCGGTGGTGAGAAGATGCGTTGTATGATAGCACGTATGCAGCTGCAGAACGCCAACTGTCTGATTCTTGATACACCAACCAACCACCTCGATCTAGAAAGTATTCAGGCTTTCAACAATAACTTGGTGGGCTTCAAGGGTAATATCCTGTTTAGTTCTCATGACCATGAGTTTATTGAGACCGTGGCAGATCGTATCATCGAACTGACTCCTCAAGGCACCATTGATAAGCTGATGTCGTATGATGAGTATATCCACGACGAGCAGATCAAGGAACAAAAGGCGAAGATGTATAGCTAATCTGTCTGCTGACGATGCGTCGAGTGGATTGGCATAATATTTGTATGAATTCCCTAAAAGGAATTATCACAATGAGCAAAGAAAAGAAAATCAATGTGGAGGGTAAGGAAAACGCTCCCGAGATCAATACAGAAGAGAAAGTAACTGACCAACAGGCACAAGCTGAAGAGGCTCAAGCTACTGAAGAACAAGCAGAGCAGGACGCGCAGACTGCGGCTAATGATGAGGCTGAAACGGCAGAACAAGGTGATGCGAAGGAAGATGTCGAAGCAGTGAATGAGTGGAAAGATAAATACATCCGCCTATATGCTGAGTTTGACAACTATAAGAAGCGCACACTCAAGGAGAAAGCCGAACTGATTCTCAATGGTAGCGAGAAGACTATCAATGCGATTCTTCCTGTAGCAGACGACTTTGAGCGCGCTATGGCTGATCCTAGCGATGATCCCAAAGCTATCAAAGATGGACTGGAGCTGATCTTTAAGAAGTTTGAAAAAGCCCTCGATAGTCTTGGCGTAAAGAAGATAGAAACTCAAGGTAAGGACTTTGACGTAGACTATCATGAAGCAATAGCTATGGTTCCTGGTAGCGATGAGCAGAAAGGAAAGGTGATCGACTGCGTTCAGACCGGTTACACTCTCAATGATAAAGTGATCCGTCATGCCAAGGTGGCAGTGGGACAATAAACAACTTGCTAAAAAACAAGAATGGCAAAAAGAGACTACTACGAGGTGCTTGGCGTGAGCAAAGATGCCTCGGCAGATGAAATAAAGAAGGCTTATCGTAAGCTGGCTATCAAGTATCACCCCGATCGCAACCCAGGTGACGAGACCGCAGCAGAGAAGTTTAAGGAAGCAGCAGAGGCCTATGATGTGCTCCATGACGATAACAAGCGTCAGCAGTATGATCAGTTTGGCTTCAATGCTCCCGGTGGTGGCTTTGGCGGCGGCAGTCCGTTTGGTGCTGGCGGTGGATTCTCTATGGATGACATCTTCAGTATGTTCGGTGATGTGTTCGGCGGACATGCAGGTGGCTTCGGTGGTGGCTTCGGCGGTGGTGCACAGACACGCGAATATCGTGGCACAGACCTCCGTCTGAAGGTACGCCTCACGCTACAAGAGATGGCGACGGGCGTAACCAAGAAGTTTAAGGTACGTAAGGACGTACCTTGCGAACACTGTCACGGTACGGGTGCTGAGGCAGGATCGTCAGCAGATACTTGCCCCAACTGTCATGGCTCAGGTATGGAGATACGCACACAGCAGAGCATCTTCGGTATGGTGCAGACCCAAACCACGTGTCATGTGTGCCAAGGTGAAGGAACAATCATCAAGAATAAGTGTGCCCACTGTCATGGAACAGGTGTGGTAAAAGGCGAAGAAGTGGTGGAAATCACTATCCCAGCTGGTATCTCCGAAGGCATGGTGGTCAATGTGCCAGGTAAAGGTAATGCCGGTATGCACAATGGGGTGGCAGGCAATATACAGGTGTATATTACCGAAGAACCCAATAACACCTTTGTGCGTCAAGGCCAAGACATCATCTATAACCTTCTGCTAGATATCCCTACCGCTACGCTCGGTGGACAGGTGGAAGTGCCTACGCTTGATGGTAGTAACATCAAGATCAAGATCGAACCCGGTACGCAGCCCGGAAAGACCCTCCGTGTACGTGGAAAAGGCTTCCCAGCAATCAAAGGTTATGGCAGCGGCATTGGCGATCTAATAGTACAAGTAAGCGTATATATCCCTAAAGAACTGTCACGCCATGAGAGAAAGGCTATGGAGGAGTTTCGTGATAGTGACAATTTCCAAGGAGATAGCAAGACGAAACACTCTATTTTTGAGAACTTCAAGAAACTATTTCAGTAATCAACATGCTGAAACGTGTAGATAAACACTAATGAACTATCAAGAGACCGTATCATATCTCTATGCAAGCACCCCGGTTTTCGAACACGTGGGTGCTTCTGCATATAAAGAAGGCTTGAGCAATACCCATGCGCTTGACGCACACTTTGGTCATCCTCACACTCGTTATGCGTGTGTACATGTGGCTGGAACCAATGGTAAGGGCTCATGCTCACACACGTTGGCCGCTATCTTGCAAGCGCAAGGCTACAAGGTGGGGTTGTATACCAGTCCACATCTCGTGGATTTCAGAGAGCGCATCCGTGTCAATGGTGAGATGATTCCGGAGCAAAGAGTCGTCGACTTTGTCAAAGATGAACGGTCTTTCTTCGAACCATTGCATCCTTCCTTCTTCGAACTGACCACCGCTATGGCTCTTCTCTACTTTGCCGAGCAGCAAGTGGATGTCGCTGTCATCGAAGTGGGGCTTGGAGGACGATTGGATTGTACCAATATCATCCGTCCTATCCTGTCTGTGATCACCAATATATCCTTGGATCATACGCAGTTCTTAGGTAATACGCTTGCTGCTATCGCACATGAAAAGGCAGGAATCATCAAGCATGGCGTGCCCGTGGTGATAGGGGAGGATGTGGAAGAGACACGCAAGGTGTTTGAAGAGCAAGCCTCTGCCATGCAAGCACCCATCGTGTTTGCTCAAGATAAGCCTATCGTGATATCGGCTCAAGCTGATGTTCAAGGCGGAAGAAACTATGAAACCACTTGCTATGGAACGCTTCATGGCGAGCTTGGTGGCTCTTATCAAGACCGAAACACCAACACCATTCTGACAGCATGTAGCCAGCTAGAAGCCATCCAGTGGCTTAAACCTGCTGAAACAGATTGCGTCGCACGTGGCATGGTAAACGTATGCGAGGCGACGGGGCTGCAAGGAAGATGGCAGAAGATACATACCGCACCCTTAGCGATATGTGACACGGGACACAACGTAGGTGGTTGGGAATATCTTGCACCGCAAATCAATGCCGTGCCGTGCCACCAAAGAAGAATCGTCTTTGGTATGGTGGATGACAAAGACTTACAGGCCATTATGCAGATGTTGCCCAAAGACGCTGTCTATTATTGGACACAACCATCCTCTCATCGCGCTTTCCCCGTAGAGAAGGTTGCCGCCGAAGGAAGACGCAATGCGTTAGTGGGGGATAGTTACCCTTCTGTCAAAGAAGCTTATCACCAAGCACTCACGGACGCAAGCCTCGACGACTTTGTCTTTGTAGGCGGTTCGAGCTATGTAGTGGCTGATTTGTTGTCATAGGAATTTAATAGTTTTTAACGAAGAGTAGTCAGTCTTTTTGAGGTTAGCGCTTGTCATATTCGTAGATTTTTAGTTACTTTGCAAAAAGAATAAGTATAACTAAAAACAAAAAAATATGACAAATACTGACGAAACGCAATTGCGTTGTGGGCTGAAAAGAGAAGATTTCCAGACCACAGTAAACGGAAAGCAAACAGATTTGTACGTCCTTCGTAATGCAAACGGCCACGAGGTTGCATTCACCAATTACGGAGGAGCCATTGTAGCCATC
Organism: Bacteroidaceae bacterium; assembly: GCA_963639545.1. Classification (GTDB taxonomy): domain Bacteria; phylum Bacteroidota; class Bacteroidia; order Bacteroidales; family Bacteroidaceae; genus Prevotella. The sequence continues at coordinate 57,981 of CAVHUZ010000006.1, forward strand.
ATGATGCCCGACAAGAACGGTGAGTATGCCAATCTGATCATGGGTCATGACAATATCCAAGATGTAATCAATTCGCCAGAGCCTTACCTGTCTCGCCTGATTGGTCGTTATGGTAACCGCATCGCTAAAGGTACATTTACATTGCATGGAAAAGAGTATCGATTGGCTACCAATGACGGACCTAATCATCTGCATGGTGGTAAGCATGGTTACAACGAACGCCTTTGGGATGTAACAAGAATGAGCGACAGTGCTTGCGTGCTGAAACTGATTAGCTCATATGGCGAAGAAGGTTTCACTGGTGAGCTTGATATTTGGGTAGCTTACACCCTTACAGATGATGACGAACTGGTAATCAAATACCAAGCTCGAACCAATAAGAAAACCATTGTAAACCTTACACACCACGCATTCTTTGCATTAGCAGGTATCGCTAATCCAACCCCTTCTGTAGAAAACGTGGTTCTACAGCTCAACGCTGACTTCTACTTGCCAATAGACAATACCTCTATTCCTACTGGTGAGATCCTTAAAGTGGAAGGTACACCATTCGACTTCCGTACACCTAAGGCTATCGGCCAAGATATCAATGCCGATCACGAGCAGATCAAGAACGGAACAGGTTATGATCACAACTATGTATTGAATAAAAAGGAAGAAGGCGAACTGAGCTTCGCTGCCAAACTGTTGGAGCCTGTAAGCGGAAGAACGCTTGAGGTATATACCACTGAGCCAGGCTTGCAGCTCTATACGGGTAACTTCCTCGCTGGCATCACCGGTTCACATGGTACCACTTATCCTAAGCGTTCTGCGGTGTGTCTCGAGGCACAGCACTTCCCCGATACACCAAATCGTCCTTACTTCCCATCAGTACAACTGAATCCTGGTGAGACTTATACTCAGAAGACCGTGTATAAGTTTGGTGTAGAAAAGTAAATTCTTCTGTAGTTAACAATCAATCATACAAAAAAATAAAACAACAATGAGCAATACAAAACAAAGCGGAAATATCGTTGCCATCATCACAATGATGTTCCTCTTCGCAATGATCTCTTTCGTAACTAACCTGGCCGCACCTATGGGTACCATCTGGGGTAACCACTATTCATGGGCAGGCATGATGGGTAACATGATGAACTTCCTCGCCTACCTCTTTATGGGTATCCCTGCAGGTAAAATGTTGGTTAAGATTGGATATAAGAAGACTGCTCTTACAGCGCTTATCGTGGGCTTAGTGGGTATCTTCGTGCAGTTCCTTTCAAGCAAAGTGGGTAGCGACGTTACTGCATTTGCTGTATCTGGCGAAGATGTGAAGCTCGACTTCGTTATCTATCTCCTTGGTGCTTTCATCTGTGGTTTCTGCGTATGTATGCTGAACACAGTGGTGAACCCTATGCTTAACCTCCTTGGTGGTGGCGGTAACCGTGGTAACCAGCTCATTCAGACTGGTGGTACTCTCAACTCATTGGCAGGTACACTGACTCCTCTGTTTGTAGGTGCATTAATCGGAACAGTAAGTAAGGATACCAGTATGGCAAATGTGGCACCTCTGCTCTATATCGCAATGGGTGTGTTTGCAGCATCGTTCCTCATCCTCTTGTTTGTCAATATCAATGAACCTGTACAAGCTTCTAAAGAAAACGTAGTAATGGAGCATTCTCCTCTTGCTTTCCGTCATTGCGTTTTGGGTATCGTGGGTATCTTCTTCTATGTAGGTATCGAAATCGGTATTCCTTCACAGATCAACTTCTTCTTGGCTAACCCAGAATCTGATGGTGGCCTAGGATTGGCAAATGGTGCAGCTATCGGTGGTGCTATTGCAGCCGTTTATTGGTTGCTGATGTTGGTAGGACGCTTTGCAAGCTCTCTTATCAGTGGTAAGGTAAGCACACGCTCACAATTGATCATTACATCTGCTGTCGCTATCTTGTTGCTCGTGGTGGCAATCGTGTTGCCAGCCGAAAACACAATCTCTATGCCTGGCTATAGCGTAACTGATGGATTCACCATGTTCACCGTGCCAGCTAAGTGCTTGTTTATCGTTCTTTGCGGTCTGTGCACCTCTGTGATGTGGGGTGGTATCTTCAACCTCGCAGTGGAAGGACTCGGCAAGTATGTTCCTGCAGCTTCTGGTCTGTTCATGACTATGGTTGTAGGTGGTGGCGTGATGCCATTGTTGCAGAACCTCCTCGCTAAGGAAATTGGTTACATCAACAGTTATGTACTGATCATCGCCATGCTTGCTTACCTGCTCTACTATGCCTTGATCGGTTGCAAGAATGTGAACAAAGACATCCCTGTAGATTAATATTGATTTTTATAAATGAATAGGGCAGAATGATTTCTGCCCTATTCGTCAACTACTAACCATTAAATATATTAAGACAATGGACATCGAATTTGTAAGAAGTCGCTTCATTAAGCATTTCGACGGAAAAACAGGAAACATATATTTCTCACCTGGACGTATCAATCTGATTGGCGAACATACCGACTATAATGGTGGTTTCGTGTTCCCAGGTGCAGTGGATAAAGGTATCATGGCTGAGGTTCGCCCTAATGGAACTAACACTATCATGTGTTATTCAATCGACTTGAAGGATCGTGTTGAGTTTAAGGTGGATGATCCTCAAGGCCCACGTGCTACATGGGCTCGTTTCATCTATGGTATGGTACAGGAGTTTCGTGCTCTAGGTGTGGATGTGAAAGGCTTTAACATTGCTTTCGCTGGTGATGTGCCTTTGGGCGCTGGTATGAGTTCGTCAGCTGCAATGGAAAGCTGTTTCGGTTGTGCGCTGAATGATCTTTTCGGTGAGAATAAGGTTTCTAAGTGGGATATTGCTTTGGCTGGTCAAGCTACTGAACATAAATATATTGGTGTGAATTGCGGTATTATGGATCAGTTTGCAAGTGTGTTTGGCAAAGAAGGCAAACTGATGCGTCTTGATTGCCGCAGCCGTGAGTTCGAGTATTTCCCATTCAACCCTGAAGGCTATAAGCTAGTATTGGTTAACTCTAAGGTTAAACACGAATTGGCTGGAAGTCCATACAACGATCGCCGTAACAGTTGTGAAAATGTAGTAAAAGCACTTGGCGCTCATTTCCCTGAGAAGAAGTTTGAAACGCTTCGCGATGCAGATTGGGATGAACTAGAAGCAGTAAAGGCAGAAGTAAGTGCTGAGGACTATCAGCGTGCTCATTTCGTTCTTGGTGAGAAGGATCGTGTGTTGGCAGTATGCGACGCTTTGAATGCTGGCGACTATGAAACCGTAGGAAAGAAGATGTATGAAACCCATGAGGGCTTGAGCAAGGAGTATGAGGTAAGTTGTGAAGAACTCGACTTCCTCAATGAAGTGGCCAAGGAAGATGGCGTGACTGGTTCACGTATCATGGGTGGCGGCTTCGGTGGTTGCACCATCAACCTCGTTAAAGACGATCTCTATGACCACTTCGTAAAGGATGTAACAGAGAAGTTTGCAGCAAAGTATGGTCACGCTCCTGAGATTTATCCAGTGGTAATCAGCGAAGGCTCACATAAGGTTTGCTAATAGCTACACCTTATTAATATATAAAGTAATGGCGGACAAGAATCTTTTGCCCGCCATTACTTTTTCCTATATTATTACAATCGCTTCATTTCCTTTTCATCTGTAACCATCCGAAACAAGCCGACTTGCTCACAACAAAAAAATCTCGCAGAGTTA
>CAVHUZ010000007.1:0-29322 GCA_963639545.1 Bacteroidaceae bacterium
ACAGAGCCGAACATCGGACTGAAGATGAACGAAGACCGAACGACCTTGAAATGTTATATGAATGATACAGGCTTGTTGATCAGTCACGCTTTTGACGAAAAGGGTATAGTCTCGTCAGAGATTTATCAGAAACTGCTCTTTGGAAAACTGGAGGTGAATGAAGGAATGCTCGTTGAGAATATTGTGGCACAAATGCTGACAGCCAGCGGCAATAAGCTCTTTTTCTATAGTAAGTCATCAGAAGAAGCCGAAAATCGTATGGAGATAGATTTCTTGCTTCAAAAGGGCAAAGTGACAACACGTCATAATATTCGCCCGATAGAAGTTAAGAGCGGCAAGAACTATACATTATCTTCCATAACCAAGTGTATAAAGAAGTTTGGAGTATATATGACCTCTCCTACGGTTTTGCATGCAGCCGATTACAAGGTAGAAGCTGGCATTACTTATCTTCCGCTTTATATGACACCTTTATTGTAAACCGTCACGACTAAAATGTGATAGATATAAAAAGCCTTGATGGAGCATTCTTTCCACCGAGGCTTTTGTAACACTATTTTTATTATCTGCTAAATAGCTTCACTTACATAACGCCGCAATACGAAGACAGCGACCTACGTTTGCTCGTAAGTCGCTGTGAAGCGTGGACCAGCTAGGGCTTGAACCTAGGACCTCCAGATTATGAGTCTGTTGCTCTAACCAACTGAGCTACAAGTCCAGTGAAATGCAAGTGCAATTCGACTGCAAAAGTAACATAATTTTCTGAGAAATACGAAGCTATGATGTTGATTTTTTCTTTGTTCGGGCTTTTTTTTCTTCTTTAACGGTATTTCCAAAGGGTTATGTATGGAAAACGTAGTACCTTTGCATCCGAAACCAGTAAGCTTCTTCAGCCGCCTTGTGGATGGGTTGTAGTGGGCGCAAAAGACGAAAACGCATTGAAGACAATATATCTCAACAACGATTTCAGTGGCGATCTTCCTGATAGCGTAGCCACGATAGGGTTCTTTGATGGTGTGCATCGGGGGCACCAATACCTCATACGCCATATCGTAGAAGCCGCAAAGCGTGAAGGGCGACAGTCGTTGGTCATCACCTTTGACCATCATCCGCGTCAGGTGCTCCAAGCCGATTACCAACCAGAGATGCTCACAACGCTTGAAGAGAAACTCATCCTCCTATCCCAAACGGGCGTAGACGCCGTGGCTGTGCTCCACTTTGACGTGGCATTGGCTAGTCTTTCGGCTTACGATTTCATGCAACGCGTGCTTTGCCAGCAACTCCATGTCAAGACTCTTTATATAGGTTACGATCACCGCTTTGGCCATAATCGCACGGAAGGGTTCCCTCAGTATGTAGAATATGGGAAGACCTTGGGCATCGATGTGGTGCAGAATCCGGCTCTGAACGTCGGCGCTGACCCCGTGAGCTCGTCCGTTTGCCGCCGTTTGATAGCCCAAGGCGATATTGCACAAGCCAATCATTGTCTAGGTTACGCCTACACCTTGACGGGCAGAGTCATTGGTGGCGAGCAACAAGGACGGCGTATGGGCTTTCCCACAGCCAACCTTGATCCGCACTCCATCCATCAGATGGTGCCCCAACCGGGTGTCTATGCGGTGAAGGTTCGCTTACAACAGAGTATGACCTGGTATCAAGGCATGATGAATATCGGCACACGTCCCACCTTTGGAGGTAAACAAATCACACTTGAGGTGCACCTTTTCCAATATTCAGGCGACCTTTACGGCAAACTCCTTCTCGTGGCTTTCCACGGCAAGATACGCGATGAACAGACCTTTCCCAGCGTTGAAGCCTTGCGCCAACAGTTGGTTCAAGATAAAGAACAAGTAATCAATCATTTCAATCATCTATACGAATGAAGCAATATACACTCAAGACGGGCATTCTCGATGTTGTCCTTTTCGTTATCACCTTTGCCCTAATCCAGTTTGTGGTGGAGCTTGCGGCTTGTGTGGTCTACTCTCTTGTGGAACATGCAGCCTTCCAACAGATTCTCCAACAGTTGCAACAAGGACAGCTCGGTACGCTCTTGGCGGGCACTACCGTCATCTCGAGCCTGCTCACGATTCTCCTCTTTGCGCGTCTCCATTGGTCTCCGCTCACCCGCACCTACCTCCGTTCCCGTCCTTGGGGCGTGCTTTGTTGGGCTGCGTTGCTCGCCTTGGGCACTATTCTGCCACTAGAGTGGCTCTACGAACGTATGCAGATGCACATCGATCCCAATATGCAAAACCTCTATCAGAGCATTATGAAAGAGTCGTGGGGATACATTGCCATCGGCGTTCTTGCCCCGATAGCTGAAGAGATGGTCTTCCGCGGTGGTGTGTTGCGGGTGTTGTTACACCTCACGGGCGCTCGTCGTCACTGGGTAGCGATAGCCATCTCTGCCTTGATCTTTGGCGCTATCCACCTCAATCTCGCTCAAGGCGTCCACGCTTTCCTTATCGGTCTGATCCTTGGTTGGATGTATTATCGCACGGGAAGCATCGTTCCGGGTATTGTGGTGCATTGGGTCAACAACAGCGTGGCTTACCTGATGTTTGCACTTATGCCACAGATGGCCGATGGCAAACTCATTGACCTGTTCCACGGTAGCCATCGCACGATGTGGCTAGGCATCCTTTTCTCCGTGTGCATCCTTGTCCCCAGCCTCTTGCAACTGGCTCAGCGCATGCGCCATCCCAACGATTAACGTTCCTCTAAGTCCTTATACCAACAGTGCGTTCGTCCGACTTTATCCATCGGCGAACGCACTGTTGCGTTTTAAGTCCCTTGTGGTCTATACTATGTTGCGCTGCACACCTAACGAAAAGAAAGGATTGCAACGTGTCTTACGTCACCCACACATTATATAATAAGGTATAGGACCTCCTTCGGCGCAGCGAGACTAAAGAGTCTGTGACTCCTGCGGGGCCTCGTTGATGAGTGCAAGGAGATGCTCCACGGCTTCTTCTTCGGGAATATTCTTCTCCACACATTCCTTTTTCCGGTATAGCGAAACCTTATGTGGTCCTGCGCCCACGTATCCGTAGTCAGCGTCAGCCATCTCACCCGGTCCGTTGACGATACATCCCATGATACCGATCTTCAGTCCTTTGAGATGCGCCGTAGCTTCCTTGATGCGTGCTATCGTTGTGCGGAGATCATAGAGCGTGCGTCCACACCCCGGGCATGAGATATATTCGGTCTTTACCATGCGCAGTCGGCCTGCTTGTAGGATGGCAAATGCCGTGTCGCTGATCACCTCTTGTGCGATGTCACCGTCGTTCATCAGCCATAATCCGTCCGTCAGTCCGTCCACCATCAGCGCTCCCATGTCCGCAGCCGCTTCGATCTGAAGGAGCGATTGCTCATCCGCCGTGTGCTTATATTGCTCCACAAACACCACCGGATTAGTCAGACCGTGACACATCAGGTCATGCACCAATGCACGCTGGTCGCCCAATCGGTTCTGATGCTGTGACGGAACCACTACCACCACCTCAGGATGAGCCTTCAGACACGCCACATATTCGTCCGAAGGAGAGCCATAAGGCAACACGAGGAACAAAGGTTTGGTCTCCTGCACCGCCGCGATGTACGGCATGGCATTGTATGGGAAGATAGGGAACAAGTGGTCCACGCTGCCCGCATCTTCCATGGCAAGCTTCGCAAACACGTTAAAGTCGACGATATAGTCCTGTCCTTCCACCCGGTTCTCGGGCACGTTCTGCCCCACATAGATATAGTCGGGACGAGGCTTTGACGTATCTGTGGCTGAAGCCGAAGCCTCTTCGCCCAGCTGCGACACAATCACCACCGGCGCATTGTTGCCACCGATGTTACACACCGCCTCCGTCTTCCGTCGTTCAGGGTGCAGATAATCAAATCCCTTGTATGCCGTTGCAGGAATCATCAGATGACCTTGGTGTCGACGCAGATACCATGCCAAGTGCTTAGCCACGGGAATCTCGTTCTCAGGCGCTTCGCTCAGTGACACACGGATGGTGTCCCCGATGCCGTCAGCGAGCAACGCACCGATGCCCACAGCGCTCTTGATGCGTCCATCTTCGCCCTCGCCAGCTTCCGTCACACCTAGATGTAGCGGATACTGCATCTTCTCCTTCTCCATCGCATCTACCAAGAGACGTACCGATTGCACCATCACCACCGTGTTTGAAGCCTTGATTGACACCACCACATCGGTGAAATGATACTTCTTAAAGATGCGCAGAAACTCCATGCAACTCTCCACGATACCTTCAGGCGTATCGCCATAACGTGACATGATGCGGTCAGACAGACTACCGTGATTCACCCCGATGCGCACCGCCGTGTGATGCTCCTTGCATATCTCGATGAAAGGCTTCAGTCGCTCTTCTATCTTCTGTAGCTCCTGTGCATATTCGGCATCCGTATATTCTAGCTTTTTGAATGTACGTGCAGGGTCCACGTAGTTGCCCGGATTGATGCGCACCTTATCAGCGTAGAGCGCAGCAATGTCTGCCACGTTCGCATTGAAGTGGACATCCGCACAGATGGGGGCACGATAGCCGTCCTTGTCTAGCGCTTCGCGGATGTTCTTCATGTTCTCCGCCTCCTTCTTTCCCTGCGTGGTGAGGCGCACCAGCGTGCCTCCAGCGTCAATGATCTGCTCAGCCTGAGCCACACTTGATGCCGTGTCATCGGTCTTGGTGGTGGTCATCGACTGCACACGCACGGGGTTATCGCCACCGATGTTCAGTGTACCCACGTGTACCACCTTCGTCTCGCGGCGCGAATAATTGAATAAATCTATCATCTTGTTCTCTTCAATAGCAGTGCTTAGCACTTGAAACGATAGTCGTTGATAGCTGACAGCTCAGCGTTGGCTTTCTCTATCTTCTCTCCCAAGCCCGCTTTCCAAGCAGCGACCTTGCGTGCGATGTCCTCGTCAGCCAAGGCAATCATCTCTGCAGCGAGGACAGCTGCGTTCTGAGCACCGTTCACACCCACTGTAGCCACGGGTATGCCGGGAGGCATCTGTATGATAGAGAGCATGGCGTCAAGGCCGTCCAGCATTCCCTTGATAGGCACGCCGATGACGGGTAGGGTGGTCGAAGCGGCTATCACACCAGGCAATGCTGCTGCCATTCCGGCTCCGGCAATGATCACCTTCACGCCACGTCCCTGTGCTTCACGGGCAAACTGCTCTACGGCAGCTGGTGTGCGGTGGGCAGAGAGGGCGTTCACCTCAAACGGAATCTCTTGTTGTTCCAACCATTTGCAAGCCTTTTCCATCACTGGCAGGTCGCTTGTTGACCCCATAATAATGCTGACAATCGGTTTCATATCTGTTCTTTATATGTTTGATATCTGTTCTTTCTTACACTAATATTATCACGACGAACGTGCCCAACAGTCCGATGAAGTAACCTGCTACCACCTGTGCCAGTGTGTGCTGTCGCAGAATCATCCTGCTCGTACCCACCAGTCCGCCTATGAGGATGCACAGACAGAGCCACCACACGGGGTTGAAGTTGAAGATTACTGAGAACGCCAACAGTCCGCCCGTCATACCTCCGATGGCTGCTGAGTGGGTGGAGACCTTCCAGCTCACGTTGATCAGCGCACATAGTATCTGTATGGCAAGTCCTGCAACGAGGATCGACCCTATCATATGAGGCTCATGTAGCACGTTGACGATGTAGTAACACATGAAGTAACACATGATAGAGATGAGGTAAGGCATCACGCGGCGCTCCTTCTGTCCTAGCTGGATGAGCGACCAACCCTGATAGTGGCGGTACATATGGATCATCACCGTAGGCACCAGCACCGTCCCCAGATACACCAGGAGCAGCGTGGAGAGCTTGTAGCTCAGAGGTAGCACGGAGAGATAGCTGAACACAAAGAGCGCTATCAGTGCCACCAAGGGAAGGTAGAATGGCGTAAACAGTAAGCTTACGATTCTGGCTACGAGTATGATGTTTTTCTGGTTCATTCTTTCCTTAGTCGTGCAATGGGCTGCCCCAGTTGCTCTCTATACTTTGCCACCGTGCGGCGTGCGATGGATAGGCCTCGTGCTTTCAGGGCTTTGGCCAGTGCCTCGTCGCTCATCGGGTTGCTCTTGTCCTCCCCTTCGATGATCTCTTTGAGCACCAACTTGATCTGACGCGTAGATACCACCTTCCCATCCTCGGTCACATAGTCGTCAGAGAAGAAGAAACGCAGAGGGAACGTGCCCCACTTAGTCTGTGCATACTTGATGTTGCTCACCCTGCTAATGGTCGATTTGTCCAGCCCGGTGCGGTCAGCGATGTCTTGGAGAATCATCGGGCGGATGTCAGCTTCGTCCCCATCGAGGAAGAACGGGCGCTGCAGCTCGATGATGGTCTGCATCGTCAGGATGAGCGTCTGTCGGCGTTGGCGTATGGCTTCGATGTATCCTCGTGCCTTCTCCACCTTCTCTTTGGCATAGAGCAGCGCCTCCTTGTCCTTGCGGTTCATGCTGCGGCGGTTGTCCTTATAGGCTTGCACCATACCTGCGAACGATGGTGACACCTGCAGCTGGGGCAGTTCGCCATAGTTGAGCTGGAACGTGATGGTCCCATCCTCATTGGTATCTACGATAAAGTCGGGTGTCACCTGATCTAGGCTGCGCCCCATCGTCTCGCCCATCGAGGCGCCGGGCTTCGGGTTGAGCTTTCTTATCTCGCGCTGGATGAGTTCCACCTGTGGCTCGGAGAGCTTCATCGCGGCTTGTATCTTGTCCCAGTGCTTCTTAGCAAAGGCATCCCAATACTCATTGAGCACCACATACACCAGGTTGTATATCACCGCCATCTGCTTCTTCTGCGTGGTGTTCACCGGCTTCAGTTCCTCTTGCTTGTGATGTATCTGCAGCAGCAAGCACTCTTGTAGCGACCGTGCGCCGATGCCTGCAGGCTCCAGTCCTTGTAGCACCTCTAGCGCTTTGTTGATATCTTGGGCGCTGACATCGATGTTATGGTAGATAGCCAGTTCGTCCGTGATGCTATCCAGATCCTTTCTGAGGAGCCCATCGCCATCCAGCGAGCCGATGAGATATTCCACTATCTCACGCTGCTGTTCCGTGATGTCCTGTACGCCTAGTTGCTCGTTGAGCTTATCGATGAACGACGTGGTGTCACCGTAGACCATCTCTTCATAGTCGGCATTGCCCTGCATGTGGCTCTTCGCGTCGTAGGTGGGTAGCTCGTTGTCGTCCCCAGTCATCCGTTCCAGGGCGGCGTCTAGCGCATCCTGTCGCTCCTCGCGTTCCTGCGCCTGCTCATAGTCGTCGTTGTCGGTGTGTGTATCGGTGTCAGCGCCAGCGTCATAGGTCTCGCCAGCGTCTTCAGCCTCACCCGAGATCTCTAGCGCAGGGTTGTCATCCAGTTCGGCACGGACGTTCTCCTCTAGCTCCGTGAGGGGCATCTCCAATAGCTTCACCTGCAGCATCTGCTGCGCGGTGAGTTTCTGCAGTTGTTGTTGCTTTTGGGCTTGGGTCTGTATCAGTTCTTGTGCCATGGATGATTGGTGGTTTTTTGTGCTTGCAAAATTACAAAATTATTGTTTCTCTCCCAAGCCCATCTCTTCTAAATATCGTTTCCATTGAGCACATCAACGCAAAGGGAGACAACCCACGAAGGTTGCCTCCCTTATATAGATTAGGTAAGATTGATGTTCTTTACTCGTCCCAGATGTCGCTGTTGTTGTCTTTTGAGCGTTGTATCACTGATTCGTCGCCTGTGTACACGTCCACCTTTCCCGTAGGGGTGAGCTCGGAGCCGTTACCAGTGGTAGAGTAGCGGTCGGTCTTGCCGTTGTTCTTCGAACCACTCAGGATATGTCCTTCCGTGGTCATAAGGTGTGTGTAGATGGTGGGGCGCTGATATATCTTTTTCATTTTCTGTCTTTCTGTTTATCGTTTTTGTTTTATATATGAGAATGCTTATTTCACCACAATCTTCTTGCCGTTGTGGATATACATGCCCTTAGGCAGACCGTCGGTGCTATCAGCATTAGCCTTTACCAGCTGACCTTGCATGTTATAGATGTTGCCGTTGACCATATCGTCAGGTGTAACGATGTTCACCGTCCAGATGGCATCGGTCTCACCATCGCTCCATGTGGTGATGTAGCTCTTGGCATTGTCACCCGATGGGGTGGTAAAGCTATCGTCAGCATCCTCCTCCAGCTCTGTAGTGGTGTCGGTCTTATAAGGGATCAGCACACAGGTATATGGGTTCCAAATGTTGCCATCGATTTTGCTATCTTCTAGGTTCTGGTAGTAGAACTTCACATCTACCTTTCCGTTGACCACCTTACCTCCCATGAAGTAGCAGGTGCTGGGGCGGTGATAGTGGATGCCAGTATGATCATAAGGCACACCAGAGCAGCTACCATGGAAGCTATACACCCAATTATAACCCTTGTCCGTGATGTCTTTGCCTTCCTTTTCGGCAGTTATGTTTTGTGTCTTTGCCGAACCCACCTCTGGATCCTTATCGATGATGACCTTATCCTCGGCGCCGAACTGTCTGCTTGGCTTGATCACATAAGGATACCATGCGTCTATCTTGTAGGTATCGTCTGTTGTTTGCTGGCTTTGGAAGGTGATGTTGATCTTGTAGTTGTCATAGTCGCGCACCACCTTGTCAAACTTCCATATCTCGGTCTCATCACCGAAATACTCATGTATCTCCTCCTTTGAAAGTGAATAAGGCAGACACAGCGTCCACCAGCTGTTGTCCCTAACAGGGAGTGGCTGGTCAGGGATAGGAGCGTCGGCACGTCCCAGCACGAAGCGGAGGATACCGATATGCTTCTTCTGTTCATCGGTCATCTCGCTGCCGTCAAATAGATAACCATTGATGGCGCCCACCTTGCTAGCGTCTGCACTTTCAGGGCCATGCGCTTTATTCATCTCTTCTAGTGTAGGCCATGTGCGTTCGTTACCTAGGTAAAGATCTTTGTACGTATATACACGGTTTATATCCCAATAGTTGGCGAGCTGCTCGTCAGTCAAGTCAGGGCGATAGTGGAGGATGCAAAACCAATGACCGTTGTTAATATAGGTTTCGCGTGTCGCATAATCTTGCCCGCTAGGTATAGATTTATGCCCACCATATCCTGTGTATGTACCTGAGCTGAACACATCGTCATCACATACAGGAGCATCCTTACCTATGAAGTAAACATCCTGCAAGTCGTTGGTATAGGTGATAAACGCGTTATAGCCTATGTATTTCAGGTTCTCTTTGAATACAAGAATCTTACAAGCGTGATGCCAGAAGGCCTGGTCGCCGATATATTTCAGAGACTTGGGTAGCGTGAGAGAGGTCAGTTTTTTACAATCATAGAACGCCAACTTACCGATACTGTCGATACCTTCTGGGATAACGAGTGATACCTCTGATTTGCTTTCAGCTGTGGCCCTAAAAAAAGCGCCATTGTCTATCTTGGTGTAGCCGCCACCTTCGGGGATGATGATGGTGGATAGGCTTCGACAAGTGGCATATGTTGCCGCTGTGCCATCTTGGTTAGGAGAGCCGTATGGCGTGATGGCAAAGGTAGGAATATTGGTCCTGGTCTTTGAGGTAATCTTTGGGAAAGCGAGATAGGTCAAAGAATTATATTGGTTTGTCGAAATTATATAGAATGTACCCTTAGCAGAATTGCTTACGTCTATACCTGCTTCCTCGATATGGTCGATGGTTGCTCCTGAGAGGTCCAGCTTTACCACGTTCGTCTTGTTTGAGTTTTTGAGGATAGCATTGACATCGGCATCATTGATAGGACCATTGACAATAAAGGAGGTGACTGCCCCCTCTTCGCCTAATGCGGTCTTTAAGGTTTCGGTATAAGCATAATCCCATTGTCCCTTTGTTCCAATCTGTCCTTCTGCGGTTGTTGTGATAGTGGCAACAGTCCCGTTGACGTCCACTGTCTGTGCATGACCGGCTAGCCATGAGCACAGTGTAGCCCCAAAGAGGCACATAAGTCTAAGTTGTTTCATCTTTACTTACCTTTTAAGATTAAATATTGATAGTAATTTTCTTTTCTTTTTCCCTTTGCTTCGGGCCTAAATGTAGCATCTCTTGCTATATCATAGTCCCATCCGCTGATGCACAGAAGTAATAACAACGTCCTGTCTGTGATGATAAAAACCTTAGGCGTAGAAAAGAGTAGTCGGGTTATAGATAAGAGCGCATAATAAATGTGCGCCCAAACAAACTAGTGCAAAGGTACGAAAAATCCCTGATTATCACAAGAGAAAGTCTCTACCCCCCCCCATAATAAGAAATACTACGACTCCTTATAGTTCACCTTTGTCTAGAATATCCTGCTCTAAGAGGTGCTGTTTGCACGATATTTTGTACCTTTGCCTAATATTCCACCATCTTAAAACCCATCCTACAATGGCAAAAGACGATAAGGCACTCACACCGATGATGCGACAGTTTTTCGAGATGAAACGCAAACACCCCGAGGCGCTGTTGCTCTTCCGCTGTGGCGACTTCTATGAGACCTACTGCGAGGATGCCATTGAGGCATCGCGCCTGCTGGGTATCACCCTCACCCGACGTAACAACGGCGCCTCCAGCGGCACCGAGATGGCAGGCTTCCCCCACCATGCGCTGGATACCTACCTGTCCAAGCTGGTGCGCTGCGGTAAGCGTGTAGCGATATGTGAGCAGCTAGAAGACCCGAAGAAGAAGCGTGCCGCGATAAAGGGGAAGAAAGGGCTGAGCCAGATGGACAAGATGGTCAAGCGTGGCATCACCGAGCTGGTGACGCCCGGTATAGCCCTCAACGACAACGTGCTCAACTATAAAGAGAACAACTTCCTAGCTGCGGTCCACTTCGGGAAGAACGCCTGCGGTGTGAGTTTTCTGGATATCAGCACGGGCGAGTTTCTCACCGGCGAAGGCACATACGACTATGTGGAAAAGCTCCTCGGCAACTTCTCACCTAAGGAGGTGCTCTATGACCGCGAGCGGAAGACCCTCTTCCAGCAGTGCTTCGGCAATAAGCTCTGCACCTTTGAGCTAGACGACTGGGTGTTCACCGAGACCACAGCCCGTGGAAAGCTCCTCAAGCACTTCGGTACACGCTCGCTGAAGGGCTTCGGCGTGGATCATCTGCACAACGGCGTGGTGGCGGCAGGAGCCATCATGCAGTATCTAGAGATCACGCAGCACACCCACATCTCCCATATCACCTCGCTGGCACGTATCGAGGAGGAGAAATACGTCCGCATGGATCAGTTTACCATCCGCTCCCTTGAGCTCCTCCAGCCCATGCAGAGCGATGGCGCCAGCCTCCTAGACGTCATTGACCGCACCGTGACACCGATGGGTGGACGTATGATGCGCCGCTGGCTGGTGTTCCCGCTGAAGGATGAACGTGCCATCAAGGAACGACAAGATGGCGTGGAACACTTCTTTCGTGATCCGGAGTTTCGCTCGGTGGTGGACGAAGCGTTCCACCGTGTGGGCGATCTGGAACGTATCATCTCCAAGGCAGCCGTGGGGCGCGTGTCACCGCGTGAGGTGGTGCAGCTAAGACAGGCACTGGTGGCGCTGCGACCGGTGAAGACAGCGTGCATGGATAGCGCTGATGCGGCACTGCAGCGCGTGGGCGAGCAACTGTCTCTGTGCGACTCGCTCCGCCAACGCATCGAGCAAGAGATCCAGCCCGATCCGCCCTTGCTGGTGAATAAGGGCAACGTCATAGCCACAGGATACAATGCCGAACTGGATGAGCTACGGCAGATACGCGATGGGGGTAAGGACTACCTGGCGCAGATACAGCAACATGAGGCTGAAGAGACGGGCATACCTTCGCTGAAGATAGGTTTCAACAACGTCTTTGGCTATTACCTTGAGGTGCGTAACACGTTCAAGGACCGCGTGCCATCCACATGGATACGCAAGCAGACTCTTGCGCAAGCCGAGCGATATATCACCGAGGAGCTCAAGAGCTACGAGGAGAAGATCCTTGGGGCTGATGAGCGCATCCTCGCCCTAGAGCAACGGCTCTTTGCAGAACTGGTTGCTGACATGCAAGCGTTTATCCCGCAGATACAGATCGATGCCAACCTTGTGGCGCATCTCGACTGTCTGCTGTCCTTTGCCAAGACCTCCGAGGAGCATGGCTATGTGCGCCCAGTGGTGGACGGCAGCACGGTGATAGACATCAAGCAGGGGCGCCACCCCGTGATAGAGACCCAACTGCCCCTAGACGAGCACTATGTGCCCAATGACGTGCTGCTGGATAGCGACCACCAACAGGTAATGATGATCACTGGACCTAACATGGCGGGTAAGTCGGCGCTGCTCCGACAGACGGCGCTCATCGTGCTTCTGGCGCAGGTGGGATGCTTTGTGCCTGCTGACAGCGCTCGTGTGGGATGGGTGGATAAGATCTTCACCCGTGTGGGCGCATCGGATAACCTCTCGCTGGGTGAGTCGACGTTCATGGTGGAGATGACCGAGGCGGCTAATATTCTTAATAACGTGACGCCACGCAGCCTTGTGCTCTTTGACGAACTGGGACGCGGTACGTCCACCTACGATGGTATCTCTATCGCTTGGGCCATCGTGGAGTATCTCCATGAGCAACCGAAAGCCGCCGCGCGCACGCTCTTTGCTACCCATTATCATGAGCTCAACGAGATGGAAAAGCACTTCTCTCGCATCAAGAACTATAACGTCAGCGTGAAAGAGGTGGGTGGTAAGGTGATTTTTCTACGTAGGCTGGAGCCTGGAGGTAGCGAGCACTCCTTCGGTATCCATGTGGCTGAGATTGCGGGTATGCCTCGCAGCATCGTCAAGCGTGCCAATGTGCTTCTCCGCCAACTAGAGACCGACAATGCCCAGGTGGGCGCGGTGGGTGCGCCGGATAAGCTCGCACAAGCCACGAAGCCCCAAGAAGGTGTTCAGCTCTCCTTCTTCCAGCTCGACGATCCTGTGCTCACGCAGATACGTGACGAGATTCTGCACACGGATATCGACAATCTTACGCCGATGGAAGCGCTCAACCGCCTCAATGACATCAAAAAAATACTCCTTGGCAAGTAAGCCAAAGGAGTATTCAGTGTAAAAAATATATTAGCATGATAGCGTTTATAACGCTCTGCTGTTAAGTAGCAAGGTAATGCTTCTTTAAATACCAAGATCATGCATCGCCTTGCTTGCCACGGCTCTGTACCATCGCCCAAATGCCGATGATGATGAACGGGATGGAGAGAATCTGTCCCATGTCGATGGGCAGCGCATTCTCAAAGCTCTCTTGCACCTCCTTGGTGTATTCTATCGCAAAGCGGAAGACAAACACCAACGTCAGACACAAGCCGAAGAAGAAGCCTGTGCCCACCTTGTTACGCTTGTATCGGTACACCGCTAGGATGATCCAGAAGAAGCAGAAGTAAGCCAAAGCCTCATAGAGCTGACCCGGATGGCGCGGCGCTTGGTCCACACGGGCGAAGATAAACGCCCAAGGCACGTCGGTGATGTTACCGATGATTTCTGAGTTCATCAGGTTACCTAGGCGGATAAAGGTGGCTGTGATGCAGGAACAGATGCCCATGAAGTCGAGCACCACCCACGGGCGCATCTTGGTGCGGCGTAGATAGAGATACAAGCCGATGAGCATACCTATCACGCCGCCATGACTAGCCAAGCCCGCATAGCCCGTGAAGCGCCATCCACCACCCTCAAGGAAGTGGATGGGGAGCACCATCTCCACCATGTGTGTGGCGGAGGAGAGAAAATAGTCGGGCTCATAGAAGAGACAGTGGCCTAGGCGTCCACCGATAAGCACGCCGATGAAGACGTAGAGAAACAGCGGTTCAAACTGCTGCTCGCTGTACCGATGCTGGCGATAGAGCCACTTCATGAGGAAGAACCCAAGCACCAAGCCGGTGAGCCAGCACAGACCATACCAGCGCACGGCAAGCGATCCTACCTGAAAGGCAATCTCGCTGGGCTGCCAATAGATATATAGAGGTGAAATCATATAGGCGTGGCGGATTAGACGTTGAAACGGAAGTGCATGATGTCACCATCCTGTACCACATACTCCTTGCCTTCGATGCCTAGCTTGCCAGCCTCGCGCACGGCAGCCTCAGAGCCATACTGGATGTAGTCGGCATACTTGATCACCTCGGCACGGATAAATCCTTTCTCAAAGTCGGTATGGATCACGCCGGCACACTGGGGCGCTTTCCAACCCTTGTGGAACGTCCACGCCTTCACCTCCATCTCACCTGCGGTGATGAAGGTCTGAAGGTTGAGCAGATGATAGGCCTTCTCGATGAGACGGTTCACACCGCTCTCTTCCAGACCTAGCTCCTCTAGGAACATCTGCTTGTCCTCATAGGTGTCCAGCGAAGCGATGTCTTCCTCGGTCTTAGCGGCGATAACCATAGCCTCGGCGCCTTCCTCGGCAGCAATCTGCTCTATCTGGCGGCTATACGCATTGCCTTCCTTGGCGCTGCCCTCATCCACGTTGCACACATAGAGCACGGGTTTGGTGGTGAGTAGGAATAGGTCATGCGCGGCTTGCTGCTCTTCCTTTGAGTCGAAGGTGACGGCGCGGGCGTTCTTACCTTGCTCCAGCACCTCTTTATAAGCCTCCAGCACGGTGACCAGCGTCTTGGCGTCCTTGTTACCTGCGGCAGCCATCTTCTGCTGCTTGGCTAGCTGTCCCTCTACGGTCTCAAGGTCCTTGAGCTGCAGCTCGGTGTCAATGACGCTCTTGTCCTCAGCTGGATCCACGGGCGCACCGCCTTCGCGCACCACGTTGTCATCATCAAAGCAACGTATCACGTGGATGATGGCGTCACACTCGCGTATGTTGCCCAGGAACTTGTTGCCCAGTCCCTCGCCCTTAGATGCACCTTTCACCAGTCCGGCGATGTCTACTATCTCGCAGGTGGCAGGAACGATGCGTCCGGGATGCACTATCTCTGCCAAGCGGTTGAGACGCTCATCGGGTACGGTGATCACACCGAGGTTGGGTTCTATCGTACAGAAAGGGAAATTGGCTGCCTGTGCCTTTGCACTAGACAGGCAGTTGAACAATGTAGATTTGCCCACGTTAGGCAGTCCTACAATACCACATTTTAATGCCATTGGTCTTTATCTTAATCGTTGAGGTGCATCGCTCTCTGAGGCGCACCGGTTCTACTTGTTTGTCTGCGCAAGGTTCGGCGGTTGCCTGTTTTCTTCTGTTGGTCAACGCCGGAAGTCTTTGCGTGGAATGGTTTCTGCTTGCAAAAGTACAAAAACTTAACGAGATACACCGCAATAAGTATTTTGAAATGATGCAACGGATATGTTCTTATCTAATAATAAAAATCCTTTTGCGATGCCATGGGTTACGTTTCAGATGGAAAAATAATTTATTTTTCTGCAAAAATCAATTTATTCTTTCTCCGCTTTTAATTTGTTTTTCTTTCTGAGGGGTATGGTGTGATGTGATTGATGAGCCGCTCTTGCAGCGTAAAAGGATTGCTTTCACATTGAGTGAGCCCTGCCATCGCTTCTCTATATGGTAACGCTCGGTGTGCATCGGCAGCCGTCACGTTAGCTCTTCGAGGTGAAAGGTGGGTAGGAAAGGGGGTAAGAAAAACAGGGCTACATCTCACGATGTGCCCTGCCGATATAACTTTTTAGGTAAGTAAGTTGAGTCTTCACAGACTTATGAATATTTGATTATTTCTTGATTCTTTTTCTTTTGATGACCAAGAGGTTTCTTTATCATCTGCAGCAAAAGTAATAAAATATAACGAAATGGGGGGGGGTAGCCGCCGTATTTATGTGTTTTAACGTGTAAAGACACAGAAATCGTAATGTTTTAACGTGTTCTAAGTTGCTTTTTGTCATGTTTTCGCTTTGGGACACGAGGTTTTTTGGATGTGGTGTCGCATCTTTCGCGGGTGGTTATCGGTTTTTTGGACAAGCGTGAAGGCTTTTTGTGACAGGGTGAGGGTGGCTTTTTGCTTTGTGGCTTGGTGAAAAGCTTGTGTCTGGGCGGATGTCTCTCTGAGGTGTAGGAGATGTACGGGAGGGGAGAAAACGTGGGTTGTGACCCTTGATCAAGGTAATGTGACAACACGATAAAGCTAAATGAGACAAACGCCGCTGACGCTTCAAGTGCCGAAAAAGCCGTTTCAATGCCCGAAAATGACGCTTCAATGCCCAAAAAGGCCGTTTCAGGGTATCTGGAAGGGGGGATTGACGGATGATAGCGTGGTGTGTAAGGATATTAAAAAAGCAGGACAAAGCCATCTCGGCCAGTCCTGCTGTATAACTTTATAGGTAAGTAAGTGACGTCCTTCTCGGACTTATGAATATTTGATTATGAAATGATACTTAAATGTAATGTGACCAATACGCTTATCAATCATCTGTTGCAAAGGTATGAAAACAAAACAGATGATGCAAGAAAAACTATCTTTTTATTGTGTTTTAACGTGAAAGGATACTAAGTAACTAAATGTAACGTGTTAAAACACGATAATCTGTAACTATTTTAGGGCTTCTTTCTGATAATCTGAAGGTGACAGTCCTGTCTCCCTCTTGAATGCCTGAACAAAGCTGGAACGTGACTTGAAGCCTACGCTATCGGCAATGCCTTCAATGGATAGGTGTCCGTAGTGCTCGCTGTCACCTAAGCGGTGGCAAGCCTCGCGGATGCGATAGCGTGTGAGAAGTGTCTTGAAGGTGTAACCGCACCGCTCATTGATCACCTGGGACAAACTGCGTCCTGAGATGCCGGTGAGCTCTGATAGCTGATGGATGGTGAAGTCGGGTGAGAAGATCTCCCTCGAATGGTTCATCACATCGATCAGTTTGTTATAGATGCGGAGCTTGTCTTGCTCGGTGAGCGTGGACGACTTATACTTTCTCTCCTCGTCCGAGCCCTCGGGGTGAGGTGTGGGCTCAGCGGGATTGGCCATCTCGTTCTTCTCACTTTCTAGGATCTTGTTCATCTTATCGCGCTCACGCTTGGAACTCTCCTCGCGTTGCAGAATCTTCTGTGTGCTGTTATATAGCGCCTTGTTCTTCTGGCGCAGCTTGCGGTAGTTGATCGTTAGCAGTATAATCAGCAGCACCAAGAGGGCGAGGACGAAGTAGTTGATACCTAGCGCTATTATCTCCAGTTGGTGACGGTGAGCGAGGTCGTTCTTCTCTTGGTTGGCTTTGGCCAGCATTTCGCCAAACTGCAAGCGGTCCACACGCAACAGGTGGCTGGTGCGGAGGAACGTGTCTTTCTGCTGGTAATAGGTCATCTGCCAACGCATAGCGGTGGCGCTATCGCCTTGTAGGTAGAAGAGCTTGGCTATGAGGCGGTAGGTCTGCACACGTACATCCTCCAGATGGTAACGCTGCGCTATAGACAGACGTTTCTGCAAGCATTGCAGTGCCTCGTCATAGCGGTGCATGTCCTTATACACGATGGCTTGATGGCGCAGTGTGCGCATCACGTAGTAGTGGGGCTGAGTTAGCTCTTCAGTCAGCTTTTCAGCGGTGTTTAGCAGGCTTAATGCATCTTCATAACGTCCCTCGTCGGTGGCAATGAGGGCGTCAAGCGTGGCACGCATGTGGCGATAGAGCGGGGTGGAGGTGTCTATGTCACTGCGGTGGAGGAGCTTTTTGAGTTCCTGGTTATGGCTAGCATGGCGGCATTCGAAAGCTATGCTGAACACGTTGCCCATGATGTTGAGGTACATATCCCAACGATGGATGCTAGCTGCAGCGTCTAGAGCCTTGCGGTAGAGGGGCATCGTCTTGCTATAAGGGTCGCTGTTGATGGCTGAAAGGCAGTCGTTATAGGCGATGTTGGCATAGTGAAGGTAGATGTAAGGGATGTTGTCCTTATAGTTTTCCTTCTCAGATATCTCAAGACACTTCTGTAGGTTGAGATAAGCCAAACTGTAATCGTAGAGCACGTACTGGTATAGGTAACCTATGCGGCGCATAGCATGGGTAGCAATGTGGTTGGTGGGGCAATGGCCTTTGTCTGCATTGTAGCGATTGGCCAGGATGGTGTAGGCTGTCACGGCGCTATCGGTGTGGTGGCTCATCTCGCATTCGCTGGCCATCTGCTCTAGCTTCTCGCTAGGTATGGCTTTCCATTGCTTGTATAGCTGCACCGTCTTAGCATCCTTTGCGCCGGATACGTTCAAAGGACTGACAATGAATATTGTAAGTAATATAAGACTAAAACGGTACCATTTCATGACACAAAGGTAAGTAAAACCTCTTGCAATGCCAAGTATTTGGACGAAATGTTAGCAAAAGAATTTACTTACACTTGCTTTTTGATAAAACCTTAGGTAAATGTGCTAGGTGGCGTGGGGACGGGCCTATAAGATAAAAAGCGGATGGGTTGCGGTGTTTCGCACCATAACCAATCCGCCTAAAATATCAAATTCGGTAGTGCGTGGAATCTGTAGAACACGCCTGTCATGTAGTCAGCGTCAATATTTCCGCACCTTGCGGAACATTCTTAGTGTGCTTCCAGCCAGTTGTTACCCCATCCGGCATCTGCAAGGAGGGGTACGGAAAGCTCGTAGGCTGCTTGCATCTCCTCGGTGACGATGCGCTGGACCTGCTCTTTCTCGGAAGGGAGAACCGAGAAATTGAGTTCGTCATGCACCTGAAGAATCATCTTCGACTGGATGCCTTCTTCACAGAAGCGCTTGTAGATGCGTATCATTGCCACCTTGATGATATCCGCCTCTGACCCTTGGATGGGTGCATTGATTGCGTTGCGCTCAGCAAACCCGCGCACGGTAGCGTTGCGCGACTGGATGTCAGGCAGATATCTGCGGCGTCCGAACAGTGTGGTGGCATAACCTTGCTGGCGAGCTTGTTCCTTGGCTTGTTCCATATAGGCCTTGACCTTAGGGAAGGTGGCGAAATAGTCGTCTATCAGTGTGCGTGCCTCGCCATTGGGTATGCCCATGCGCTGGGCCAGACCGTATGTCGTGATGCCGTAGATGATACCAAAGTTGGCTTGTTTGGCTTTCTTTCGCTGTGCATCCGTCACCTCATCTAGAGCCACCTTCCATATCTTAGCAGCCGTAGCGCGGTGGATATCAATGCCTTCACGGAACGCCTCAATCATGTTCTCGTCACCACTGAGATGTGCCATGATGCGGAGCTCTATCTGCGAATAGTCGGCAGAGAAGAACAGTTGGCCCTCATCGGGGATGAAACAGCGGCGTATCTCCTTGCCATCATCATCGCGCACGGGGATGTTCTGCAGGTTGGGATCGCTCGAGGAGAGACGTCCCGTGGCAGTGACGGCTTGGTTGAACGAGGTATGGATGTGTCGTGTGCGTGGATTGATCAGTCGGGGAAGGGCGTCGATGTAGGTCGACAACAGCTTCTTCAGTCCGCGGTAAGCAAGGATATGTGCCACGATGGGGTGGGCGGCGCTGAGTGACTGAAGCACTTCTTCGCTGGTGACATACTGGCCGGTGCGGGTCTTCTTGGGTTTGTCCACGAGGTGCATCTTCCCGAAGAGGATTTCGCCCACCTGCTTTGGGCTGGAGATATTGAAGGTTTCGCCCGCTTCTTCATAGATCATCGCTTCATACTCTTGCAGTCGGCGGGTGAATCCGGCAGAGGTTTCCTTGAGCGCATCCGTATCTAGACGCACACCGTTGCGCTCCATATCCACCAACACGGGGACCAGCGGCATCTCTATCTTCCAGAAGAGATCCTCACCATTGACCTCTTTCAGCTTCGGCAGCAAGCAGTGGTATAGCTGCAAGGTGATGTCGGCATCCTCACAAGCATACTCGTACACCGCCTCGGGAGAGAGGTCGCGCATGGAGCGTTGCTGCTTTCCCTTCGGGCCAATCAGCTGGTCGATGTGTACGGTCTGATAGTGTAGGTACACCTCGGCAAGGTAATCCATGTTGTGATGGAGCTCGGGTTGGATGATGTAATGGGCTAGCATCGTGTCGAAGAGCGTTCCGCCCACTTGCACGTCATATTGGCTCAGCACCTCGATATCGTACTTGATGTTCTGTCCCACCTTGAGGATGGCGGTGCTCTCGTAGGCAGGTTTGAATATCGCAACAGTTTTTAAGGCTTCTTCACGATTGGCGCTCACGGGCACGTACCACGCCTCATGTTCGCTCACGGCGAAGCTCAAACCTACCAGTTCGGCCTCCATCGGGTGCGTAGAAGTGGTTTCAGTATCTAAAGAAAGGATTTCTTTTGTCAATAAATAGTCACGAAGCCGAAACTTATCTTCCTCTGACACAACGAGATGGTAGGTGTGCGTGGTGGTAGAAAGCGTCTCAAAACTTGATGTTTCTGGCGTTTCTGGGTTCTCGTCTATGAATTGTGAGAAGAGATCGGGCTCGGTATTAGCAAGTTTTTTAGGTTTTTCAGGGTTGTTAACAAACTTGCTTAAGAGCGTCTTAAACTCGAGTTCGGCGAACAGTGAACGCAGAAGGTCGGCATCGGGGTCGGTGCGTTGCATCTCGTCAAGGTTGAGTGTGACAGGTACATCGCGACGGATGGTGGCAAGGTAGTAGGACATCCGGATATCGTCAGCAGCTGTCTCCACCTTCTCACGCATCTTGCCCTTGAGCTCGGTGGTGTGGGCGAGTAGTCCTTCCACGCTGCCATAGGTGTTGATCAGTTTGGCGGCGGTCTTCTCTCCTACGCCCGGACAACCGGGGTAGTTGTCAGACGAGTCGCCCATCAGCGCAAGGAGGTCGATGACCTGAGCCGTGGTTGCGATGCCATACTTGGCTGTGACCTCTGCCTCGCCTAAGGTGTCATAGCCTCCGCGGAAGCCCGGCTTATACATAAACACATGTGGACCTACGAGCTGGGCATAGTCCTTGTCGGGTGTGAGCATATAGGTGTCGATGCCCTGTGCGCCTGCCTGTGTGGCAAGGGTGCCGATGATGTCATCTGCCTCGAATCCATCGATCTGATAGATGGGGATATGTAGGGCTGAGAGGATGCTCTTGATGATAGGCACGGAGGCTTTGATGTCCTCAGGAGTGGCTTCGCGCTGTGCCTTGTATGCTGGGAATGCCTCGTGACGGAAGGTCTTGCCGTGATCGAAAGCCACACCAACGTGGGTGGGATTCATCGTGCGAAGCACCTCCTGTAACGTGTTGCAGAACCCCATCACGGCAGAGGTGTTCTGGCCCTTGGAGTTGATTCGGGGTGAGCGGATCAAGGCATAATATGATCGGAAGATCAGTGCGTATGCATCAATGAGTAGAAGTTTGGACATGTGCGTAACGATTTTTAAGTGTAAAAGTACAAAAAAAATAATACTTTATCCGAAAGTTTACGTAATTTTGTATCAAATATCGGACATTCATGGATACCTTATCTCTCATTAAGCAACCCATAGCCTCAGAATTAAACGATTTCATCGCACTCTTTGACGAGCAATTGTCCCATCAGGATGGTATGCTCGGCACGGTGCTGAACCATATCCGTCAACGTGCGGGCAAGCGTATGCGACCGATGCTGATACTGCTCATGGCAAAGAACTTCGGGCAGATCACAAAGGTGACGCAGCACGCAGCAGTGGGTCTAGAGTTGCTACATACGGCATCATTGGTGCACGACGACGTGGTGGATGAAGCCGAGCAACGACGCGGACAGGACAGTGTCAATGCCACGTATAATAATAAGGTGGCTGTGCTGGTGGGCGACTTTATCCTCTCTACGGCTTTGCTCAACGTGGCGTTCACCCAGAATCAGCGTATCGTGGAGCGTCTGGCCCGGCTAGGACAGGTGCTTTCAGATGGAGAGATCCTACAACTGTCTAGCACACAGCAGTTTGAGTTTAGCGAAGAGGTCTACTATCAGATTATAAAGAACAAGACCGCAGCGCTCTTTGAGGCTTGTGCGGGCATCGGTGCGCTATCCGTTGGGGCTGATGATGAGCAGGAACAGGCTGCGAAAGCATTCGGTCAGAACCTTGGAATCATCTTTCAGATACGCGATGATATCTTCGACTATTATGACAATCAGATGATAGGCAAGCCCACTGGCAACGATATGGCAGAAGGAAAACTAACGCTTCCGGTGATTTATGCGCTGCAATCTACGCAGGATAAGCAAGCGATGGAATGGGCTAAAAAGGTGAAACAAGGCACGGTGACGAAGGATGAAATCGCACAACTGGTCGATTTCACCAAGCGCAATGGCGGCATTGAGTATGCCGAGAAACGTATGAACGACTTTCATCAGCGTTGCCTCGGTTTCCTAGACGATTATGTCCACGATCCTGAAGTGAAGAAAGCACTCTCGCTCTACCTTGACTTTGTGAGTGAGAGGAAGTGGTAAGTGATGTTTTTAATGTTATAGTTACGTGCACAAAAAACATTCGCTGTTACCGTGAGGTAATATGCGAATGTTTGCTTTTTATGGAATTGCTTGTAATTTAGGCCTTTATCGGTCTTCTAATTGCTTAGAAAAACTTCACCTCATGGCCTTCAATCTCACTCAGGAGAAGGTTGGCAAGGCGGCTTGTGCCTAGACGGAACCACTCGTTGGTGAGCCATTTCTCGCCCAAAACTTCCTTGACGATGGTGTAATAGATCACCGCATCCATCACGGTATTGATGCCGCCAGCGGGCTTGAAACCTATCTGTACGCCGGTTTCATCGTAGTAGGCCTTGATAGCTTGACACATCACGTAGGCTGCTTCGGGTGTGGCAGAGATCTTCTCTTTACCCGTGGAGGTCTTGATATAGTCGGCTCCGGCATACATAGATAAGATGCTGGCTTTCATAATGTTACTTGCAGTAACGAGGTCGCCTGTCTCTAGGATGACCTTCATGGGTACATCGGGACCACAAGCCTGCTTGAGCTCGTTGATATCATCGCACATTCCCTCATAATCACCGGTGAGAAACTTACCCACGGGCATGACGATGTCAATCTCGTCGGCGCCATCGCGTACGGCAAGAGCGGTCTCGGCTACCTTTACTTCGATAGCTGCCTGGGATGAAGGGAATGACCCTGAGACGCAAGCAATGCGTACGCCATCAACGTCTAGGGTGTCTTTCACGGTCTCGGCAAAGCATGGATAGACGCAGATCGTAGCTACGTGGGGCAGGTCTGCGTACATATCGTCAAAGCGGTTGACGTTTTCGGTAAACTGCATGATGCTTACGTCGCTGTCAGTGGTGTGGAGTGAGGTGAGCTCTACGCTTCCCATGAGAAACTTCTTTACCTCTAAGGTGTCGTTCTCGTGTACCTTGGTGGCAATAATCTCTTTCACCTTGTCTCTCACTTCCTGGTCATCGAGGTTGGTATCATACTTCTCTAAAGCCAGTTCATACTTGCTTTTCTCTTGTCTGTATTCTGCTTGAAGGTCTTGATTTACAGTATCTTTGATTGTTCCCATTGTGTTTGGATTGTTTATTAGATATTTCTTTTGCTTATATTTGTTGTTTTCTGTCCTTCTGCGAGATGTATTCTGCTCTTTGTATTAGGTTTAAGCTGTATGCTCGTCTGCTAGGTTTCATCCGATGAAATGGGGTGTTTGGTGGTGTAGGGGAGGCATGTGTGAGCTTGTCTGCTAGCTATCTGAGCTTCTCGTTGTGTAGATGGCGTGTGGCGTCACGTTGGGTTTTCTTTTCAAAACTCTTTCGTAGCTCGTCCGTGAGGTCTACACCGGTCTGATTAGCAAGGCATAGAAGGACCCACAACACGTCTGCCATCTCCTCGCCAAGGTTGGGTTTCTCACCCGCCTTAAAGCTCTGATCGCCGTACTGACGAGCTATGACGCGTGCCAGTTCGCCCACTTCCTCGGTCAGGCAAGCCATATTGGTGAGCTCAGAGAAGTATCTCACGCCGTAGGTCTTGATCCATTGGTCAACCTGTTGTTGTGCTTCACGGAGGGTCATGCTTATTCTTTGTTCTTTGTATCCATACAGATGGTGACTGGACCATCATTGATTAGCGACACTTGCATGTCGGCTCCGAAGACGCCCCGAGCCACTTTTTGCCCCAAAGCATCGCTCAAAGCCTCGCAGAAATAGGTGTAGAGCGGCTCTGAATAGCTACCCTTTGAGGCGCGAAACCACGATGGACGGTTGCCTTTCTTGTAGCTGGCGAAGAGCGTAAACTGCGAGATGACAAGGATCTGTCCTCCCGTTTGGCGGATATCCTCGTTCATTATGCCGTTTTCATCGTCAAAGATGCGCAGGCCAACGACCTTTTTCACTAGCCAGTCGGCATCGTCTTGGGTGTCAATATCTTCCACGCCGATGAGGATCAGTAGGCCTTTGTTGATGGTGCCCTTGACCTCTCCGGATACGCTCACGGAGGCTTTCTGTACGCGTTGTATCACTAGTCTCATAGTGCAAAGATACTTTTATTTTCTGACAATAACGAAGATTGTGGGCGGTTTCTGATGTTTGCCTCTGTGCTTACAGCTCTATGGGTGTGTCAGCGGTATGCTCGCTTTCTGCATCCGAGGCTTCTTGATGCCAGTGTTGGTATAGTATCTGTGCTTTGCTTTTGCCTAAAAGGTCTGTAAGCGATTGTAAATCAGCTTGTTGCGCACGCTTTATGCTCTTGAATTGCTTGAGTATCAGCGCTTTAGTCTTGGGTCCGATGCCAGGTATCTGATCCAGTGAGCTATGCAACTGGTGCTTCGATCGCTTGTCGCGATGGAAGGTGATGGCGTATCGGTGCACCTCGTCCTGTATCTGCGTGAGAACCTTGAACAGTTCGCTCTTGACGTCAATGGTTACCGTGACGGGCGGCATGCCAAAGAGGAGTTGGTTGGTGCGGTGGCGATCGTCCTTTGCAAGGCCTGCGATAGGGATGTCTAGGTGCAGCTCTTCTACCACGACGGCATACACCACGTCCATCTGCCCCTTGCCACCATCGGTAATGATAAGGTCAGGAAGCGGTGTGCCTTCCTCCTTCATTCGGCTGTATCGGCGACGAACAACCTCCTGCATAGAGGCGTAATCGTCCGGGCCAACCACTGTCTTGATGTTGTATTTGCGGTAGTCGCGCCTCGATGGTTTCATACCTTTATATACAATGCAGCCCGCCACGGCGTCAGTACCTGAGATGTTGGAGTTGTCAAAGCATTCTATCTGATAGGGCAGGCGATCTAGATGTAGCAAGGTCTGAAGCTCTTTCATGAGCCTTGTCTGCTTCTGCTCGGGGTTTAGCTTCTCCGTTTGCTTTAGTCGGTCAAACTTATATTGCTTCGCATTCATCTCAGAGAGCTCCAACAGGTGGTGCTTATCCCCTCGCTGAGGTACGAAGAATTCGGCGTTTTTGATCTTAAACGGCAGCATATATGGTACGATAATCTCCCTTGCGTCGCTCTGGAAGCGCTCGCGGATCTCTAGGATGGCTTCGTTGAGCAGCTCCTCGTTGGTTTCATCGAGCTTCTTATGGTATTCGTAAGTGAAACTCTGATTGATGGCACCGTTCTTGACGTGGATATAATTGATGAAGGCCTGAGTATTTTCGTCGTTATTTACGATGGTAAACACGTCCACATTGGTTATCGTATGACTGACAATCTCGCTTTTAGCAGTGAATTGTTCCAGTGCGATGATGCGTTGTTTGAGCGTTTCTGCCTTCTCAAACTCGAGTTTTTCGGCACATTTGAGCATCTCTTCCTTCAGCGAAAGTTGCAGTTCACGGGTGTTGCCCTTGAGTATTTCGCGTGCTTCACGTATCGCTTCTTGGTAACTTTCGTAGCTCTGCTTACTAATACAGGGGCCTAAACAGTTGTGAATATGGTACTCTAGACAGGGCTTGAAAGCACCTTTTGCGATGCTTTCGGGCGTTAATGGCAGGCGGCAAGTACGTGGTTTGAATGTCTTATGGATCAGTTCAAGCACTGCATACATACTTCCGATATGGCTATATGGCCCATAGTAATACCCTCCACGTTTGTTAATGGTGCGCGTTTTGAATATCCTTGGGTACGCTTCTTTTGTTACGCAGATGCTCGGGTAGGTCTTCCCGTCTTTGAGAAGAACATTGTAACGTGGCTGGTATTGCTTGATGAGCTGGTTCTCGATTAATAGGGCGTCTTCTTCCGAGTTGACAATAGAATATGATATGTCCTCAATCTTGCTGACAAGCACCTTTGTCTTGTATCTATCCACCTCTTTATGGAAGTAAGAGGAGACACGTTTCTTGAGATTTTTAGCCTTTCCAACGTATATAATCGTGCCTTCCTTGTCATAGTATTGATACGTTCCGGGTTTCTCAGGAAGGTTCAATACGATGGCTTTAAGACGCTCTAAACGCTCTTGATCTTTTACTTTACCCATTTAGCTTAAGTCCTTTAAATAAAGCAGTTAGATGCTTTTTGTTTCACGTGGAACATTAAATGTTTCTCAATGTGAAACCTTCTGTTTCCCTTTGAAGGTTCGTTTGTACTCTTGATGAGCGGCGCCGAACAATCAGCTCCGCTAGTCTTAAAATAAGAAGGAGCATCTTGCAGCAATTCAAACCTCAATTCTTGTTATGTAAGGGTAGGGTTTTCGCCTGCAAAATGCTCCTCTCTTTTCTGTCGATTTCATTCTTTTCTTAAAGCAAGAACCAATCTCTTTAATCGTGGAATCGCTGATTGGTGTATGCAATCTTAGTCTTGTTGCAAACTCGTTTTAGAACGAAAGCAATGAGGTTACTTCGATTCCGTCATCCTCGAACGATTTGATTACATCGGGGAACTCGCTCTTCAGATCGATGATGAAGTTGCAATAGATCTTCTTCGGGTGAAATTTCTTCACCAGATTGCAGGCTGCTCGCATCGTGCCACCAGTCGCAAGAAGGTCGTCGTGCAGCAGTACCACGTCTTCGTTGGTTATCGCGTCGGTATGAATCTCGATGGTGTCTTCGCCATATTCCTTTGCGTAAGTCTCCTGAATGGTGTCGCAAGGAAGCTTGCCGGGTTTGCGGCAGAGCACTACGCCAGCACCTAATTTAACCGCAACGGCGGACGACATCACAAAGCCGCGGCTTTCGATGCCAACGATTTTGGTAATGCCCTTGTCCTTGTAGAGCTCGCACATGCCATCGCAAATTTCTCTAATGGCATCTGCGCTCTTAAATAACGTAGTGATATCTCGGAAGTTTACGCCCTTGATAGGCCAGTCGGGGATACAACGAAGATTGTCAAGAAGGATTTGTTTGTTCATTTTCAATTAGTTATTTGATTTGATTTTAATCTTTTGTTTCACGTGAAACAGCATGCAATATTCTTACTTTGATTATGTCGTCAAACTGTTCGTGTATTGTCATCTGTTTCTTGGGATGATGTTATCTAACGATTATTGTATTGTTGTCTATATTTTAACGCAAAGTTATCTGCCCATTAATATTAAGTTATCTGCCCATTAAGACCAAGAGAACGTTGATGTCGCTCGGACTTACGCCGGGTATTCGACTTGCTTGCGCAATCGTTTCGGGTTGGATGCGGGCCAACTTCTGTCTACATTCCGTGGAGAGATCATGCAACTGGGCGTAGTCGAAGTGCCCCTTGATGTGGATATCTTCCAGTCTGTGCATCTTCTCGGCAAATGTTCTTTCACGCTCGATGTAACCCTTATATTTGATCTTTATCTCAGTCGTCTCGGCGATTTCGTCTTGTCGGTTGGGCGAGAGTGATAAGCATTCCTTGAGCGAGGGTAGGATAGCAGAGAGGTTGTGGAAGTTGATTTGAGGGCGAGCCACAAGGTCAGCGATGCGTGTCGAACCTTTGATAGGCGCAGTGCCGAGTTGCTCCAACAGTCCGTTGACCTCATCGGGTTTAACAGATGTGGTGTTACAGAAGCTGATGATGCGTTCTATTTCAGCCTTCTTTTGCATCCACCACTGGTTGCGGTCGGTCTTCACGATGCCCAGTTTGTATCCCATTTCCGTCAGTCTTGCGTCAGCATCGTCCTGCCGCAGCAAGATGCGATACTCTGCGCGGGAGGTAAACATGCGGTAAGGCTCATCCACACCTTTGGTCGTTAGGTCGTCAATCAGTACACCGATGTAACTCTCATCACGCTTCATGACCAGCGGTTCGCCGTGTGAGCAGTATTGTGCAGCATTGATACCAGCTACCGTTCCTTGCCCGCCGGCTTCCTCGTATCCCGTCGTTCCGTTTACCTGACCGGCGAAGAAGAGGCCTGCGATGACCTTCGACTCCAACGAACTCTTCAGTTGTGTGGGGTCAAAATAGTCGTATTCGATGGCATAACCCGGCCGATAGATCTTGGCGTCACGTAGCGCTGGGATAGCATGAAGGGCTCTCAGCTGAACATCCCAAGGCATGGAAGAGGAGAATCCATTAAGGTACATCTCGTTCGTATCAGTGCCTTCAGGTTCTAAGAACAGCGGGTGCGAATCGCGATCGGGGAACGTTACAAGCTTGGTTTCTA
Organism: Bacteroidaceae bacterium; assembly: GCA_963639545.1. Classification (GTDB taxonomy): domain Bacteria; phylum Bacteroidota; class Bacteroidia; order Bacteroidales; family Bacteroidaceae; genus Prevotella. The sequence goes on from CAVHUZ010000007.1 coordinate 28,433, forward strand.
TCGACGGGCAGTAGCGGGGACCCGTGCTCTGAATCTGTCCGTTGAACAATGGCGAATCAGCCAAGCCACTACGGAGAATCTCATGTACCTCTTTGTTCGTGTTACAAGTCCAACAAGGCAGTTGGGGTAGGGTGCGATGTGGACCATAGAAGGAGAACTGATGGTAATCGTTCTCGCCGGGTTGCACCTCCATTTCGTCAAGATGCACACTGCGCTTGTCTATGCGTACCGGTGTGCCCGTTTTCATTCTAGAAGCAGTGATGCCCCAGCGAGTGATGCTTTCGGTAAACCGATGTACGGCAGGTTCGGCACAGCGGCCACCCTCTACCTTATGTCTACCGATGTGCATCAAGCCGTTAAGGAACGTGCCAGCAGTGATGATAACAGCTGCGGCGTGCATCTCTACGCCCCATAACGTTTTGATACCCACCACCTTATCGTCTTTAACGAGTAGTTCGTCGGCTTGATCTTGGAAGATGTCAAGCCCGTCTGTGTGGTCAAGCACGTATCGCCATTGCCATATATACTTCTCTCTGTCACACTGAGCGCGAGGGCTCCATACCGCAGGACCTTTGGATCGATTGAGCATTCTGAACTGTATGGCAGCAGCGTCCGTTACGCGTCCCATCTCGCCGCCTAAGGCATCGATCTCTCTAACGATCTGTCCTTTGGCTATTCCGCCCACGGCTGGGTTGCAACTCATTTGTCCAATCTTGTTCATATCCATTGTTATCAGACAGGTTTTGGCCCCCATGTTCGCAGCCGCAGTGGCCGCTTCACATCCGGCGTGACCTCCTCCGATAACAAGAACGTCATAGTTGAATATCATTTTAAATGATTTTGATATTGCAAAAGTAAAGAAATTATTTGATAACAAAGCATCCGTCGCT
>CAVHUZ010000007.1:29361-61203 GCA_963639545.1 Bacteroidaceae bacterium
TCGCTATCCTTGCGCTACACAATTGTTACGTGGACGGAATACTTTCACTAGCGCAAAAGTAACAAATTAATTGGAATTTTCTATTAGAAACACTTTGTTTTGTCATCAAAATATAGTATTTTTGCAGCGATTATGCGCCTGTCAATACCTATTTAAAGGTATTTTGGGGTTGTTGTGGCATGCTTGCTCATCAACAACGATGTGGCCATCAGTGGTTTAACGAAACGTCCGAAATATTCAAACATAACTTAAATACTTTAAAACAAATCATTTATGTGGTTATTCAATTCATCCATTGGTAGAAAAGTTGTAATGTCGGTAACCGGTATTGCGCTTATTCTATTCCTGACATTCCACGCTTGTATGAACGTTGCTGCATTCTTCTCTGGCGACGCTTATAACACGATTTGCGAATTGTTGGGAGCTAACTGGTATGCAGTGGCTGCAACATTGGGTCTTGCTGCACTGGCAGTCTTTCACATTGTCTACGCCTTCATCCTCACGGCGCAGAACCGCAAGGCGCGTGGTAACAATCGCTACGCTGTGGTTGCAAAGCCTGAGAAGGTAGAGTGGGCAAGTCAGAACATGCTTGTTCTTGGCTTGATCATCCTTTTGGGACTGTTGCTCCACTTGTTCAATTTCTGGTACAACATGATGTTTGCCGAGCTGTTGGGCACTTCTTTCGCTCACGAACCCTCTGATGGTTTCGCATACATCTGCGACACCTTCAACAATCCCGTGTACGTAGTGCTTTACGTTATCTGGCTCGTGTCATTGTGGTTCCACCTCTCTCATGGTTTTTGGAGTGCTATCCAGACCTTTGGTTGGAATGGTAAGACATGGTTCTGCCGTTGGAAAGCTATTGGTGTTGCTTATGTAACCGTGCTCATCTTGGCCTTCCTGTTTGTTGTTTTTGCATTCGCTTTGCACTTTGCACCAAGCCTTTGCTGCTAATAACATTATCATATCAACGTTTCAATAATTCATAAGATAAGATTATGGCTAAGATATTAGATTCCAAGATTCCCGAGGGACCCGTTGCTGAGAAATGGACCAACTATAAAGCTCACCAACGCTTGGTGAACCCTAAGAACAAACTCAAGCTCGATATCATTGTTGTAGGTACCGGTTTGGCTGGTGCCAGCGCTGCCTCTTCACTGGGCGAGATGGGCTTCAACGTACTCAACTTCTGCATTCAAGACTCACCTCGCCGTGCTCACTCTATCGCAGCACAGGGTGGTATCAATGCTGCTAAGAACTATCAGAACGATGGTGACTCAGTATATCGTCTCTTTTATGATACTGTAAAAGGTGGTGACTATCGTGCACGCGAAGCTAACGTTTACCGTTTGGCAGAGGTAAGCAACGATATTATCGATCAGTGTGTTGCTCAAGGAGTACCTTTCGCACGTGAATATGGTGGTATGCTTGCTAACCGTTCATTTGGTGGTGCACAGGTAAGCCGTACCTTCTATGCTAAGGGACAGACCGGTCAGCAGCTCTTGCTTGGCGCTTATAGCTCATTGAGCCGCCAGGTACAAGAAGGAACCGTGAAGCTTTACACCCGTTACGAGATGGAAGATCTCGTTATTGTAGATGGTCACGCACGCGGAATCATTGCCAAAAACCTTGTTACAGGTGAGCTAGAGCGCTTCACCGCTAACGCTGTTGTTATCGCAACAGGTGGTTATGGCAACACCTACTTCCTCTCTACCAACGCTATGGGTTGCAACTGTACCGCTGCTATCCAGTGTTACCGCAAGGGTGCTTACTTTGCTAACCCCTGCTACGTACAGATTCACCCAACCTGTATCCCTGTTCACGGTGACAAGCAGAGTAAGTTGACCTTGATGTCAGAGTCACTTCGTAACGACGGCCGTATCTGGGTTCCTAAGAAGCTAGAAGATGCTAAGAAGCTTCAGGCAGGCGAAATCAAGGGTTCAGATATTCCTGAGGAAGACCGCGACTATTACTTGGAGCGTCGTTATCCAGCCTTCGGTAACCTCGTACCACGTGACGTAGCTTCACGTGCGGCTAAGGAGCGTTGCGATAAGGGCTATGGTGTGAACAACACTGGTCTGGCTGTGTTCCTCGATTTCTCTGAGAGTATCAACCGTTTGGGTATCGATCGCATTCTTCAGCGTTATGGCAACCTCTTTGATATGTATGAGGAGATCACCGACGTCAACCCAGGTGAGCTTGCTAACGAGATCAATGGCGAGAAGTATTACAACCCAATGATGATCTTCCCAGCTATCCACTACACCATGGGTGGTATCTGGGTCGACTATGAATTGCAGACCACCGTTCCTGGCTTGTTCGCTATCGGTGAGTGCAACTTCTCTGATCACGGTGCCAACCGCCTCGGTGCATCAGCCTTGATGCAAGGTTTGGCTGACGGTTACTTCGTATTGCCTTACACCATTCAGAACTATTTGGCTGACCAAGCACTTTGGGCAAAGGTTCCTACCGACCGTCCTGAGTTTGAGGCAGCAGAGAAGGCAGTCCAGGGCGAGATCGATCGCTTGATGGGCATCCAAGGAAAGCGTTCTGTTGATTCTATTCATAAGGAGCTGGGTCATATCATGTGGGAGCACGTAGGTATGGGCCGCACCAAGGAAGGACTCGAGGAAGGCTTGAAACTGCTTAAGCAGGTACGTCAAGAGTTCAACACCAACCTCTTCATTCCAGGTAAGAAGGAAGGTCTGAATGTAGAGCTCGATAAGGCACTCCACCTCCGCGACTTCATCCTTATGGGCGAGTTGATTGCTTACGATGCCCTCCATCGTAACGAGAGCTGTGGTGGTCACTTCCGTGAAGAGTATCAGACAGAGGAAGGCGAAGCTAAGCGCGACGATGAAAACTTCTTCTATGTAGGTTGCTGGGAGTACACCGGCGACGACGACAAGGCTCCTGAGCTGATCAAGGAACCACTCGAGTATGAAGCTATCAAGGTACAAACACGTAATTACAAGAACTAACAGACAATGGCAAGAAATATTTCATTCACAATCAAGTATTGGAAGCAGAATGGTCCACAGGACAGTGGCCACTTCGATACACACGAAATGAAGAATATCCCAGACGATACCTCATTCCTTGAGATGCTGGATATTCTCAACGAAGAGTTGATTGCAGACGGTCAAGAGCCTTTCGTGTTTGATCACGACTGTCGCGAGGGTATCTGCGGTATGTGTTCATTATATATCAATGGTACACCGCATGGCAAGACCGAACGTGGTGCTACGACCTGTCAGCTCTACATGCGTCGTTTCAATGATGGCGATGTGATTACCGTTGAGCCTTGGCGTTCGGCTGGTTTCCCAGTGATCAAGGACTGTATGGTAGACCGTTCAGCCTTTGACAAGATCATCCAGGCAGGTGGTTACACCTCTATCCGTACTGGTCAGGCCCAGGATGCCAATGCGCTTCTGATCTCTAAGCAAGCTGCTGACGAGGCTATGGACTGCGCTACATGTATCGGTTGCGGTGCTTGTGTAGCTGCATGTAAGAATGGTTCGGCTATGCTCTTTGTTAGTTCTAAGGTTAGCCAGCTCGCATTGCTCCCACAGGGCCGTGTAGAGGCTGCTGCCCGCGCTAAGAAGATGGTAGCTAAGATGGACGAGCTGGGATTCGGCAACTGTACCAACACACGTGCTTGCGAGGCTGTTTGTCCTAAGAACGAATCTGTGGCCAACATCGCTCGCCTTAACCGTGAGTTTATCAAAGCTAAGCTCGCTGACTAATCAGCGCCCTCAGACGTCAGCCGCAGTGCTTTGAGAGGCTTCCGGCTACGCTGAAGGCATAGCATGCTAATCTATTAATAAGGAGTGCCTATGATGACCTCGATAGTCGTCATGGGCACTTTTACGTTTCTACCAATGATCCATTTACTATTATCCGTACTTATCAGTATCACCGCCATGGGAGCCGTAGGCGATGGTAAGACCCTCAACACCGAAGCTATCAATCGTTCCATAGAGACCTGCGCAGCCCGTGGAGGCGGCGTGGTGAGCGTGCCCAGTGGCGTGTTTGTCACCGGTACCGTACACATGAAGAGCGGTGTGACCCTTCGTCTCCAACCTGGTGCCGTACTTCAAGGCACTGATGACCTATCAGCCTATGAACCCTTACACCTCATCAAGGACCTCTCACGCTATGAGAGCGGTCGTGGAACGGTCAACTATAACGCAGCTGACGACCCCGTTTGGAGCCAGTCACTCATCAGTTTTGTAGGCGTAGACCATGCCGGCATCGAAGGAACAGGCACCATCGATGGCCATCACGTGTTCAATCCTAAGGGCGAAGAGCACCAGCGTGGTCCTCATACCATCCTCATTGCTAACAGCACCCAACTCACCTTCCGCGATTTCACCGTCAATCGCTCAGCCAACTATGCCTTTCTCGCCTACGAGATAGACCGCACCACCTTCCAGAATCTGCATATCAATGAAGGTTGGGACGGCATCCATATCCGTGGTGCGTATAAGGTCAAGATTCGCCGCTGCGAGATTCATACCGGTGACGATGCTATAGCGGGAGGCTATTGGGACAAGCTCAGCATCCGTCAGTGCGTGCTCAACTCTTCCTGCAACGGCATCCGTATGATTCAGCCCTCTTCCAATGTCTTGGTCGATAGCTGCCGCATCTATGGCCCTGGGCGTTATCCTCACCGCACCTCAGGCAACACCTCTTCCCTTGCCGCTATCAACCTCGAACCTGGTGCGTGGGGCGAGGCTCCTGGTGCGCTCTATAAGATCACCCTGAAGCGCATCCTAGCCACCTCCGTGCTCACCCCACTGAGCGTCACCCTTGGGGACGACAACAGCTTAGATGGTCTCACCGTGAGCCATTTCACCGCGCATGATGTCACCCGTATGGCAGCATCCGTGAAGAGCTGGGGCAATAGTCGTTCCGCCAATGTGCGTCTGAGCCATTGCGATTTCCAGTTTCGCGGCATAGACGATCCCTCTCTGCCCGCCTGGTTTCAGAACCGCCCCACCTCCGAATGGCCCGTATTCCCTAGCTACGGCCTTTATTTCCGCAACGTGGATGGTCTTAGCCTGCGTGACGTGAAAACCTCCTACACGGGCAAAGAATACCGTGAGGCGGCTATTTATGACAGCGTGACCGACCTTTCTGTTCACTGATTCCTCTTCCAAAAGCCTCTCTGATGATGAGGAAGAGATAGATCGGGAAAAGATTATGAACGCCTTTAGCATATTCAGAGGCAGAATTATAGTCAGACTTTGACTCCTTCCGAAACTCTATAAAGGAATTGAACGATTCCTCTTAAACCGAAAATCGACCATTAGAATACCAACGTCGCTTGGCTTCTAATGGTCGATTTTTTATGTCTCAGTGCGTCTATATCCTACGCATCCGTCTTCACATACAAGGCACGCATCGCATTGAGCACCGCCAGAACCATCACCCCGACATCGGCAAACACCGCCCAAGCCATGCCCGCCAGTCCTAGAGAGGCAAGCACCAGTACCAATACCTTCACGCCAATAGCAAATGCAGCGTTCTCCTTCGCTATGCGGATGGTGCGACGAGCTATCCTTATGGCATCCGCAATCTTGGTGGGCTTATCATCCATCAGCACCACGTCAGCCGCGTCAATAGCCGCATCAGCACCCATGGCACCCATCGCTATACCCACATCGGCACGAGCCAGCACCGGCGCATCGTTGATGCCATCACCCACAAAGGCCAGTGTGCCGCCCTGCTTCTTCTCACTGAGCAGGCGTTCTACGTGCTTCACCTTGTCTGCTGGTAGCAGAGCCGCATGATATTCGTCCAGCGTCAGACGGCTAGCCACCGCCTTGCCCACCTCTTCCTTGTCACCTGTGAGCATCACGGTGCGGTTCACGCCTAGGCGCTTCAGACGCTCGATGGCTTGTGCAGCATCCGGTTTCACCTGATCCGAGATGACGATATGCCCCGCATACGTACCATCCACAGCCACATGAATCACCGTGCCCACCATGTCGTGGCAGCGCTCACACTCGTGCACGTTGGCTCCTACGGCTTTCATCATCCTGCCATTGCCCACAGCCACCTGCTTTCCATTGACCATCGCGGTGACGCCTTGACCTGCCACCTCCGTCACCGCCTCTATCTCACACTGATCGTTCTCGCCGGGATAAGCCTCACGCAGCGCAGCCGCAATGGGGTGGGTAGAGTAGCGTTCCACGTGTGCAGCCAGATGCAGCAGTTGGTCTTCGTTGAGCACATCGGGGTGAACGGCATCCACGGCAAACACCCCTTGCGTGAGCGTACCGGTCTTGTCAAACACCACCGTCTGCAGTCGGGCAAGCGCATCCATATAGTTGCCGCCTTTCACCAAGATACCCTTGCGGCTCGCACCACCTATACCGCCAAAGAAGGTCAGTGGGATAGAGATGACCAGCGCACACGGACAGCTCACCACTAGGAACGTCAACGCACGATAGAGCCACGTTCCGAATGCCTCGCTATAGCTCTCGCTGAACAGTGGAGGCATCACCGCCAATACCACTGCGATGCATACCACGATGGGCGTATATATATGAGCGAAACGCGTCACAAACGATTCGCTACGCGACTTGTTCTCGCCCGACTCCTCAACGAGCCTGATAATCTTTGACGCCGTCGACTCGCTGAAGCTCTTCTGTACCTTCACGCGCAGCACCCCCGAGAGGTTCACGCATCCCGAGATCACCTCGTCGCCCTTCTTTACGCTGCGAGGCATACTCTCACCCGTGAGCGCCACGGTGTTGAGTGAGCTCTCACCATCAGTCACCGTGCCATCTAGAGCAATCTTTTCGCCCGGTTTCACCACGATCTCCTCGCCCACAGCCACCTCAGCAGGGTCCACTGCAGTCACCTCGCCGTGGCGCTTTACGTATGCCACATCGGGTCGTAGGTCCATCATCTTTGTGATAGCGTCGCGACTCTTGTCCTCGGCATAGTCCTCAAAGAGTTCGCCCACTTGGAAGAAAAGCATCACAAACACCGCCTCCACGTACTGCGTCTCCGCACCCGGCAGGAAGCCGATGAGCAGCGCCCCCAGCGTTGCTACCACCATGAGGAAGTCCTCATCGAAGGGGTCACCCTCCATGATGCCTTCCACCGCCTCACCTATCACATCGTAGCCGATGAGCAGATAAGGCACCAGATACACGATGAGCGCCTGCCATGCGGGTAGCGACAGCGTCTTTTCCATCCACCATGCCACAGCCAGTAGGATGGTGGTGATGATCACTCTCAGTAGTTTCTTGTTCATATCGTTATGATTTTAGTCTGTTATCAGTTTCCGGTTGCAAAGGTACGGCAATGCTTCTGCAACTGGGTTGCATTCTTTCGCTCGGCCCCTTTTTATGCTATCTCCGTGCGATAGACTTGCTTCCTCGATATCATAGACTTGCTTTCTCCCCGTCCAATCTGTCCTTTCATTGTGCCATCGAAGCCCTTTCTTCTCCCGAAACCACTCGTCTTAGAATGAAGAATAAATTAATTTTCTCTGAAAAATAAATTAAAAATCATCAAGAATCAATTTATTTTTCCTCCCCGTAGCCTCTCTGCGACCTTTCATCTGCGCCCCTTTTGCTACGTCAGACCTATCCTCTTGCGCTATCGAGAGCCTGCATTCTACACACATTCTACTCTCTATGTAGCCAAGCTAATCCCCCTTCACCGCCGAAATCTGCCGCCTGATATAGGCTAAAGCCGCCCAAAATGATACCTCATTCGATAAAAATGATTATCTTTGCCGAAAATTAATACAATGGCAGAAGATTACGACATTCGCGACGGACAGCTCAGCCGAGCCGAGAAGGAGTTTGAAAACGCCCTTCGCCCCTTGAGGTTTGACGACTTCAGTGGGCAGATGAAGGTGGTGGACAATCTCCGTGTCTTTGTCGAGGCAGCCAAGTATCGTGGCGAACCGCTTGACCATACGTTGCTCCATGGACCTCCTGGCCTGGGTAAGACTACCCTTAGCAACATCATCGCCAATGAGCTCGGAGTGGGCTTTAAGATCACTAGCGGACCAGTGCTTGACAAGCCTGGCGACCTAGCCGGCATCCTCACCTCGCTTGAGCCCAACGATGTGCTGTTCATAGACGAGATCCACCGTCTCTCACCCGTGGTGGAAGAGTACCTCTATTCGGCAATGGAAGACTATCGTATCGATATCATGATCGATAAAGGACCATCAGCCCGAAGCATCCAGATAGATCTGAACCCCTTCACCCTAGTGGGTGCCACCACACGTAGCGGTCTGCTCACAGCGCCTCTGCGTGCCCGTTTTGGTATCAATCTCCACCTCGAATACTATGATCCCGAAACCCTTCAGCGCATCATCCGCCGCTCAGCAGCACTCTTGAAGGTGCCCATCGAGGATGCCGCCGCCGTGGAGATCAGTAGGCGCAGTCGTGGTACGCCCCGTATTGCCAATGGTCTGCTACGCCGTGTGCGCGACTTTGCACAGGTCAAGGGCAACGGCACCATCACCCAGGAGATAGCACGGATGTCCTTGCAGGCACTCAACATCGACCAGTATGGCTTGGATGAGATCGATAACAAGATTCTGCTCACCATCATCGATAAGTTTCGTGGCGGTCCGGTGGGCGTATCCACCATTGCCACCGCTATCGGTGAAGACTCTGGTACCGTGGAGGAGGTCTATGAACCTTACCTCATCATGGAAGGATTTATCAAGCGCACGCCACGCGGACGAATGGCCACGCAGCTCGCTTTTGAACATCTAGGGCGCAACTATGGTAGCCGCAATCTCACCATGGGCGACCTCTTTGGATAACCATATCATCATGCAACCCGACACTATCACATCCACCGGCCTACCTAAGGCCTTGTTCACCGGTACGTTTGACCCCTTTACCATCGGTCATGCTGACATCGTGGCACGTGCCTTGAATCTCTTCTCTCATCTCACGATAGCCGTTGCCGTGAGCCAGCTCAAGCATACCGAGGCCGAGATTGCTGACCGCGTCCATGCCATCGAGCAGCTTTATCAGGACGAACCCCGTGTGACCATCAAGGCATATAGCGACCTGACCGTGGACATGGCCCATCGCGAGGGAGCCCAATTCATCGTGCGCGGCGTGCGTGATGTGAAAGATTATGAATACGAAAGACAACAGGCTGACATCAATAGGCAGCTGGGTGGGGTAGAGACCATCCTCCTTTTCACCCGTCCCGAACTGCAGTCGGTGAGCAGCACCTTGGTGCGTGAGCTCCGCCACTTCGGTAGAGACGTGTCCGCTTTTCTGCCCACACCACCACAAACACAACCCTAAGCCAATGATTACTTACAATGCTGAAGGCGTAAAAATGCCTAAATTCAAGAAACGCGCTATGAACGCATGGATCAAGCAGGTAGCCTCTGACCACGGACGACGCATCGGTGAGGTGGGCTATATGTTCGTTTCTGACGAGAAGATACTTGAGGTCAACAACGAATACCTAGGCCACGACTATTACACCGACGTCATTACGTTCGATTATGACGAAGGCGATGTCATTAATGGCGATATCGTTATCTCGCTGGACACCGTGCGTAGCAATGCAGAGATGTTCCATAAGAGCTATGAGGACGAGCTTCACCGCGTCATCATTCATGGCATCCTCCACCTTTGTGGCATCAATGACAAAGGACCGGGCGAGCGCGAGATCATGGAAGCCAACGAGGATCGGGCGCTAGCGATGCTACCTGCTCAGATCTGATTTTCCCTCTTACAGATTACCTCGTTTCTACGTTTTGTTGTACCTTTGCACCCATGGATAACAACAAAGCATTGCAAGCCCACCTCAGTATGTTCACCGCTGAGGCCATCTGGGGAATGATGGCACCCGTGGGAAAGCAAGCCATGCTACATGGCATTGACAGTCTGGATATGGTGACGTTTCGTGTTACCGGCGCAGCGATCCTCTTCTGGATCTTCTCTTTCTTTGCTCCTAAGGAGCATGTCCCCTTGCGTGACATCCTGATTCTTGCGCTAGCGGCGCTCTTCGGTGTGACGTTCAATCAGTGTCTCTTCACCCTCGGGCTGGGCATCACCTCTCCCATCAATGCCAGCATCTGCACCACCAGTATGCCCATCTTTGCGATGATCATCGCCTTCTTCGTTATTCATGAGCCCATCACGCTGAAGAAAGCCGGCGGCGTGGCACTCGGTTGCCTCGGTGCGGTGATTCTGATTCTGACCAGTATGCGTGGCGGCAGCGGTAAGGTGGGCAATATCGTGGGCGATATCATGTGTCTATGCGCCCAACTGAGCTTCGCCATCTATCTCTCCGCATTCCGTAACGTCATCAAGCGCTACTCTGTCTTCACGCTCAACAAGTGGATGTTTGTCTTCGCCAGCCTATATGTGTGGCCTTTCACGTGGCATAACGTCTGCTCCATACCTTTCGCATCGCTCTCCCTAGCCACTTGGTCAGAGACCGGATTTGTAGTGGTCTTTGGCACGTTTGTCAGTTACCTGCTTATGATGGTGGGTCAGCGCGTCCTGCGTCCCACTGTGGTCAGCGTGTACAACTATGTTCAGCCCATCGTCTCCGTGGTGGTATCATTGCTGATGGGGGTAGGGGTGTTTACCCTCTGGCAGGGTTTGGCCATCATCTTGGTATTCTCCGGTGTGTGGATGGTCACCAAGTCAAAGTCGAAACGTGATATAGACGCTCAGCAACAATAAGCCGCTCATCTCTTGCGGACGCAAGACGGGCGGATACGCGAGTCCCATTAAACGCTAATCTTATGCATCGTTAGCGCTTAATGGGACTCTTTTTGTACAATAAAATACCTACTCGTGTATAATGATGCGCGTAACAATAATTGACAAAACAGAGGGTTTTAAAGAAAAACAGGACGTTTTTCAACGAAAACTTTGGTTATATTGGCTAGAATGTTTACTTTTAGAAGCAGAAACGTACAAAACATAAACCAAGGTCTTCCTATGTGAAGGCTTTAACAAGACAAATGCTTATGAATAATTTTACTTATGTTCTTGCAGCAGCGCTCCTATCTACCTCCGCTGCGTTCGCACAGTCGCCCATCGCTCCAAAGCATTCACTCAGTGCCAGGACAGCTAACATGGTCATCGATAAGAACGCCCAAGCTACACCCTTGGCAGCTTGTTCGATGGAGGGTAGCAATGCCGTGATGCACCAAGCTCCCGCATCTAAGGTGGCTACACCTACCTTCCCTGACGATGCCCCTGTGACCGAAACGCCAGAAGGAACCCTGTTTAAGAACTATATGCGTAAGGGTAATTCGTTCTACAATACCGGTTTTGGTGTCTATTATACGTCAGCGGATGGTGCGATAGGCCAATATGTAGAAGCTCCTGATGGCACCATCTGGCTTGCACGCCCCATCTCTAAGCTCTCCACGGGTTATCTCCGCCTTGATAAGGAAAGCGAAGGCCAGTATGTAGCTAAGACGCCTCAGGCTGTCTATACGTCTGATGGGCGCGTTTACTATGCCGTGCGTCTGACCTTGCGTGAAACAGATAGAGGCACCATGACCTATGGACTGGACTCAGTGGATGTGGATAAGGTGGACACGGACATGCCTTTCACCTACACAGATGGTGTGCTGAAACAGGCCAATACCGAGACGGTCGACCTCTCTGGCAAAGCATATCCTGTAGAACTCTTGGGTCTGACGGACAACAACGCTAGCTGGTATGGATATGGGGACGCTCAGATAGAGGTGGCTCCTTGCACCGAGGCCGCTAGCCTGCTGCCTTCTTCGGCTACCCTACAAGACTATCAGCTCACCACACGTAGCTTGGACAGCGACGGAACGGTCTCTACCGTGACCCAGATCGTGTCTTGTGGCATTGATGGTGACGACTTCTACCTCAACGATCCTTACCACAACGCTGACAATATGTGGGCGAAAGGCACTCTAAACGGTAACTCTCTGACCTTCCCTTCACAGTATGTGGGTGTGGATGAGGACAATTTCCGCCATGTCTGGTTCTTGCCTACATCTTATTCGTACCAATATGTGGAGAATTACGAAAGCTACACCACCGTTAATAAGTTTATCAGTTCGCTTGATTTCACGCTGGATGAAGCTACCAATACCTACGTTGCAGCTGATAGCACGGGCTTCGCCATCAATGGCCATCCTAACACTTTGTTCTACTTCGGCGTGTATTCGCAACCCACTCTGACGCCTTACTCTGATGCACCAGCCACTCCTGCTGATCCTTCATTTGACAGTTATGATCCTTACACAGAAGAGGCAGGCATGGGCGCCTTCCTTGTAAACATCCCAGCAACAAGCGTTGATGGCACTTTCCTCAACACAGAGAAGCTCTTCTTCAACGTATTCTTCGACACTCCTAACGCTGAGACATTCTCGCCAGACGAGTATACTGGGCTTACAGATGACTTGACTGACATTCCTTATAACTTCACGGACGAGTGGGATTTTTATGTTACAGGTGACCAACACCTCATCTACTTCTACACAGCAGCTGAGAACGTAGGCGTGCAGTCGTTCTACACGGGTGGTGGAGAGAAACGTCGCTCCAACATGGTGTGGTATCCTGAGGTCCCCACAAGCGTTAAGAATCTGAACAATAGCACCGCTAACGTGAAGAGCGAAACCTACTATGACCTCCAAGGTCGTCGTCTGAGCGCTCCTGCACATGGCATCAACCTCAAGGTTACCACCTATGCTGACGGCAGCAAGCACACGGTGAAAGTTCTTAAGTAAATCTTCTGTGTGTGCGCAAGGTTACCAAATGGAAATCCAAACGTGACCTGACAACATTCAGATCATAAACCACTCGCTCTTTTCGGATGCGAAAAGGGTGGATATACGGATCCCAACAAACGTATAATATGCATGAGATTAGCGTTTGTTGGGATACTTTATGCATTATGAAATACTTGTTAACGATTAATAATACACCTTATAATAATAGGCAAAATTAAGGTTTTTGAAGGAAAATAAAATATTTTGCAACAAAAATTTGGTTATTTCGAACAAACTGTTTACTTTTGCAAGCAGATACACACAAAATATAAACGCGACCTTGCAATGCATAGGTCTTAACAAAAGTAAATGCTTATGAAAAATTTTACTTATGTTCTCGTAGCAGCACTTCTATCTACTTCAGCTGCATTCGCACAGTCATCACTTACACAAATGCGTTCTTTGAACGAAAGAACAGCAAAGTTGGTAACCGCTAAAAGCAATCCTGCAACCAACCTAGTTGCTCGTTCTATGGATCGCAGCAATGCTTTGGTGCACAAAGCTCCTGCTTCTAAAGTGGCTCTACCTACATTTCCTGATGAAGAACCAGTAACAGATGCTCCAGAAGGATCATTCTATACCAATTATCTTCGTAAAGGTTTCGTTTTCTATAATAGTGGGCTTGGCGTTATGGTATCAGAAAATGATGGCGCTCTTGGAACTTATGTAGAAGGACCTGATGGAACGCTTTGGCTAAGTTCAGCTATCTCTAAGCTCACAGGTTCAGGTTATCTTCGTCTAGATAAGGAAAGCGACGGCAACTACGTAGCTAAGACTCCACAGGCTATCTATTCAGAGGAAGGCACTGTCTACTATGCTACTCGTCTGACATTGCAAGAGACAGAAGATGGTAATCTGACCTATGCGCTCGACTCAGTTTCAGCAGATGAGGTTGATACCGATGTGCCATTCACATATAAGGATGGTGTGTTGAAGCAGGTTAACGCTGACCTCAATCCTGACTATGATTATCCAGTAGAGCTTATCGCATTGACCGATAATGAAGCTAATTGGTATGGTTATGGTGATGCTAAGATTGAGGTATGTCCTAACACAGAGACAGCTGCAGCGCTTCCATCAACAGCTACAGTGAGCGATTATATGCTTAGCACACGCAGTCTGTCAAGTTCTGGAGAGGTTTCTTATTCTCGCGCCATCGTTAAGTGTGGTAAGGATGGAAACGATTTCTACCTCCAGGATCCTTATCATAACTCAGACGATAAGTGGGTGAAAGGTTCTGTTGATGGTAACAAACTGACCTTCTTGCCACAATATGTAGGTGTAGATGAGGAGTTGAAAAACCATGTTTGGTTCTTGCCAACGACCTATTCGGATGGTTATATGGAAGATTACGACTACTACTATACAGAATCTTCAGTGGGCGCATCTCTCGACTTCACGCTTGATGAAGCTTCCAATACATACGTTGCAGCTGATAGCACGGGCTTCGCAATCAATGGTAAACCAGATGAGTTGTACTATTTCGGCGTATACAATCAGCCTACTCTGACTCCATTCACAGAGGTTGCAGCTACTCCTGCTGATCCTGAATTCGACGAATTCATGTCTTACAACGACGAATATGGATATGGCGCTTTCGCTGTAAACATCCCTGCAACAGATGCAGATGGAACATTCCTCAATCCTAACAAGATGTACTTCAACGTCTTCTTCGATGGTGATCAGCCCGAAACATTCTCTCCAGATGATTACGAGCAACTTACTGAGAATATGACGAACGTTCCTTACAACTTCGCAGATAGCTGGGACTTCTACGTATCAGGTGATTTGCACACTATCTACTATTATGCTGACGTTGACTGCGTAGGTGTTCAGTCATTCTACACTGGCGGTGGTGAGACTCATTGCTCTAACGTAGTATGGTATCCTGAGGTTCCTGCAAGCATCAAGAATCTGAACAATAGCAACGCTAACGTAAAGAGCGAAACCTACTATGACCTCCAAGGTCGTCGCTTGAGCGCTCCTGTACATGGTATCAACCTCAAGGTTACTACCTATGCAGATGGTACCAAGCACACTCAGAAGGTTCTAAAGTAACCCATTTTAAAACCTATCAATATGATAGGAATCAAGAATTGAGCCAAAGGGAACAAACCTTGAGGTGATATACATGAAGATGTAAGCAATTCTTGGTTCCTATCTTTTATTTTTCATAGACCTCAAATATTAAAACGTATAGCTTATGTTGAAGAATTACATCGCAGCTATCGCCATGTCAGCTCTTGCTGCGGGCTACACACAGAACGCTACAGCACAGACCGTAACGTATGGCGCTTATTCAGGAAACGAGACTTTAAGTGAGTCGGGTACAGAAAAGCAGGAAGACTATGACGTAGCTATCCTCGTAAAGGATGACGCCTTGGTGGGCAAGACCGTGAAGGGCGTGAAGATCCCTATCGCCTCTGACGTAGCTCCCTATATTACAGATGGTAAGGCTTTCATGACCAAGTCGTTGGCTCTCTCAAACTCGGAGAACGTTGCCGACCTAGAAACAAAGAGCTTTACTATAACCTCTGGTTGGATCGAAGTGGACTTTGATACACCTTATACGCTTACCGCTGATGGTGTGTATGTGGGTTATTCGTTCAAGACAAGCCAAGCCGGACTGGCACCATTGCTAACCGTTGCGGGCTCTGAGGACCAGTTTCTCTATCTGCACACTACCAAGACCTACCGCAAATGGAAGGCTAAAGGTAAAGGGTTGGGCTACCAGCTTGCTCTGCAGGTGCTCGTTGATGGCGTAGAACCTAACGGCGCTACAGCCGTTCTCAGTGAGGTTAATGGACAGATCAATACGCCTGCCGATTACACCTTCAAGCTGAAGAACACCAGTTCGTCTACGATCAGCAACGTAGACTTCACCTATTCGGTTGCAGGAAAGACCGCTTCTGTGCACAAGGAACTGGCTAAGCCATTGACTCCTCACTTCGGCAAGACCGCAGACGTGACCTTTACGCTCCCTGGTCTTCCTGATCCTGGATCGTACAACATGACCATAAATGTAGACAAAGTGAACGGCAACGCCAACACCTGCTCTGCTCCTTCTGGCACCAACAAGCTTCAGCTCTATAGCTTCTTGCCTGTTAAGCGTGCGCTTCTTGAGGAATACACTGGTACATGGTGCGGTTGGTGTCCTCGCGGATTTGTGGGATTGGAACACATGAACGAGCTCTTGGGTGACGATTTCGTAGGTGTATCTTATCACAACAACGACGCTATGGAGTTTGTTCCTTCTTCAAACTATCCTAGTTCGGTAAGCGGCTACCCTGCAGCATGGCTCGATCGTAAGAAAAAAACTGACGCTTATATGGGCGACTACGATGATGGCCACTTCCATATCGACGAAGCTTACGCCGAGGCAAATACCGAATTTGCACCTGCAGGAATTTGGGCAAAGGCTTATTTCACTAACAATGACAAGACCGAGATTGAGGTTAAGTCGTTATCTACGTTCGCCGTTGACTACGATGATAACCCCTATCAGCTTTCTTATATCCTTACAGCAGGTGGCCTGAGTGGCGAAGGCTCTGATTGGGATCAGAGCAACTATTATAAATCAAAAGCTAGTAGCTGGCCCGATGAAGACCTGGCACAGTTCACTTCAGGCGAGTCGACCGTGAAGGGATTGGTTTACAACTTCGTAGTAGTGGGTTGGAATGGTCCTAAGTATATTCCTAACAGTTTGCCATCAAACATCGTTATGGGCGAACCAACGGAGCATACATACACATTCGACCTCAGTTCAGCAAGCAACAATGTTGATCCTACAATCATTCAGGATAAGTCTAAGCTTGACGTTGTGGCTCTCTTGATTGACTCACGTACCAATGAAGTGGTTAATGCATGCAAGGTACACGTCTATGATGACGCTGCCTCAGGTATCTCTAACGTTACCGAATCAAAGGATGATCGCGTCGTAGGCTACTATTCAATAGATGGAAAGCGTTACGCTCAGCCACAAAAGGGACTGAACATCGTGAAGCTTGCTAGTGGTAAAACCTTCAAAGTGGTTAAGCACTAAAGCTCGATGATAGACCAAGGCATGCGCTGAAGCAATCCTCAAGATTGTCTTTCAGACCTCATTGGCAAATCTTCAGCGCATTCCTAACCTCTTTTATATATAGAAAATACTTGAATGAAGGTTTCTTGCCGGATTGGTGGGAAGCCTTTTTTGATGCTTGTGCTAAGCCTTTGGTAGCCTGATGGAGGCTTTATAATGGATAGGTTAATGTTTCTGTTATGGGACAATTGATGGCCGAACGCGGGCTTACAATGGGATTGTGATGGCGTAGTTGTAGATTGATATTCGCTCTAAAGCATAATATTCGCCGCAGAATCGAAGGAAAACAATAAGGGGTATAGTTGTTAGCTATACCCCTTTGTTCTGCGTTTAGCGGCGCTTTATGGCGCTTTTCGCTATATTCCTAACTTATTCTTTTAGTCGATTTCCTCGTCAGCTTCGTATCCGCCCATCTCTCGGATGGCATTCTTGAGCATAACATATTGCTCAAACAAGTTGTTGACAGCTTCTTCGCCTTTGGTGTAATCGTGCATTGGGCTCTTGAGGAAGAAGCTCAAGAAGCGTTGTGTACCATAACGACCGGCACGTGCGGCAAGGTCGGAGAGCAGTGTAAGGTCAAGTAGCAATGGTGCAGCGAGGATAGAGTCGCGGCAGAGGAAGTTGATCTTGATCTGCATGGGGTATCCCATCCAACCGAAGATGTCTAGATTGTCCCATCCTTCCTTGTTGTCGTTGCGAGGTGGATAATAGTTGATGCGCACCTTGTGGTAGATGTCTCCGTATAGATCGGGCTGATCTTCGGCACGCAGAATGGTCTCCAGTGTAGATAGCTTGCTGACCTCCTTGGTGCGGAAATTGTCGGGTTCGTCCAGCACTAGACCGTCGCGGTTGCCCAAGATGTTGGTTGAGAACCATCCTGCTAAGCCTAGGCTACGTACCTTAAGGATAGGAGCGAAACCTGATTTGACAAGCGTCTGACCGGTCTTAAAGTCCTTACCAGCGATAGGCATGTGCGTCTTCTCAGCCAGTTCCCACATAGCGGGGATGTCAACGGTGGTGTTTGGTGCGCCCATGATGAACGGACAACCCTCTACCAGTGCTGCGTAGGCATAGCACATAGACGGTGCGATGTGCTCGCGGTTGTCATCCACCATAGCCTTCTCTAGGTCTTCGAGCTTTGCGTGGTAAGCTTCGTCATAAGGAACGTAGATCTCTGTGGATGCTGCCCAAATCACAACGACGCGTTCTAGCTGCTTCTCGGCTTTGAAGTCGCGAATGTCTTGGCGCAAAGCTTCTACCATTTCCCAACGTGTCTTACAGTCTTTCACGTTGTCGCCATCCAGTCGCTTCGCATAGTTCTTATCGAAAGCGGCCTTCAAAGGCTTAATCTTCTCAAGCTCATCACGCACAGGTTCGATGTCCTTAGCTTTGAGCACTTCAGCGTAAACCGCTGCTTGGTAAGCGTTCTGAGGGTACACGTCCCAGCAACCAAACTCGATATCGTTGAGCTCAGCCAGTGGTACAATGTCTTTATAGTGTAGATATTGCTTGTCTGCACCTTTACCAACACGTATCTTGTCATACTGTGTCATAGAGCCGATAGGCTTCGCAAGTCCCTTACGCGCCATCAAAACACCAGTCATGAACGTGGTAGCCACGGCACCACAACCCACGACCATTATGCCGAGTTTGCCCTCGGCGGGCTTGACGTTGGTTTGTTTCATTTTCTTATTTAGCGTTAGTGTAAATTATTTCTTCAAAGATATGTAAATTATCCGATATGATACAATAAATCGCAGAAAATGTTCTTGGTTGTAACATTAACTGCGACTTATAGACCATTTGTGTTT
The DNA here is from genome assembly GCA_963639545.1 of Bacteroidaceae bacterium. GTDB lineage: Bacteria > Bacteroidota > Bacteroidia > Bacteroidales > Bacteroidaceae > Prevotella. Next base: position 48,035 of record CAVHUZ010000007.1, read on the forward strand.
ACTTATCGAATAGTTCCAACGCTTTGTTGACCACGTCGTTCTGTGAGTTCCATATTCGGAAGTACTCGTTCATGTCCCATAGATCTCGTGCCACGAGTGCTTTGAGTTGTAGTCGGACAGCTTCGAGCGCTTTGGTGCGGTCAGCTTCGTCCCGTGGCTCTATCTTTTCCTTTGTTCCTTCTGCTACAATCTGATCGATGAGCGACTGCGGTACCTCGTAGTTGGCTGCAAAAGAATCAAAGTCCTTATACTTCTTCTTGAGTTCCTTGCGATGCGTATCCACGTATTTGAGATAGGCATTGATGATGATGCTCTTGGCGGCAAGCTGCCTATGGTAGCGCGAATACTTGGTGGTGTCAAGTGGAACAAACACGTCGGGCATGATTCCGCCACCGCCATACACCACGCGATGTTCTTTTAAGGTGTAGCATTTGAGCGAGTCGACAAAGTGGATTGAGTCCGGATGGATCAGTTCACCGTTCTTGAGGCGCTTCTCTATGTCCATCTCATAATCCTTGAGGTCCCCTTTCTTGTAAGGCTTCTGTATGCATCTGCCGCTAGGCGTGTAGTAATGAGCCATCGTGATGCGTATCATGCTCCCATCGGGGAGGTCCACAGGGCGTTGCACCAGTCCTTTACCGAACGTTCTTCTGCCCACGATGGTAGCGCGGTCGTGATCCTGCAAGGCACCCGAAACAATCTCTGAAGCCGATGCGGTGAGCTCGTTGACTAGCACTGCGACACGTTCCTGTTGCAGTTTGCCGTTCCCCACGGCCTTGAAATCCTGTCTTGGCGCTGACCTTCCCTCCATATATACGATCATGTCATCGTTGTTGAGAAACTCATTGGCGATGCGCACAGCAGCTTGTAGGAATCCTCCGCCGTTGTCTTGAAGGTCTAAGATGAGGTTGTGCATGCCTTGTTGCTTGAGCGAGTCGACAGCCGTCTTAAACTCCTCATAGGTCTTTGCACCGAAACTCTCTATCCGGATGTATCCCACTTCGGGCTTGATCATGTATGCAGCGTTAACCGTATGCACCGGAATCTTGGCGCGAGTCACCGTGAACGTCATCAGTTTGTTCACCCCACGACGTAGGATCTGTAGTTTCACCTTTGTGCCGCGCTTACCTCGCAGACGCTTCATGATATCCGTGCGTTCCATCTTTACGCCAGCGATAGTGGTGTCGTTGACCGTGATGATGCGGTCACCGGCTTGTATACCCACCTTCTCTGATGGACCGTTTACTACGGGTTGTATCACCACGAGCGTGTCCTCAATCATGTTAAACTGCACCCCGATGCCGTCAAAGTCGCCTTGTAGCGGTTCGTTCAGCGCCTTGGTCTCCTTTGCATTGGTGTAGGTAGAGTGGGGGTCGAGCTTCTCCAGCATTCCCTTAATGCCATCTTCCACGAGCTTACTCTCGTCTACGCTGTCCACGTAGAGATTGCTTATCGCTAGTTCGGCTATCTGAAGCTTGCGTAGCGGTGAGTCTTTGCCCATGTCAATGCGTATCTGTGCCTGTGTGGGCAATAGTGTTCCGATGCACAATAGCGCCAGCACGATGAGGCACTTGTGCAGAATAGTCGTCCTATTCATGGTTTGTTTTGTTGTCATGATGTCTTGTGTAAGCTTATACTGCCTCCTCTTCGGGCAAGTCTTCTTCAATCACTAGGTTGTTGATGATGAAGTTTTGGCGTTCTATGGTGTTCTTACCCATGTAGTATTCGAGGAGCTTCTGCACCTGATCGTTCTTATGCAGAGTGACCTGCTCCAGCCTGATGTCAGGCCCGATGAAGTGCGCAAACTCAGCAGGAGAGATCTCGCCAAGTCCTTTAAATCGTGTAATCTCAGGGTCAGGACCTAGGTCGCGAATGGCGTTCAAGCGTTCCTCTTCTGTGTAACAGTATCGTGTGATGAAATCGTTCTTCTTCTCATGCTTCGTCAGACGCTCGTCCGCGTCCTTGATCACCTGCTTGTTCTTAATCTTCGTGCGCTTGTTTCTCACGCGGAAGAGCGGTGTCTGAAGCACGTACACGTGTCCTTTCTTGATCAGTTCGGGGAAAAACTGTAGGAAGAATGTGATGATAAGCAGACGAATATGCATACCGTCGACATCCGCATCGGTAGCTACGATTACCTTGTTGTATCTCAGTGAGTCGAGTCCATCTTCGATATCGAGCGCCGCTTGTAGCAGACTGAGCTCCTCGTTCTCGTATACCACCTTCTTGGTGAGGCCGAAGCAGTTCTTGGGTTTACCTCTAAGGGAGAATACCGCTTGTGTGTTGACATTGCGGCTCTTGGTGATGCTACCGCTAGCCGAGTCGCCCTCAGTGATGAAGATGCTGCTATCCTCCTTCCTATCGTTCTTTGCGTCGCAGTAGTGGATGCGACAATCGCGTAGCTTACTGTTATGCAGATTAGCTTTCTTCGCACGTTCACGAGCCAGCTTTGTCACGCCTGCCATCGCCTTACGCTCATGTTCGCTTTCCTTGATTTTTGCTTCTAGGATGTCGGTGCAGTCCTCCTTATGTATGTGGAGATAATTGTCAACGTTGGTTTTGATAAAGTCGCCCACGTATTTGTTGATCGTATCGCCACCGGGAGCCATCACCGTAGAACCCAGTTTGATCTTAGTCTGACTTTCAAACACCGGTTCTTCCACGTTTAGCGCAATGGCAGCGACCAGTCCGTTACGTATATCGCCATACTCATACTTGCCAAAATATTCCTTGATGGTGCGTGCGATGTGCTCCTTGAAAGCCGTTTGGTGCGTACCACCTTGCGTGGTGTGCTGTCCGTTGACAAACGAGTAGTATTCCTCACCATACTGATTGGTATGCGTGAAGGCTATCTCGATATCCTCACCCTTCATGTGCACGATGGGATAAAGGCTGTCCACGGTCATGTTATCGGTAAGCAAGTCCTTCAGTCCGTGCCGACTTAGGATTCTCCTACCATTGTACATGATAGTCAGTCCGGTGTTCAGGTACGTGTAGTTGCGTAGCATTGTCTCCACGATATCGTCGTGAAAAGAGTAGTTCTTGAACAGCGTGGCATCGGGTTCGAAGTGGATATACGTTCCGTTCTCGTCCTGTGTGTCGGTGGTGTCGTCCGTTTTTAGCTGACCGCGTTCGAAGGTCAAGCTTCTCACCTTGCCTTCGCGGTAGCTCTTTACCTCGAAACTGGCACTGAGGGCGTTGACCGCCTTCACACCCACACCATTGAGACCCACACTCTTCTTGAACGCTTTTGAGTCATATTTACCGCCCGTGTTCAGTACGGATACGGCTTCGACAAGCTTGCCTTGTGGTATACCACGACCGTAGTCGCGCACGCTGACCCGCAGATTCTCGTCGATATCGATCTCGATACGTGTGCCTGCGTTCATCTTAAACTCATCGATAGAGTTGTCTATCACCTCCTTGAGCAGCACGTAGATGCCGTCTTCGGGTAGGTTACCATCACCCAGTCGACCGATGTACATACCGGGACGGGTACGCACATGCTCCATGTCGGATAGGTGTCGGATGTTGTCGTCAGTGTAGGCCACCGTTTCTTGGGGTTGCTCCTGACTATAATCGATTTCTTCTGTCATAATGTTCTTCCTTTCGTTCCGTTGAGATTGGGGCTCGTTGTGGCGATGTGGTTGTTACTTGATGGCTTTCTTGTAACACTTACGCTTCTTGTGATTGATAGGGTTGAGCGGTCCCCATTGTCCTTGCACACCCGTATTGGTTTCCATCTCCACTTGACTCTCGCCCCACTTGAAGCCGTAAGCCTGATAGCGTGGTATGAGATCGGCAAACAAAAGGGCGTTAGCACCCTTGGCTCTATACTCCGGTAGCACACCCATCAGTAGCAGATCCACACCCTCGGTCTTATGTTGCTTGATGGCGCGGAGTACGTGCCACCACCCGAAGGGGAGCAGACGACCACGTCTACACTTTTGCAAAGCCTTGCTCAGTGAGGGTATAGTGATGCCCATTCCCACCAGTTTGTTATCTGCGGTCGAATCCTCTATGCAAGTGACAAGATTGAGATCCACCACCGGAATGTACATCTTCACATACTGTTCTATCTGCTTCTGCGAGAGTTCGGAGAAGCCGTAAAGGTCACCATAGGTCTCATTGATGAGGCTGAAGAGCTTGTATCCGTATCCACGCTTGTAGACATCGGCCTTGGTGAGCTTCTTTACGCGCAAGCCATAGCGCTTCTGTATCATCTCGGCTATCTTGGTATACTTTTCCGGAATCTTCTCGGGTACGATGAGCTTATACTCCACATAGCGGTTGTCCACCTCGAAACCATCCATTGCTTCGATGTGTTCGGGGTAGTAAGCGTAGTTGTATATGGTAGGCATAGTGCCTAATTGGTCAAATCCCCAAGTGAGCATTCCCTCGGGATCCATATCAGTAAAGCCCAATGGACCAACGATTTGAGTCATTCCTTTGGCACGTCCATAGTCTTCAACCTGCTTGAGCAGTGCTGCCGAAACTTCTCTGTCGTCAATAAAATCAATCCATCCGAATCGCACACTCTTGCGATCCCATTTCTTGTTGGCTTTATGATTGATGATGGCTGCCACTCTTCCCACTATCTTTCCGTCCTTTAAGGCGAGATAGTATTCGGCTTCGCAGAATTCAAAGGCGGCGTTCTTGTCCTTGGATAGCGTGTTCATATCGTCGCTAAAGAGGTTGGGCACATCATAGGGATTGCCTTCATAGAGATCATAATGAAACTCGATGAAATCCTTTAGGTCGCGCTTTGTTTCTACTTTCTTTATTTGGATAGATGACATTTTGGATAGTTTATTGGTGTTTAAAAACGTACAAAGTTAGCAATTTCTGCTCGAAGGGCAAAATCTTCTATACCTTTTTGGTTATTATCACGACGTGTTCGCGCTCTTTAAAGGTTGTTGCAAAGAGGTAATACTCACCCCCTTCCTTGAGCCGAAGCCGTTTTCGGAGTTCAGCAACGGTGAGTGGGAAGTTGCGTGTGGCTATGTTTGCCTTGCTGACCGACTGCAGTTGTTGCTTGAGCGCCTTCTTGTTGAATGTGGAAACCGCCTCGATGACAAACCGCCTTCCGGGGAACGCCTCCCTCATCTGACCTGAAACATATAGATGCGTATTCGGGCTGAGTGCCTCTACGTGATAGCGCTGCGCAATGGCTGCAAAGCATCCGGCCTTCATGATAGATGCGTTGGGCTCGTAGAGATACATCCCCGCCGTGAGTGCAGCGGCTTGAGGGGTGACGGGTAGCGCCATCTCCTCGGGGCTAAACGTAAGCGATTGCTTGCTGAAAAGATCCTCTTCATCAGCTGACGGAACGTGCGAGGCATCGAGATTGGCACACACCACGATAGGTGCCGAGGAAGGTTCGGGAGTGAGGACGAGTAGTAGCTCTTTACACTCGTTGCCCACCGAAACGATATGCACTTCCTTGACCCGTTGCAGTTGCGCCACGGCTTTGTGCCAGTCCAGCATGGGTGAGAGCTTCAGAATGAGTTTGTCGCACCGCCGGAGCAGCTTGGGCAGCAATGCGAGCACGTCCGGTTGGCAGTCGGCGATGTCCACCACCTTCCCGCCATTGCTGTTGCGCCGTGCCGGATCCATATAGATCACGCTGACGTGGGGCGGAAAAGGCGCATCCGTCTCGGCTTGGTCTAGGCACGAGAGCGCATCTGCATGAATCACCTCTGCCTGGCGTAGCCCTAGATTGTGAAAGTTTTGCTTCGCCACATGGCATAGATCCGCATTCCGTTCCACGTACCATGCCCGATCGCAGCACCGCGCCATCCATGAGAAATCCACCCCGAAGCCCCCCGTAAGGTCCACGAGTGTCAGTGGCTGTGCCGTTTCCGTGGCAGTGTGCGGCATCACCAACGCAGCCTTATAGCGTGCAGTGGCTTCGCTAGAGCACTGTTCCATGTTGAGATGAGGTGGGTAGATGATCTCATCCAGCGCAGCCCAAGATGGCAACTTCACTTTTGCGGTCTGCCAACCTTGTATCTGGTTGAGTGCGAAAGTGATGTCTACCTCCGCCGATCGGCTTGCTTGAAGGGCTAATGCGCGCACGTCCTCGGTGCGGTGCGTGCGGATAAAGTGGCGTGTAGCTTCATTCATAAGGCAAATTTACGCATTATCTTTGAGATGGTAAAGGTGGCGGCGGTGTTTTGTGCCCATACTCCCAAGGATTATCCCCTGCTGGGGTAAGGTTTGAAAGAATTTCTTTAGGACGACTACTGCAGTTCTTCGTCAGATGGCTATAGCTTCCTATATATAGCAAAAGCCGTTGTTCCTTTGCCTCTAGTGAGGCAGACGAACAACGGCAAGTCTTTTTAGCCCAATGCCATTACGAGCTAGTTGGGCTGTTTTCTACGTTTCTCTAATCTTTGGTAAGGCTTAAGCCTGTACGCCAGGAACGCTCTTGAAGAGCGACTCTCCGTAAGCATTCATACAGTTGACATACGCCATTACCATTCTCTCTATCATCTTTTTCATGTTATCCATAAATCTTTTCATTGTTAATACCCTTTCTTTAAGTGTTTTGTGGTTCTACTTTTTGTTGTCTCTCTCTAAAGTTTTCGGTCATTCCTGACTTATGCCTGATTTCTGAAATCGTCAGATCCCAAAACCATTGCGGCTGCGACCGTGACCATAATCATCAAATTCATCATAACGTTTCCTTTCATTTCTTTAAGTGGCAGGTACCTGCAACTAGTGTTATCCTTTATCTTTCTACCTGTTGTTGTGCACTTTCAACGAGTGCAAAGTTAGAGCCATCCATTCGTCTAGCAAGCATGTCTTGATGCTTTTTGCCCCGAAATAGGCCGATTTTTGACTCAGGTCAACACGCTTAACCTATGTCATTGACCTATATCAACGGTGTGTCACGACCGTGAAATAATGGCAACCTTACTGCCAAAACGTCCCACATGGAGCCTTCATATATGGCAGAACGGAGACCGAATCTTGTCCGATTTCCGTTCCGTTATAGAGTTAGGATGGTGGGCGTGAAGCCGTTTCTCTAGCCGCTTATCTCACCACGACCTTCTTTCCTTGTACGATGTATAGACCCTTTGCAAGGCTTTTGACACCGCTACCCATATAAGTTCCGTTGAGGCTATATACCGCTTGTGGTTGCTCAGAGGCCGACTTGATGGTGCTGATGCCCGTTCCGTCGCCGTCGCCACTGGTGATGTGTGCCTTGAAGAAGGCGAGACAGTCGTTGTACCACGTCGAAGGAGTCTCGTGCTGGCAACTTCCGTTGATCACGTAATGCTTGTCCTCTACCTTCAGATTGTTGTAAGGAGCGAAGCTAGCGTGTGGTGGGCAGACGGGATCTTGCAGACCGACGGCCGTTGTCACGGGGCAGGTGATGTATGGAGCGAGGTTTTTCGTATCAAAGTAGGATAAGAACTGATACATCTCTTCGTCGCTTAGGCCTAGCGCAGCCTTCTGCTGGTTAGCGATATAAGCTGGCCATTGACCCACCTGGAAGTAGTCGGGGAAGTCGCCCATGAACGGAATAGATGGTGCGATGGCCTTGATGCGGTCGTCGAGAGCCGCACCGGCAATCGTAAGGGCTCCTCCTTGACTGCCACCCATCATGAAGATGTTGTTCTTTTGGGCTTTCTCGCGAGAGGCAATGAAGTCGATGCCGCGCACAACGTCCATGTACGCACCTCTATAATAGTAGGTATCCTTGTTGCCGAAGCCGTATGCGAACCAGTCGCCATACTTATTGACATTCTCTCCACGGTTGTTGATCACCTGTCCACGTACGGAGAGGTTCAGTTCGATCCATTCCGTGTTCCAGTCGCCGTACGGACAGAAGTTGAGCGCAGGTACAGACGCGTCACCATCGTAGCCGTTCTGCGTGATGATGACGGGGTAGGTGCCCGCAGCTACGGGTTCAGCGTAATAGCCACGGATAGTTACGGGGGTGCCGTCACCATCATCGATCGACTTCATCTCTACCAGATACACGTTGCGCTTAGAGGTCGATTTCTCTTCAATCTTGGTTAGGGTATATGCTGGTTCTACCTTGGCGAGATCCGCTTTGGCCTTGTTCCAAAACTCCTCAAAGTCGCTTTGGGCATCAGGAGCAGAGACGATGCTCGTTGGATCGTATCCGATGTTAAAGTCGGACAGCTCGCCATAGTTGGCAGTCACGACGGCATGATAGAATCCGGGAACGAGATCAGTCATCTCTATGATTGTCGTCTGGGTCTCGCCCGAGGCGAGTGTGACCTCAGACTCGTAGGTATTATAGTCGGCATAAGCATCCGTGCGGAGTGCTACCTTCACGGTGATGGTCTGCTCCTTGCTTTCTAGGCTTTGTAGCGTGACCCCGATGGTTGGCGTCTCGCCCTTTTCCCAACAACGGATGTCGCTCTTTCTTACCTGACTGCTGATCGATGGGATCTGCGAAGGGTCAACAAGCTCTACCGAGGTGAGCACAAAGCCGATGCCGTTGACGATACATCCGCTCCCTTGTAGCTTGTTCAGCATATTCGCAGTGATGGTATATTCGTAGTAGGTCGATGTGAGCTGCTTATAGTCGGAGCCATCTGGCATATCCTTCCAGTCGCCCGTGGAGATGTGTCCCTGCGCTCCTATGGCGAGATGATTGTAGCAGAAGCGGAGCTTAAAGCCCTCTTTGGCTTTGGTGAAGTAGCTCTTGTCTAGCGCCAACCAACCGTTAGACACCCCCGAAGACCAGTCGATGGTCTTGTTGCCCGTCCATATCGTCGTGATGGGGTTGCCCTTCTCGGTGTTGCTTGTCTCCACCTCTTTCAGCAGATCGACGCTGGTGGCGGTGTAGCTTACGCCTTTCACGATGAGGCCATTAGCCTTGAGCGCCGAAAGCATGTCCTCGGTGATGGTCCATTTGACCTCGCATGGCACGTCCGTGATGGTCTTTCCTGCTTCTGCATCAGGCATGGCAACCCACGTGCCGGTGTTGAGCATGATCAGCCCGTAGCTTGCTGAGATCGCTGAAACACTGACCGAAAGGGTGTTGCCCACCTCTGCAGAGGCAAAATCGGATGCCGGAAGGGAGATCCAGTTGCTCCATGCGGCATCCATCTCTTGAGATCCGCTCCATAGATTGGTACGAACCTCCACGGAAGCCGCCCTCATACACACACACAGTAATAGGAAGATGAATGTGAGATAAATCTTCTTCATGTTCAGATTGTTTATGTTTTTAGTTATTCTTAGATGTCTTCTGCAAAGATAAACAAAATTTTTTCAAAACTCCGTCCTCCCCTTTCTTTACATATCAGAGGAATAGATAAATCCCCAAACAAGGTAGATGAAACACGCGGAAGACCTCGCCTTCTGCCATGATGACCTACTAGAATCTCTCTAAAAATCGTAGATAATATGCGTAAAATGTCCGTTTTTAATATAAAACCGCTAACTTTGCATTCGAATTATATGTTTTTGAAGAATTATTAACGTGTTCCTCCGACTGCACTCGATGGGTTCCGGTGCCTTGTGAGGAACGTCACTAATATCTCAACGAACCCGCAAAACACATAACAAAATCATGATGAAGAAGCGAAACATTGTGCTATCGTTGCTCCTCTCTGGCTGTGCGCTCACCTCGTTTGCAGCCGACGGCGACGACCTGTTGGTGCTCTATCTCGACGGAACAAGCCATTCGGCCAAGATGGAAACCGTAGAAAAGATTACGCTCTCTGACCACACACTGACTGTTGTAGGTGCCGATGGTAGTGAAGAGAGCAAACCTCTTGCTCAGGTAGACAAAATTCTCTTTGGCAAAAACGCCACGGGTGTGTCCTCACCAAAGGCTGTCAAGGATGCCGATGTGCTGGTACGCAGCAATGGCTACACCTTTACCGCTGAGGGACTTGGTGACGGCGTGGTGCTAGCCCTGTATGCGCAGAACGGCGCTTTGGTAGCACAGAGCGTGGCTAAGGATGGAAAAGCCACCATAGATGCGTCCCGATTGGCAAAAGGCGTGTATGTAGTGAAGGCGGGCGATAAATCGCTCAAGGTAGTGAAACGTTAACGATAACTGACTGACAGATATGATGAAAAAGATACTTTTCTTGTTTGCGCTCGTTCTTTGTGCGCTCAATGGTATGGCACAAGAGACCGCCAAAGACACCCTTTACGTGGTGAAAGATGGTCAAGTGGTGGGCTCTTACATCGTGGGAGAGGACGTAGACTGGCTCACCTTCAAGGCGCAAGAAGTCAATCCCAGTACCAACTTTGTGAAATACGGCACCACACAGCGTGACCTCAAGTCGGCCGTGGTGAAGGTTCAAGATGGTATTTATTACCTATACATTAGTCCCGAGGAAGGACTCACTACGGTGAACGAGATGCTCAACACCGATCACCTAGCAGTGGCGCTTACTGGCGATCTGCTTGATAAGGAGTTTAAGCTCTCCGAACTGGATGAGGATGGTGATAGCTACTATTACGTTTATTACATAGCCGAGGATATGGACGATTACGTGGGTGCAACTTTCGACGACTGGAACGACCTCTATAGCGACGGCACCATGAAGATTAGCAAGACCGATGACCACCTCGACTTCTCGTTCCACTGGACCGGTGCCGATGGTACTGACGACTTCTCGGGCGCTTATAATGGCGCTTACACCTTTGTGGAAGAGAGTCCTTACTACTTCATCGTGGACGGAAGCCGCAAGGATTGTAAAGCCGTGTTCTGTGAGACCAAGCCCGATGGCGTAACCCTTTACTTCACTCCGGGTGACATCACCGACGCTAAGCGCCTCTCAGACGTCTACTATTATGCTTCGCTATTCCTTCCCAACAGTGTGCTAGATGGTACAGATGTAGACGTTACAGGCTCTACCGAGTTTGAGTTTACCTTCGTGGACAACATCAGCGAGCAGACCATCAACCTCAGCACAGGCAATGTGGGCGAGGCTTTCGGTACATTCAACGTGGAGAAGCAGAGCGATGGCACTTATTATGCTACCATCAATGTCAATGGCATGGGCTCTGACCGCTCACTGAAGGTCTACTATGAAGGTACACCGATGGTGTATGACATCTCTACCCCCAACGCTTACACCCTAGGCGATGAGACCTCAGTGAACATCACCGCAGCCGCTTCACACCTCGAGGACGACCTCTATACCTTCTATTTCACCTCCACCGGTGAGACCGCAACGGCTGACAATGCTGACATCACCGTCACCGTGCCATCTGAGTTTATGACCGATGAGGTCAAAGGCTTCTCTGGAACTGACACCAATGCCAAGATCTCAGTCACCTATAAAGGTGTGACCTACAACCAAGCTAGCTGCAAGGGCTCTGACGCACTGGCTATGGGTGGTAATGTCAAGGCCAAGCTCGAAGGCTCAAAGCTCACCATCGACTTCACCGTGATGGGCATCAAGCAATATGACAAGCAGACCTTGAAAGGTCATTATGAAGGTACAGTAAGTGCAGAATAAGCTAATGATAAGTAAACTAACAAAAGATATAATCATGATTAAGAAAATATTCACACTCCTTGCGCTCTTCTCTGCGATGACCGCAACCACCTACGCACAGGAGACACTATATCTGATGAAGGGCGACAAGACCGTTGCTTCATACAAGACGGACGAGATCGACTATGTGACCTTCCATCGTCCTGCTGAGACACATCCCACAACGACATTCACCATCACCCCGAAGGGTGAAGGAAAGGACTACCTCTCTTTCCGCATCGCGGCTCAGGATGAGAACCAATCCTATCTCTACTCATGGATTCCTAAGTGCCAAGTGGAGTATGTCTTGCAGCAACTCAATGACGAAACCATTGAGACCGCTGATGACGCGACCCTCAAGAGCGCACTGCGTTACCTCGTAGGCATTAGCTACGTGGTCACTAAAGGTAGCCAGACCTGCACCGTCAAGAATGGCGAAGACGACGCTGAGGGTACACCGATATTTGTAGCACCTGGTCAGGACTATTACGTCGTAGCCGTGGATGTGGACGAGGATATCAAGCTAGGTTCCAATCTCACCTACATCACCATGAAGACCGCAGATCCTACACGCAGCTCTGAGAGCCTCAGTGTGGCTTATAATGGTCTTAACAGCGAAGGCAATGCCTTGTTCCAGATCACCCCAAGCAGCGGCATCAAGACCTTCTATGCCGTCTTTGGCAAAGACAAGGCGCTGCAGCAGTGGGCGGCTACCATGGGACAGACCGAAATGCTATTGACGCTGGGCTACTATTTCACACCAGCAGAGTGGAACTCGTATAGCGAGGAAGACCGCGCATGGGAGATCGATGGCGAGAACGACTACTCGCTCTATGTCCTTGCCGTGGATGCAAAGGGCGATACCTTGATGGCTCAATGCACACAGCATATCCAGGGCGAGAACGCTTATGACACACCCAAGATCGAACTCCTGTCTAAGGAGGCCTCCGATGGCACGGTGAAGGCATGCTTTGAGATCACGCCAAGCAACGTCACCGGAGCCACCGTGCGTCTGATGAAGGAAGACGAGGTGAGCAACCAGCTCAATGCCGGAAAGACCCTCTTGGAGCTTGCCACAAGCGATGATGCAACGGATATCACCTCAGATATCAACACCGCGGGCGAATATACGTTCAGTCAGACTGACCTTAGCCGTGGATGGTACACGCTTCTCGTCAGTGGCACCAACGACAAGGGCTCTACCGTGATGCAAGCTAGCTTCCACTCGCATCTATCTGATGCCACGTGGGAGGTGAACAATACGGCTTTCCCCAACCAGTCCACCGCTGTGGCAAAGCCTTTCAGCAGTGTGTCTAAGAAGGCTGTGAAATTCTTCGGTAGCAGTAAGGCAAAGCTGCGTAGCCGCATACGCTAATCTGCAATAACGCTCCTCTTATGTAGGGGCAACAACACCCCTTTATACTCAACAAGCCAAAGCGCGATGCTCGGTCTTTCCGTGTCGCCTTTGGCTTGTTCTTGTTTTGTCATCTCATAGCACCTCTTTCGGCTATCAGCACATACCTTTTTGTCATGCAAGAGGTCTCCTTTGGGCAGCAAAAATAAATTGATTTTCAGAGAAAAATAAATTAAAAACGTAACCATCCGAAACAAGCCGACTTGCTCACAACAAAAAAAATCTCGCAGAGTTATTTGCGAGATTTTTTGTAGTAATATGGCAACATG
>CAVHUZ010000008.1:0-2973 GCA_963639545.1 Bacteroidaceae bacterium
GGCGGCGGGGAAGCTTAGGGGGATATGGGGCGGTGAGCGGACGATCATGCGGAGATGGATAGGCCTAATGGGCATATGATGCATATTGGGCAGCGGGGAGGTTTAGGAGATATTGGGGAAGGGGTTATATAAAAGGTGATGCGAAGAAAAGAATACTCTCGGGAGAAAATCGGGGCGGGATATTCTCTCGAGAGTCATTGTGTGGTGAGAAGATAATGATGGATTATATTGAAGTCTTAGTCAAAGAGCGTAGCACAAAGCCACCAAGTAAATCGGATTGAGAAGCTACCGCATTATCTTCATGTTACTTTTCCATTGGGTAATATGTTATTTTCCTTTCACCGATTGAGCTTCTTGTCCAATTACCATACTTGTCTATGTCTTTATAAGTAATGTATGATGTTGCCCTTTCTTCATCCTCTTCCAATCCACTTATGTCGGTACAGTACGTTGGCCATCCATTTTCGTCAAACTGTGAATATATAAATTCATAATAATAATCATCTCCTCCACTGACAGCACGAATAAGTCTGCCTGAAGAATCTACCTCGTATCTAAGCTCACGATAGTTGCATTCATCTGACTTTGATTGATAGAAGAGTATCATTTCGCTTTCCTTATGTTCTATTATGTAACTATAGTTACTCTCGCCTTGAACATCTATCAATTCTCCTTGTTTATTGAATTTATATATTCTTCCATACGTGTCTTCTAGCTGCTTCACTCTTCCGTGTAACATTAAGGCTGACAAATCATTAGAACGGAAGTTTTTGAAGGCTTCCAACTTGGCTTGCTCTGCAGCTTCTCGTGCGGCTTCTATTTCTTTCTGCACGTTTTCGACTTGAGCGATATATTCGGCTTCCGTTTTCACATCAGCAGAAATCAGCTTTAATGCGAATTGAGCGCTATCTTTGCCTTGTTCATATATAGTAGTCATTGTAGAGTTGATGACGTAGAACCGAATATCCGGGTTATCTTCGATATCATCATAATACCCGTCCTTCAGGTTCTCTTTAACAAAGGAGCATTTGACCACAAACTCATTGGAGGTAAAGTGGAACGAAGGTTCTGAGCAATGACCGAAACTTCACGATTCCATCAGGCGATTTCAGTTCGCAATAGCCTTTATCAGTGGGGCAGAATGTAAGCGTGTAGCCATCTTGCAGGTGGCATTGGTAAGTGACTTTTAAGGCAAACACCTTTTCGGAAGCCAAACGACTATATTCATTATTATTATAACAAATGAGGTTGAAGATACCTATGGGAGCTACGCAAGCAAAGACGCAAGAGAACACCCAAAAGAGCCAGGACGTAGCTTGACGCTTGCAGAGATATACAATCCCAACAAGAGCCAGCAGAACAGATAACACCCCAGCAAAGACACCGACCGCAACAGTCAATTGTATCACGGGGAGATAATATCCGAAATCGGAAGCCACTCTCCCGTAACCATATAGATCGAAAAACAACGGCAGAACACACATCACACCGCCAACAAGCATAAGCAGTGCCAAGACTACCTTAATGACAGTGTCCGAATCGTCTGACGCCGCAGTGTCTTGATAATAATAGACGGGCGTATCGGGAAGATTCTCATTCAGTGATGAATTTTCATTCAGTGGCAGATTAGCAGACAGACTCGGAGTGGTCGGAGAGGTAAAGCATTGTGTCTGTTCGAAGTCGGAACCGCAATGCGGGCACCTTACCGCTTTACCACTGATGGTACCGCCACATTCAGGACATTTAATGAGTGCCATGTTCTTCTAATTTGATTTCTATTCGTTTCAAAGTTGTGGATATGTTGACAAATAGCATAATCGAGGCCCAAATGAGTTTGACAAAAAACTTCGTAATAAAATATTCTAACACAGCACACAAACTACCAATTATCCATGTGAAGAACCCATATCCTACGTTGGCGTTTGCTGCTATAGCGCAAAAAAAGATACTGGTAAAAATTATCAATTGTGCAACGAGAATAATAACAGCCAAGTAATTTCCCCATTTGAGAATCGTATTGGCGTAATCTCTAATTGTTGATTCTGCTTCTGTTCTTTTACCTTCATTTAGCAATTCTTCATCTACAGAAGTTGAATTAATCGGGCATCCACACGAAGGACATTCGGTAGTGTTTTCATTAATCTGGCAACCACACTCGGGACAATATAAAAAATCCATGTTCTAGATGTATTAGTTTTACCCATAGAGGCCCGATTAGGTATACGATTATACGATTGAATAAGGCTACCAAACGCAAAACATGGGCTTCCATCTCAGCTCGTCAGTCGTTTAGGCCGTAGGAAAAGCCTTGAGAAATAGACGAGAGAGTGTCTGCCCACGCCGGTATCAGCACGTATGACCGGGGAAAGTGTGCATGAGGATCAGAGAGAACCCTCGCTACACACCCCGGGATACAGTAGTAACATACCCGTAGCAGCCACTTCAGACATTGTCTTTTGATTTCTCAGATTGAATTTCCTACGTTCAAACGACCAAAGGACAAAGCATCAATGACGCTTTAGCATTAAGTAGTGCCCATCCACGACCCTTCGGGCTGCCTCTACCAATGAATAAGAAGAGGCCTCCCCCCACCCTTCTCGGCATAACCTAACGGGTGGTTCGGCGTGGGAATAGACATTGCAAATGTAACTTTTTTTCTTTATTATAAAACTTTTTTACAAGAAAAACGTCTCTTAGGTTGAATTTAGGATAGACATAAGCTGCTTTTAAGGCATATACTAAGGAGTCAATGAGAGGGCAGAAAATCGTGTTGTTCATAATCGTTAGTTGCCGAATGAATGCCAATATGAGGTGCAGAGTGAGCAAAGGACATGGAAACAATCGTCAAAAGCCACACGTTTCATCCTACGCTGTAGAACGTTTACGAGCGCCATAGGATTGCTTTCAAAGGGCAAAAGATGCGAGATGGGAAGAGAGAATAAATTGTTTTTGTGGAGAAATTAATTTATTTTT
>CAVHUZ010000008.1:2983-19214 GCA_963639545.1 Bacteroidaceae bacterium
GGCTTATGGGAGATGTTGCAGAAGTGGTTTGGGCAGAAGAAAGGAAGGAAGAGGAGATAGCGTTTAGGGGATTTTACGTAAATTTGCAGCCGACTATATGAAGACAAAGAACAAAAACGGCAAAGGAAGAGATGAGCAAAAGCAGCAGAATAGAAAGAGAGAAAGCTACCATCACGCTGATGGTGCGACTGTATTGTGAGCGCAAACTCAAGTTGCGCGAGGTTCCTCCTGAGTACGAGGAGCTGATTCGCTATGCCCATCACAGGCTAGACCATTGCCGCCATGGTGAGCATAAGCCCACGTGCAAGCGTTGCCCGATACACTGCTATGGTAGGGAGAAACGGCAACAGATACGCGCAATCATGCGGTGGTGTGGTCCGCGAATGCTCATCTATGCACCTATCGCTGCCATCCGTCATATGATGGGATGGTGAGAGATGCGTTCATCCATCAAGATAACCTCTAGAAACCACCTTAAAGGAAGAAAACTGAAAAGGCGATGTGCTCACTTTCGCAGTGAATCACATCGCCTTTAATGTGTCAAAATTTCATCTTAGGTAGCTTCTTAAGCTCACCTATAGTATTCTATATTTATTAAAATTTGAATGTATCATTGAGCGTTTGGTCGAAAGCGCTAGCCGAACTCATTGTATAAGTGGCCGTGATGGTTCTATTAATGAATGAGTTAAGCGTCTCTTCATCCATCTTGGTGTAATGTAAGCCGGCTGAGAACAAATATCTTGATGAAACGCTCAGTGCGCTCACATTGTCTTTGTTGTCGTTAGAATAATCTGCGGTGACGTACATACAGTAGTCGGTGTCATCCATATCAGATAGCTCTACGGTGCTCTTCTTGGCGCAATGAGCCACCACGGTCATCTTTGTGGGGAACTTCTTGAACACGCTTGCAGCGGGTTTATACTTACGGAACTTAAATCCTAGGTCGGTCACACCTGTGGTATTGTCCTTGGTGAGAGTCACTTCAGAGCCATCCACGGTTACGGTAATATCATAATAGTTGAGCATTTCTTCGGCTACGTACACCGAAGGTTGCACAGTGGCAATAGTTGCCTTGCTTACTGGGACGATGTTATCATCGTCATCACCACATGAAGTGAATGCTACTCCAGCTACAATCATAGCCATAGCAACGAGAACTGATAAGATTCTTGATTTCATACTTTCTTGTTTTAATTGTTTGTATATCCTTAAATAGTCTTTACTTACTTACCTTTTATATTCGGGGTGCAAATGTACTGATATTTTTCGGATATACAACAAGAAAACGAGAAAGTTTTTAATTTTTATCAAAAGACTGTTATTCGTTGGCAAAATATAGCCACTTATCCATATTCAAGGAGACAAATAGGAGATGCTTTGGCTATCCGAAGGGATACGGATCATTTGGAAAGCAAAGGCTTAATGGCGTTGCACCACTTCTGATAGCCCAATGGAGAGAGATGCAAACCATCAATAGAGAGCTCGCGACGGAGCGTGTTGGAGTGGGGTTCTTTGAGCAATGAGAAGAGATCCACATAATGGATGCCTTGCTTGTTGCAGTAAGCACGAATCTTATTGTTGATATAAGGGATATCATTGGTCTTTCCCTTGAGGAGCTTCCAGTTGCCAAAATGCTCATTGATGGGCAGAAGCGATTCTACGTAAAGCGTAGCTTTGGGCACGCGCTTGCGTATCTGCTGAATGAGACGGATGACGCGTTGCGCCACTTGGTCGGGCGTGAGACCTTGACTGAGGTCATTGACGCCACACTCGAAGAAGATGCGCTTGGGTTGAAGTGCCGCCACCTGATCCAGACGATAGGTGATACCAGGCGCCGTATCGCCCACGATGCCTTGGTTGACGATGCAATGACCGGGGATGCGCTGGTTCCAGTTGCCGCCATATTCGCTCTCACTATCACCGAGCATAAGGGTCACATCACGATGACCACGATACTTCTTGACCTCCTGTTTGATGGTCACCATACGCTGACTGTAGCGTTTGGATGGTTTGAAGCGTGTGGTTTGCGCCACTGCCACGGATGCGACAAGAGATATAATGATGATAATGATAGATCTGAATAAGCAGTTCATCTTCCTTATATATAATATAGGTGTAATCACTTGACCTCTGTAGCCACGGTGTTGGGGACGCGATGGTCAAGGATAATCTGTTCGATCGACTTGTAGGTATAAGCAGCCATGTCCATGATACCATTGGCGTGCATGGATCGTTGACGCAGTTCGACGAGCTTCTGCATGGCTAAGGGGAACACCTCAGCATTGAGGCGCTGGGCCAGCTTCTCTGCGTTGGAGGGGGTGAAACGGAAGTGACGCATAAGCAAATCGGCAAACTGGCGGCGTTGCTGCTCGGTGAGCTGCTCCAGTTGGCGGTTGATCTTATTCTTCTGCGAGATGACATTGAAGATCAGTTCGTCCGGTTCACCCGACTTTCTTCCCTCCCGATATTTCTTCTCATAGGTGAAATAGCAATCGCAGAAGCCATTGAGCGCTAGCTCTTGCAGCTCTTGACGGGCTGGTTCAAGGACACGACGACAGAGATCAGAAAACTTCTTATAGTTGTTTTCCAATCGTAGCATTTTCCTAAACTCTATAGTCTTGATGATGGCTTGTCCTCTATCCACCCACGACTCGATAAACATGTAGATGCGCTGGGTGTATCTGTTCTTACAAGCGAAGACAATCTGCTTGCCCAAACGGTGATAACCGAAGTCGAGCGACACCAGTCTCTCTGCCACATTGCGGTCGATTTTGAGGATGGCATACTTGCTATAGCCTGTATCTTCGGGGATGTACACATCGCAGAGGTTGGTGGCTTTGGTATACTTACGTCCTTCCGCCGTCTTATAAGGGATCTCCACTGGGATGGAGGCAAGCATCTTGAGCGAGTTGCGAAGCTGGGGATAGTGATTGGGATCCACTCCGAGCTGACGATATGGCATCTTAATGGGCATACGTCCGTCCTCATCGAGCTCGTCGCTCTTGAAGATTGACATCTCTTGGGGGTTGCGATTGTTGAGCAACTTATGCAAGATGGTCTGCAGATTCTCCACAATCGTCACAAGGATACGTACCTGAATGAGCGAATAGTCGTGACGCATCATCGTCACAGCGATGGGCTGCAACAACCATGTCTCTTCTTCTAGCGGGATAAGATCTTCAGAGATGGTACGCTTGAGCACGCGCTTCTGCCCTCTCGATGCCGTGGATCGGCGGCGAGTGGCTGGCTTCTTGCTTTCAGAAGATGCTGCTTCAGATGGCTCTGTGCCTTGTGAGGTATCCTGAAGAGGATGGGTAGGATTGGTCATGACTATGTCTTTATTGCCTATGAGCTACTAGCTGGTTTGGCTAGGATGCCTAGTAGGTAGAATGCAAAGATAAAAATAAAAAACGAAGTGGTCAACTTTTTTTATGATTTATCGTTTTATTGAATCAAAAAAAGTTCTTACATTTGCAGTCAATGACATTATCACAACATTCTATAAATCCATTAGCATCGTGCGCACTCGTACAATCAGGAAAACAGTAAGTGCCACATAGTAAATCCAATCCGTTTATGTCTAAGTATAACATTTATGAGAAAAAGGCCCGTGAGGCCACCTATCGCACCCTCATCAGCCCGGAGGTGATGGACCGACTGCAGAAGCAGATTGTCCAAAAGATAGTTGTTGAAAAGAAATACCGCGACCGCAACTATTCGGCAAAGGTATTAGCTACAGACCTTGACACCAATACGCGTTACATTTCGGCCGTGGTCAATGTGCGGTTTCATAAGAACTACTCTGAGTATATCAACTCTTACCGCATCGAAGAAGCCAGAGCCCTGCTCACAGACAAGCGATATATCCTGAACACGATGGAGGATATATCTGACATGGTGGGCTTCTCCAATCGCCAAAGCTTCTATGCTGCCTTCTATCGGTTCTATGGCATCACACCACGACAGTATCGTATGACGCAGCTACGTGAGCATCCTGCATTGGCAGAAGCTTTGCGCCAAGCCAAGAAAGAGCTAGCTGAGCAGAAAAAGAAGATAGAACAATAAAATCCCTACCATGCCCCCATCCAAGGTTAGCCAATATCTCAGACGCTGCTTACCTGCTTTAGCTGCAGTGGCTACACTCCTGTTGAGCAGCTGTCATCATACGGAAGAGGTGGTGAGCGGTGTCACCTTTCGTGACGATGCAATAGCTATGCCACGCGAATATCGCTTTGCTGACCTCAACGGCGAACAGCTATCTTGTGCCAAGCGGATGGGTATCAAGGAGCCATTTGCCACACGCAAAGCCATCAAACGTAGAGGGCTGAAGGAGATAAGCAGTTGTGCCGACTATCTGGTAGACCCGCTCACACATAGCACGGCGCTGCTTACGCCTAAGGCGCAACGCTTGCTTCGCGACATCGGACGCACCTTCCGCAAAGAGCTTAAGAAGGCGGGATGTCGCGAGCATCGCATCATCGTGACCTCACTCCTGCGTACCCAGGAGGATGTGACCAGTTTGAGAAAGGTGAATGGTAACGCAGCCCGCAATTCGTCACACATGTATGGCACCACGTTTGACCTAAGTTACACGCGTTACAATCGTATAAGCACCGATGGCAACAGCGTGAACAATGCCACGATGGCTGTGCTTCTAGGCGAGATTATCAGCGAGTTGCGGGCGGATGGGCGCTGCGTGGTAATCTTCGAACGCAACCAACACTGTTTTCATATCACCGTGGCTAAATAAAGGAAGACCTACAAATCGAGTATCTCCTCCACGGCTTTACCTTGCTTGAGCGATTCGGCTGCATTGAGGATGCGCTGATTGCTGCTGCCGCGAAACACCAAGTCGGGATCGCGTAGCTTCTGAACGAAAGGCCCGTCCACCAATACATCGATGTGGGCGAGCAACTCTCGTTGCGCCTCGTCCTTGAGAATGTGTTCAAGGGTGTAGCCGGTGTAGCACCAAATGGTCTTGTCGCTCTGCTTCCGGATGGCCTTTGCCAAAGCGGTAAAGGCTTGAGGCTGAAACATCGGGTCGCCTCCGGTAAAGGTGACGTGGGCAAAGGGGTCGCTCATGATCTCTTTCATGATCTCACTCACAGGGGTTAGCGTGCCATTGTGGATATCCCACGACTGCGGATTATGGCATCCGGGGCACTGGTTGACGCATCCCGCGCAGTAGATGGAGGTGCGAAATCCGGGGCCATCCACCATCGTATCGTGTACCACTTGAAGCAGAGAGATCTGTGCTTCGGTATCTTTGCCTTCGTCTTGTTTCATCGTCAATGTTGTTTGGTTCGCTATTTTGGTTAACCCATGCTAAGGCTTCAAAGTCTGCTTTGCAGCGTTCTGTGTGGGCAGGATGTGGCGTTTCACCGTATGGTGCTCATTCTGACGCGCTACCTTGGAGGTAGATTTGGCAGACGACGAGGATGGTACATACTTGTAGGTCAGCTCGCTACAGATGGTAGCATCAGCATCGAGATAGGCTGCTATGACATAATAGGGCACGTCATCAAGACCCTCATAACTGGTAGTCTGCACACCCTTGCTGGCAGCGGTTTGGAGATAATATTCCAAGCCATCACCTGTGAGATAGTCGTATAGCTGGTTAGAGATGCTCTGCTGCACAAAGTCGGTAAGCGATGCCCCCTCTTCTAGCGCATACTCAGAGATGATGCCAGTGGTGTAATAGCGGTTATTGTCATCCGGTGTAGATACTACGGTCATCCCATTGGCGGTGCGTTCCACATTCAGCGTCACGGTTCCGGGCAGGATCTGATAGTCGGCTGTGGTGAAACGACGCATGCTCACCTTCCCTTCCAGTCCGCCTTTATCATTGACTGCATGTACCCAGTACACATAGTTGCGCCCCGGGAGCAGCTCGGCTTGCACCTCTTCAAACTCGCCTTGGTAGCAGAAGTAGGGCAGAATCTCTTCCAAGTCCATCCCATAGCCGACAGCCATCTCTGCAAGCCAGGTGCTATCATCCTTTGCCACATCGTTAAGAGAGGTATAAGCTGAAAACTCCTCTTCGGTCATATAGTTGGCATAGTAATACTGCTGGTCGTCCTTTGGGGTGAAATGGGGGCGCACATAGCACTTAGATACTTCGTCAAAAGTCAGTTTCACGTCACCTTGAACCGAATCAAGTGGGGCAAACGTGACACTATCAACATCTGCGACAAGGATATTTACGGGCGATTGTCCTTTGAGGTGAACCCGCATGGACGTGCCGTTATCGTTTTGTGCTTGTGCCGTAGCTATCCCGCCAGAGGCTAATAGCAGTGTGGCCAAAGAGAAGAGAGTAAGTTTCATAGGATGGGTATTGATGATTTATTGGGTTATACATTCGTGCGCAGCCACCTGTTCGCTCGAGAAAGATCGGCAGCGGAGCTGAAACGAGTAGGCACAAAAGTACGCATTTTTTTCGAAAACGCATCCTTTACCAAAAACTTTCTGTACCTTTGCCTTATCATGAACAAGATTATCAACCATTCATTCCGTGTCGTTACACTGACACTGCTTGTTGTTTCGGTCGCTTCCTGTGGCAACAAACAGGACAATACCGCCCCAAGCGATACCTCAACGCCTGACACTGCCACCACCATTGTGTACAAAGACAATGCCGATGCTAAGGTGCAGGCACGCAACCGCGCCGATGCGGGCTTTGTTCAAGACACGCCGCATGAGGTCACTATCACGCGGATGTGTTTCGGTGCAGTCACTTCGGAGACGCTTGACATGCTTCCCGAGCCGACGGAAGCCACCCGCCGCGACTCCACCTTACTGGATCAGCTGGACCACGGAGCGGTGTTCATTCTCCAGCCGGGCACCAAAGGCATCGTAGAAGTGATTGAAGAGACACGTATGCTGGTGCGTTTCCAAAGTGGGCCGCTATGGATTCCGAAGTCGGCTACGCTCTAAAACGCTTCGTCTAATGCTCCTAAAACATTTATCCCGCTTCAAGTATGGATGCTTGAAGCGGGATAAACAATATATATAATAAGGTAAAGCGGATACGCTATCGGGCAAAACAAGATAGCGTTCTCGGGCGTTTACCTTATTAGATGATGCCACCAAGGCTGATTATTCTCCATTCTTGGTCTTCACGATGCGGGTCTTAGGCAAGTCGGCATTGCGTCGATTGACCACCGTGACCACACTCTGAGCCAGACTTAAGAACGCTTGTCCTGTGACGGTTTCGATGTTGACAGCGGCTGGTACGCCTTGATCGCCACTCTCGCAGATACTCTGCACGATAGGGATTTGGGCCAAGAGAGGTGCGCCCACTTCCTTTGCCAGATTCTTACATCCATCCTTTCCGAAGATGTAATACTTGTTTTCGGGTAGCTCCGCCGGCACAAAGTAGGCCATGTTCTCCACCAATCCAAGGATAGGAACATTGACCTTATCGTTGCGATACATATCTATACCCTTACGCGCATCGGCTAGCGCCACCTTCTGAGGGGTGGAAACGATGACTGCGCCCGTGATGGACAGGGTCTGGAGCAACGTCAGATGGATATCAGAGGTGCCGGGAGGCGTGTCAAGGATGAAGTAATCGAGGTCGCCCCAGTCAGCATCGGCAATGAGTTGCTTGAGCGCCGTGGATGCCATACCGCCTCGCCAAAGCGTCGCTTGCTCAGGTCGGACAAAGAAGCCGATGGACAATAGCTTCACACCATACTTCTCAACGGGTTCTATCAGTTGGCGTCCGTCCTTCTCTACGCTGTACACGTTGGGTTGCTCTAAGTCGAACATCTTAGGCAGACTAGGCCCAAAGATATCCGTATCGAGGATTCCCACCTTATAGCCTAAGCGTGCAAGGGCTATCGCAAGGTTCACCGAGACGGTACTCTTCCCCACTCCACCTTTGCCTGAACTTACCGCAATGATGTTCTTGACCTGTGGAAGGAGTTTCTCTACGGTAGGGCGCGGTGCCGAACTAAACTCGGCGCTGACCGTCACCTCGACCTCTTTGCCTAAGTCGTAATGGATCTGCGCCTCGGCAGCTTTCATCGTCGACTTCATAAAGGGATCGGTGTCACGAGGGAACAACAAGGTGAAGCTCACCTTCATCCCATCAATACGGATTGAGTCCGTAAGCATTCCGCTCTCTACAAGGTTCTTCTTCGTTCCAGGATAGACAACCTTTGAGAGCGATTCGGTAATCAATTTAGGATATATAACCATAACTTTTTTCTGATTTCAACGATGCAAAGATACAAAGATTTTTTCTGTTTATCAAGCGCATCTTTCTCCTACCTTCTATCGATAGAATGATGGCGGCGTGCTCATAGGATGGTTTCTATTATACAAGGATGCGACTGCTGATTCGTTCTCTGGCTTTAACCCCTCAGTATAACAGGACTAGTCCGGCTATTGCCGAGTAACATATCATCCGGATGGGATTGATCTTGAGCCACATCACGCCTACGAAGGAAGCTGCAAAGAGGAACACGCTGATATAGAACTGCCAGGGATTGAGTTGGGGTGCGCCAAAGTTTTCGGCATTGCAGAGCAACAACGTGGCTGCAGCAAGGAGTCCAACCACCGCTGGGCGAAGTCCGGCAAAGACGTCACGCACCAACGCGCTGCGCATATACTTGAGGAACATACGGCTGATAAGCACCATCAGTATAAACGATGGGAGCACCAATGCCACGGTCGCGGTGAGACTTCCCAAGCATGACATCGCCGAGGAGAAACCCGCATTATGGGCAGCAATGTATCCGCAATAGGTAGCAGAATTGATTCCCACAGGGCCGGGCGTCATCTGAGAGATAGCCACCATGTTGGTAAACTCGGCCGTGGTGAGCCACTGATGATGTGTGACCACTTGCGCTTGGATGAGCGACAGCATACCATATCCGCCCCCAAAGCCAAACAAGCCTATCACGAAAAAGGTGTAGAACAGCTGGAGAAAGATCATATCGCGTTACTCTGTGGGTTTGATTACACGTCCGTATATGTAGCCGCCAAGTCCGGCAAGAAGAATCACAAAGACGGGATTGACATCCAATGCCCATATCAACAATGCCGACAGAAGGGGTATCCAGCAGGTAGAAAAGCTGATCTTAGCACGTTGCGCCATCTGAAACGTGGGTACGGCGATAAGCGCCACCACTGCAGGACGTATGCCGCGAAACATCGCTGCCACCCATCCCACGGACATAAAGCGATGGAAGAACAGGGCGATGAGGAGGATGATAACAAACGAAGGCAGCGCTGCACCAATGGTGGTACAAAGGGCTCCGCGCAT
The DNA here is from genome assembly GCA_963639545.1 of Bacteroidaceae bacterium. Taxonomy (GTDB): domain Bacteria; phylum Bacteroidota; class Bacteroidia; order Bacteroidales; family Bacteroidaceae; genus Prevotella. Next base: position 12,255 of record CAVHUZ010000008.1, read on the forward strand.
CTTACGTACCTTATAACCCACAAAGACGCTCATGTTGATGGCGAAAGCGCCAGGACAGCTTTGGGCAATGGCAACCAAATCAAGAAACTCTTCTTCGTTTATCCAATGGTGTTTGTCCACCACCTCGGCCTGAATAATGGGTATCATGGCATAGCCGCCACCCAAGGTGAAGGCCCCAATCTTTACAAACGTCTTGAAACTATCCCAATAGAACGAATCCATATTGCTATTATAATAAGGTAAGAGAGGTACGACGTTTCCTTCACACACGAGTGGAAAGGAAACAATAATGCCACACTTCGTCGGACAAAGGTTCGAGGAAGTGTGGCAAGAGTGTATTACTTCTGGTTCAAAATCCAGTTTTTCGCATTGACAAATGCTTCGATCCAAGGTGTCACCTCATCGTTGCGACGGTCACGTGGGTACCATGCTTGTTGCCATGGGAACACCGCACGCTCAAGGTGTGGCATCATAGCAAGGTGGCGTCCGTCAGCGGAGCAGATACCAGCGACGTTATAGTCGGAGCCGTTAGGATTGCCTGGATATTCAGCGTAGTTGTATTTGGCCACTACGTTGTAATGATCTTCAGGTTCAGGCAGATAGAAACGACCTTCTCCATGAGCCACCCAGAGACCCAGTTTGTTACCGCTGAGTGAGCCAAACATCACGCTATTGTTTTGAGGAATAGCCAATCCGAGGAATGCACTCTCAAACTTCTTTGAGTTGTTATGGCACAAGTGTGCACGATGTTCGTGCTCGGGGTTGATCAAATTAAGCTCTACCATGAGCTGACAACCATTACAGATACCGAGTGAAAGGGTATCCTTGCGTGCATAGAAGCGATCCAATGCTTCTTTGGCCTTAGGATTGAAGAGGAATGCGCCTGCCCATCCCTTGGCTGAACCGAGCACGTCTGAGTTGGAGAATCCACCGCAGAAGACAATCATGTTGATCTCTTCCAGTGTCTCGCGACCACTAATCAGGTCGGTCATCATCACGTCCTTCACCTCGAAACCAGCGAGATAGAGGCAGTAAGCCATCTCGCGCTCACCATTGGTACCCTTCTCACGGATGATTGCCGCCTTAGGAGCAGCCTGGCGGTCAGCATCGGTGTCGGTCTTCCAACGGTCTGGGTTAAGACCATACTGAGCTAGCTTACCAGTGAAGTCGTCATTAAACTTCATCTCAAGGGGTTGCTTCTTATAGTTGGTATAGCGTTTCTTAGCCATTCCGCCAAAGCTTTGCTTGCGGTCAAGGAGGTAAGATGTCTTGTACCAAAGGTCGCGGAGAGCGTCGATATCAAACTCATGAGCGTAGCTTCCGTCGGTCACTGAGAGGGTGCGCTTGTCGGTTACAGGAGTACCAATGCGTGCAAATCCGATGCAGTTGTCCTCAAGATACTTCTTCACCTCTTCGTTATGCTCATCTGAAACCTGGATTACGACACCGGGATTCTCGGCAAAGAGCTTCTTCACCACGTCGGTTCCCTTGATGTCATGTAGGTTGATGTGCAGACCGCCCTTCTTGTTTGCGAAGGTCATCTCAAGCAAAGTGGTAATCAAACCACCTGCAGAGATATCGTGACCGGCAAGAATCCAACCACGTTCGATCATCTCCTGCACTGCCTCAAAGCATGCGCAGAAGTAGCGTGGATCAGTTACAGTAGGAACATCGCTGCCCACATGATCCAGACTTTGAGCAAAAGCACTACCTCCAAGCTTCTGTTCGTCAAAGCTGAAGTCGATGTGATACAAGCGGGTATGCTTGTCATTGACTAGCACAGGAGACACCACCTTGCGCACATCACTCACCTCGCCACCACTGGTAACGATGACGGTGCCTGGTGAAACGATCTTTTCGCCATTGGGATATTGCTGGCTTAGAGAGAGCGAATCCTTACCGGTAGGTACGTTTACGCCTATAGCGCAGCAAAAGTCGGATAGTGCTTTCACGGCTTTATACAAGCGAGCGTCTTCACCTTTCTGTGAACGGCAAGGCCACATCCAGTTGGCTGACAAGCTAAGGCTATCCATTCCATCTGCGAGAGGAGCCCAAACGATATTGGTCAACGACTCGGCTACAGAGAGCACGCTACCTGCCTCGGGTGAAGCAAGGCCTGCTTGAGGTGCATGACCCAGTGCGGTAGCGATACCTTTGACGCCGCGATAGTCGAGCGCCACTACGCCACAGTCGGACAAAGGAAGCTGCACCTTGCCTTGGCATTGCTGGCGTGCCACCTTTCCGGTCACCGAACGGTCAACCTTATTGGTCAACCAGTCCTTACATGCCACTGCTTCGAGTTGCAACATACGTTCAAGATATTCGTCAACATGAGCCACATCATAGGTCACATCAGTATAGGTACGCTCCACGGTCTCGTCCTTCATGACGGTCTTAGGTGAGTGGCCGAACATCTGCGCCACGTCAAGGTCGAATGGTTTCACGCCGTCGCCTTGCACGAAAGAGAAGTGGGCATCACCCGTAGTCTCACCTACGACATACATCGGAGCACGCTCACGCTCTGCAATCTTCTTGACATGCTCAAGGTGTTTCTCATCGATGAGCAATCCCATACGCTCCTGTGACTCATTGGCAATGATTTCTTTGGCACTCAAAGTCTTGTCACCAATAGGCAGAGCGGTCATATCTATGGCACCACCGCAATCTTCAACAAGCTCTGATAGGCAGTTGAGGTGACCAGCAGAACCATGGTCGTGGATAGACACCACGGGGTTATTATCTTCCTCTACCAATGCACGCACCAAGTTGTAGGCACGCTTCTGCATCTCGGGGTTGGCGCGCTGTACAGCATTGAGCTCGATACCGTTGCTATATCTACCTGTGTCTACACTGGATACAGAGCCACCTCCAAGGCCGATGCGGTAGTTATCACCACCTACAACCACTACTTTGTTGCCAGCTTGGGGGGCTTTCTTGAGGCAGTCGCGCTTGGTTCCGTAGCCCACACCACCTGCAAGCATGATCACTTTATCGTATGCATACTTCTCATTATTCTCTTGATGCTCAAACGTCAGGAGTGATCCAGTGATCAGCGGTTGGCCAAACTTATTACCGAAATCGCTTGCGCCATTAGATGCTTTGATCAAGATCTGCTCCGGAGTCTGGTACAACCATTGACGCACGGGCAAGATATCTTCCCAGTCGCGAAGCGAAGGCTGTGTGCCATCGTCCTCTGTCAAGCGTGGATAAGCAGTCATATAAACCGCTGTTCCGGCGATAGGCCATGAGCCAACGCCACCGCCCATACGGTCACGAATCTCACCACCGGTACCGGTAGCAGCACCATTGAAAGGCTCAACGGTTGTTGGGAAGTTGTGCGTTTCAGCCTTTAGGGAGATCACACTCTCGATAGGCTTCACACGGAAGTAGTCGGCAGTGCTCTGATTAGCGGGAGCAAACTGTTCGATCTCTGGTCCTTGAGCAAACGCTACGTTATCTTTATAAGCTGAAAGAATCTGTCCTGGGTTTTCTTTAGTGGTTTTCTTGATCAGGTTAAATAGGCTCGACTCCATCTCTTTGCCGTCGATGATGAACGTTCCACCGAATATCTTGTGTCGGCAATGTTCTGAGTTGATCTGTGCAAAGCCGAAGATCTCCGAGTCGGTCAAGGGGCGTCCGTTTTGTTTTTCTATCTTGTGTAGATATTCGATTTCCTCAGGTGAGAGCGCAAGACCTTCCTCTTCGTTAAACTGTTCGAGGTTGTCCACATGCTTAATGGGTTCAGGCTGATGATTGACGGTGAACACTTCCTGGTCAAGACCTTCGTACATGCGTTGCAGCATGGGGTCATAGTCAGCGTATTTGCTGCTTACTGGGAAATACTCCTCGATACGTTCAATACCTTTGAGACTCATGTTCTGAGTGATTTCCACGGCGTTTGTACTCCATGGAGTGATCATCTCACGACGCGGACCTACGTAGAAGCCTTCTAGCTTGTCGGCTTTGAGAGCCTCAGCATCGCCGTATAACCAACTAAGTTCTTTGATCTCGTTTTCAGAAAGGTTGTGATCCACTGATGTTGCAATCACACTTTTCGTTCTCGTTCTGAAGAAAACAATCATACTTATCTAATTAATATAGGTGTATTATTATTGTGCAAAGATACGGTTATTTGTTAGAACATACAAATAAATCAAAGATCTTAATATTCGGCAGATATCCGTTCAGATTGGGTAAGAAAAGATTTTATTAGTTAAAAAAGTCTAAACCAGCCGAACCTTTGTTGGTTTTCATCGTCTTAATCATAACTTTGCATTCATAAGTAAAACCTAAAAACAAATAAGTTATGACGAAGAAGCATTTTATCTTGGTAGCTTTGGCTGCTGGTTGTATGGTTTTCAGCGGTTGTGCCAGTAAGAAAGATCTGGAGAACTGCCAAAACGAGAATCGCCAATTAACTACCGATTATCAGAACGCAAAAGAGACAATAGCTGCCAACAACGCTCGTATCAAGAGCCTAGAGGATCAGCTTGCACAAGCCAAAGAGAGCGCAGCAGCCCTCCAAGGCAGTTTGGACAAGAGCTTGAACAATGCCAACTCTAACAATGTAAACATCTCTAAGCTGGTGGATCAGATCAATGAGTCGAACCAATACATCCGCCACCTCGTGGAAGTAAAGAGCAAGAGCGACTCTCTGAACATGGTCTTAACCAACAACCTCACACGTTCTTTGTCTAAAGAGGAGCTTAAGGAAGTGGACGTACAGGTGCTCAAGGGTGTGGTTTACATCTCATTGGCTGACAATATGCTCTATAAGAGTGGTAGCTACGAGATCAATGACCGCGCAGAGGAGACCTTAAGCAAGATTGCTAAGATCATCATGGACTATAGCGACTATGAAGTGCTTGTTGAGGGTAACACCGATAACGTGCCAATCAAGCGTGAGAACATCCGCAACAACTGGGATCTCTCTTGCTTGCGTGCCTCTAGCGTGGTACAGTACCTACAGACCAAGTACAACGTAGATCCTAAGCGTCTCACCGCTGGTGGCCGTGGCGAGTACAACCCATTGGCAACCAACGATACCGAAGTGGGCAAGCAGCGCAACCGTCGCACCCAGATCATCATCACTCCTAAGCTCGATCAGTTTATGGACTTGATTGATAAGGCTCCCGAAGAGAGCACCAACAACTAAAGACTCATCCTTTGAGGCAATCCACCCATAACGTCATTGCCTCAAAGATCACTTTCATTGAGAAGTCCTCTACCGCTTCAGCAGATAGCGATAGAGGACTTCTCCTTATTTATATATAGGCTATGTCGCTTCTTATATAGGCCACATTACCTTAATACATAGCCCCACTTACGAATGATTATGGTCTTTATAAGAGTGGGCAAGCTCATCACTCTTGCAGCCGGAAGATAAAGTCTTGGTCTTGATGCACACATTCCACCAACCCATAACGCACAAACCTAGCTAGCAACGTGATCACCGTGTGCCGATTGATATGCGACAATCGTGCCAAGCGATTGAGCGTTTCGTCGGGATGTTCACGCATGGTGGTCATCAGCGCCTGCGCCGCCGTACCATACTCCATGACGTTTTGCGCCTTCTGCAGCTGTCTCCAAACCTCTAGATGCACAGGTGAAGCCACGATATTCTCGTCAGCGATGCGTATGTAAGCACACTTCTTGCCCTCAGCGTCAATGGCATAGACGGGGCGTTGCTTAGCCAGCGGGATAGTAGCAATCACCACCGAGCGGCCCTCCACATGGAATGTCTCGAACGTGATAGCGCTTTCGGGCTCACAATATTTGTATGCAGCCGCATGCATCATGAAGATTTCCTCTTCCGATTTCACCCCCGAGATCACCCCATCGTCACGCACGCCGATGAGCAGACGCCCTCCTTCCGTATTGGCAAAAGCCGATACCGAGCGGGCAAGCTTCACCGCATCCTGCACCTTATACTTGAAGTCTTGCTGCTGATGTTCACCTTTGGCAATGAGTTGTTCTAGATAAGCCTTATCCGTCATGTGTCTATAAGATTGAGAGTGCAAAGGTAACAAGATTTTTCCACATAGAGAAGAGAACATCCTCGTGGGCGTTTCACATCATGATAATGTATAAAAATATCGGTTGTAACACGATTGTAACATGTGTTTAAACCACCTGTAATATAGCCATCATACCTTTGCGGCAAAATAAAACCAAACAGATATTATATGAGTACGATGTATTTGATCATTGTGGTGTTCCTGCTTTGTTTGGCAGTGTTCGACCTCTTTGTCGGTGTCAGCAATGATGCCGTCAACTTTTTGCAGTCGGCCATCGGTGCCAAGGTGGCAAAGTTTCGCACCATTCTCATCATTGCCTCAGTGGGTGTGATGATTGGTGCGGTGATGTCATCAGGCATGATGGATGTCGCTCGACATGGTATCATGTCACCAGCCCATTACAATTTCCAAGAAGTAATGACGGTATTCCTTGCCGTGATGGTGACCGACGTGATTATCCTTGACATGTTCAACACGCTCGGTATGCCTACCTCAACCACCGTTTCGTTGGTGTTTGAGCTGCTTGGCGGTACGTTCATCCTTGCTACGGTCAAGATGCTGGGCGACCCTAGCCTCTCATTTGGCGACTTACTCAACTCTGACAAAGCCCTTCAGGTTATCGGTGCCATCTTCCTTTCAGTGGCAGTGGCTTTCGTGTTCGGTGTGTTTGTGATGTGGCTCAGCCGTATCATCTTCACCTTCAAGTACAAGAAGCACAGCCGTTACAGCATTGCCATCTTCGGTGGCATCGCTTTCACCGCCTTGGCTTACTTCATCTTCTTCCAAGGACTAGCCAAGAGCCCTTACCTCACCGACAGTATCAAGGACTATGTGAACGAGAATACATCTATGCTGATGCTCATCTGCTTTGTGGTATCTACCATCTTGATGGAGGTGCTCCATCTGATGCGCGTCAATATCTTCAAGCTGGTGGTGCTCCTCG
>CAVHUZ010000008.1:19224-59363 GCA_963639545.1 Bacteroidaceae bacterium
CTCGGTACATTTGCCCTAGCAATGGCATTTGCTGGTAACGACCTTGTCAACTTCATTGGTGTGCCTTTGGCTGGTCTTGACAGTTACCAAGACTTCATGGCCAACGCTCATGGCGCATCCGACACCACCTTTATGATGACCTCTCTGATGGAGAGCGCCACCAGTTCGCCCGTCTATCTCCTTGCTGCCGGCGTGGTAATGATCCTCGCCATGGCCACCTCAAAGAAAGCACAGAATGTGGTAAAGACCTCTGTGGATCTAGCACGCCAAGATGAAGGCGACGAGATGTTCGGTTCATCACGCATCGCTCGCGGCACGGTACGTATGTGCCAACAGTGTGGCGAATGGCTCGGCAGTCATCTCCCCGCGGGCCTGCTACGCTGGATAGACACACGTTTCAATAAGAACGATGTAGCCTTGGAGGATGGCGCAGCCTTCGATGTGGTTCGTGCGGCGGTCAACCTCGTTATCGCTTCATTGCTGATCACCTTCGGTACCACGCACAAGCTACCTCTCTCTACCACCTATGTTACCTTTATGGTGGCTATGGGTTCGAGCTTAGCTGACCGCGCATGGAGTCGCGAGAGCGCCGTGTTCCGTGTCACGGGTGTGCTGAGTGTCATCGGTGGATGGTTTATCACGGCTGGTGTAGCCTTTATCGCTTGTGCTGTGGTATGTCTTGCGATGTTCTACGGCGGCATCATCGCTAAGGTATTGTTCATGGCATTGGTTGTGTTCTTGCTCATCCGCTCTAACCGTCAGTATGCTAAGAAGGCTGCAGCAGAGAGCAAGGAGTCAGCTTTCCAACTCATGATGCGCACCCGCGACCCCAAGCTTGTCTGGGAGATGCTCACCAAGCACGTCAGTCGCACACAGAGCTTTGTATGTAGCTTCGCCCTGGATCAGTATAACAAGATTGTAGAATCGTTCGAGGGAGAGAGCAACAGCGGTTTGCGCCACTGTCATCGCGACCTTAAGAACGAGCAGAGCGAGCTCAAGAAATATCGTCGCCAAGAGATGCTCGGACTCAAGAAGAGCCCACGTGAGGTTGCCTTGGAGCGCAACACGTGGTTCCACCTCGGTGCCAACGCCAACCAGCAGTTTATCTACTGTCTGCGTCGTATGCTCGAACCTATCAAGGAACACGTAAGCAACAACTTCAATCCATTGCCCGAAGAGCTCTTCAACGAGTATGTTCCTGTGCAGCGCAAGATCAATACGCTCATGAAAGAGAGCGAGAAGGCAATCTCTACTGGACGCTATGACAACTATCGCGACATCCTTGCCGATGCCGATATGGTCAAGGACGAACTCTCAGAGATACGCAAACATCACATCGACCGCATGCAGAACACCGTGGACAACACCCATTATCAAGTGTATGTGGTGTACCTCAACTTGCTGCAAGAGAGCCAAGAGTTCCTAAGCGCTATGCGTCACCAGCTCCGTGCTGCCAAGAAGTTTGAGGAATAACTCTCTTCCTAGCACGCTCAAGGGCTACTATCATATTGAGCGCAGAACGATTCTGAATCCAAATCATTTCTGACATATACTTTCCCTCTTTACGCGGAGAGAAGCCATCAACCTCGTTGTGGCTTCTCTCCGTTTTTTCGTTTATACGTTGTTTGCAACTATGGCGAGCACTGCAGAAACGCTAACATTTGACTAACGGGTATTTGCCGATTTTTGTCACGTTTTTAGCAAATATTTGTGACAAGCTTACCGAAGCGATGATACGAGTATGAGCTAAATACGTAGCATTGCGCTTCAGCAATCAGAACAAGCCTTGCAAGAAAACGCACGAACAACTACGAGTTTTCTGCTTACACTTTATTAGAAAACCACACTAATTCGTTTACTATCTATAAAAACACCCGTTAGTTTTGATAAGTTTTTCATTTTATATACCATTTTATCCAAAATAAAAACTTATATTTGCACCATCAGTGATTCTACATACCGCTTTGAAGAAGCGAGAACGCACGAAAGTGCTAGACATCAATATCATACAGAAACATAAATCTCTACAATATCTTTAAACAAAAGCGCTTGAAGGGGTAACCGACTCTACCTTTCAAGAATGCAACACCACTGAGTCGTCACACTAACTACTTATGAGAAAACAGCTACTTTCATGCGCTGCGGCTCTCGTGAGCTTGTTCATGCCTACCATGACACAGGCTTCATCTAGCCTCACGCCAAGAGGGAACAACGCTGACGGGTTCTCGTCGGATGCTACAACAAGCACCACAACGAAGAGCAACGGCGAGTTTGCTTCCAGCAGCAGCACCTCCACCAGTTTCAAACTTGTGGGTGTACAGTATTCTCCCTTACAGAGCTTGGTGTCGTTTAGCGCCACCGATCCCACCACCACAACCCAAGAACACGAAGATGCTTATGGCTATCTGCGTCAAGGAAGCGTATCAGCTTTTGACGGATCCACGCTCTACGTGTTCAGTCCACGTACCAATAATTATGGCGAACTGTACAAGCTGAGCTACTCTACCTACACCTATGACGGCTCAGCTTGGGCTCTCAATAGCACCAAAGAGCTCACCGCCGATTATAGTAATTATCCCAACGCGATGGCTTACGACCCTGCCACAGGCAACCTCTATGGCTATCGTAACGGCATGCCATCGACCTTCTACTCTATAGACAAGGAAACGGGTGCGATGAGTCAGGTTAGTACAGCCAACTACTTCTTCACCTCTCTGGCGTTCGACATGAACGGAACAGGTTATGCTTTCGACTTTGATAGCCAGCTGCAGCGTGTCAACGTACAGGATGGTAGCGTCACCGTGCTGGGCGCTACGGGCCAATCGTTCTCCGACAAGCAACCTACCTATATCGATGCCACCACCGGAACGATGTATTGGGTGCTCAGCACCAGTAAGGTATCGGCGCTCTACACCACTGACCTCACCACGGGTGTGGGTACAAAGGTGGGTGACCTACCTGAAGGCACAAAGCTTTCAGACATCTTCGGTGTAGGAAGCAGCACCTCACAGGATGCGCAAGTGCCTGACGCTTGCCAGGATCTGACCGTCACTTATGCCTCCGCAGGCAGCACCACAGCTACCTTCAAGGCCACCGCTCCTACCCTATCGTTTGACAAGGCCACTCCGCTGAGCAGCAAGGTAAGCCTTCTCTTCTACGTAGACGATGCTACGGATGCCGTAGCCACACTATCGGATGTAGCACCAGGTGCAGAGGTAAGCACCAGCTACACCTTCCCCACTGAAGGCGAACATAAGGTAAAGGTACTGGCAGCTAACGGCAATGGCAACGGCCCTACAAAGACCGTCACCACATATGCTGGATATGATGCACCGAAAGCGCCTTCTGACGTCTATCTCAGCGTAGCTGCGGATGGCACATACCACCTGTCTTGGACCGCACCTACGGAAGGTGTGCATGGTGGCGCAGTGGATGCAGCTAGCTTCAAGTACACCATCACTCAGTATCCAGCAGGTGAGAAGGTGACTGAAACCACCGGAACATCTTATGAAGGACAGTTTACCAGCACCCAGTTTGCCGACTACTACTTCGGCGTAAAGGCCACTTCAGGTACCAAAGAGGGCGAGGAAGGACTATCCAACCACGTCACACATGGCAACTATGCTGAGATTCCTTACTATGACGACTTCAGCAATAGCGACACCTATGGCACTTACACCATCGTCAACACCAACAACGATGCTACATGGGAGTTTGGCACTGCCAACACAGGTGACCAGGCAGCTATCTACAATGGTTCTTCTTGCACCAGTGCAGCTGACGACTACCTCATCCTACCACCTATGCAGATTGTCAAAGGGGCTACATACACCGTCACCTTCAACGTAGCTAGTGCGTTCAACCAAGACACGGGCAACACCATCGACGTGCTTCTGCTCAAGGACAACGCCAACCCACAAGGCACACGTGACAAGGTGGGCACCTATGAGAATATCCCCGACTACACCGCAGGTATCTCAGAACAGACCTTTACCTACACGGCTAAGGAGAGTGGCGTGTTCAATTTTGCCTTCTACTGCCGTAGCCAGGCTAAGCACAAGGTCAATCTCTTCGACGTATATATCAACGGAACCAACTTCCCTGATGCTCCAAACGATGTGACCAACTATAAGGTTGCTGCTGCAGACAAGGGCGAGCACAAGGTGACCGTGACTTTCAACGCTCCTACCAAGGACTCACAGGGACACGACCTCAGCTCACTGAGCCACATCCGCTTGTTCCGCGACAACAGCAAGACAGCTCTCTATGAGTGGAGCAATCCCACTCCGGGCGCTGCTTATAGCTACACCGACGAGACCGTAGCAGAAGGTCTACACAGCTACAAAGCCGTAGTGACATCGGACAATGGTTCTAGCAACGGCGCAAGCCAGACCGTCCTCGTAGGTCAAGACGTGCCAGGCGCTCCTAGCAACCTTAAGGTCACCCAAGATGGCGACGACTTTGTCCTCACATGGACTGCGCCTTCAACATCCGTGAACGGCCTATACGTTGACTATGACAACCTCACCTACGCTATCTACTATGAATACGGACTGATGGAAACACCTTCGCTCTACACCTCAGACGTGAAGGGTTGCACCGCTCGCGTACCTAAGAGTGTCTTTGACGCTTATGCTAGCGCACACCAGATTCTGATCGATTTCATGGTACTGGCACAGAGCGAGAATGGCGCAGGTAGTCCTGCTTACGCCACAACGATTTACGGCAAGAACTACACCGTGCCTTTCACCGAGTCATTTGAGAACGGATACAATGACACCGACCCATGGAGTGTCACCAGCGTAAGCGACAACTACGCTAGCTGCTGGACGATGATAGCCGGCACCAACTCAAAGAAGCCTATGGATGTAGACGCTGCTGACGGTGACAATGGTATGGCGATGTTCTATCAGAACAGCTCTGACGGCTACGAGGCTCGTCTGCTCTCACCACAGATCAGTGTGGCAGATGCCGATGCACCTGTCCTCTCATTCTACCTCTACCACTATAAGGCTAACGCCGCTATGGACAATAGCGTTCAGGTAGAGCTGCAATATGCTGGTTCTGACAACTTCGTTGCCCTCTCTGAGCCTATCTCTGTATATGGCGAAGCGGGATGGCAAGAACACAAGTTCTCACTTGCCAACGTGGAGAACGACTGCTTCCGCCTGTCATTCCGTGGCAAGGCTGCTAAGCTATCACCTATCTTCATGGACAAGGTACAGATCCTTGACGATAAGGGATATAACGCACTGAAGGGCGTCAACGGCGTTGCCAATGGCGTGAGCGTTGCCGACGGCGGCATCGTAATCGAAGGACAATGCGCACCTTATAGCGTATTCACCACCACCGGAGCGCTCGTGGCACAAGGAAAGGCCGAGGGTAAGCAAGCCATCCGCCTACACGCGGGTTTGTATCTGGTTAAGGTGAATGGCACAACGACCAAGTGCGTAGTGAAATAACATGCTATCTATCTCATAGTATATATTAAAAGCTTTTTATGTGATTTGTGGTCCTGGCTCGATAGAGAGTCGGGACCATTTTGTTTTATAGCCATCAGAGCGTGCCGGTATAATGACAAGTATGCGGCTGCGGCTGCTTGATTTAAGTTCACAATCAGCCGTAATAGCATTAGACAGTACGTCCGCTCTTCTATGCGATGCACAAGAAAAGAATCACACATGGGCCCTATCATCCCCCGAAAGGGATGACTTGACAATACGAAAGAGGCGAGATAAGAGGGAAGAATAAATTAAAAAAGAGGGAAAATCAATTTATTTTTGGAGAAGAAATAAATTGATTTTCCCTCTGATTGTACCCCTTCAGCAAGGTGAAAGGGCGGCTTATAATCTGTTATCTAGTAACTGCCACCTTCTTACCTTGGTGGATATAGATGCCACTCTGGGTTGGATGGAGCACGCGTTGACCCGAAAGGGTATAGTAATAAGGATCAGCGGTGGTGGTCGGTGTGGTGGTCACACTACTGATATCAGTGGTAGCGGTCACATCATTGACCTTATACTTGGTTCCTTCCTTCTCGTTGCTGATCTCGAAGAACGCATTCTTGTTGACGCCATTGACATCTACAGTCTGGTTGTTGCTTGCCGTAGACGATGTGCCAATGCTGAAAACGAAGTTGATGGCATCGTCGGCCTTGTTCATGGTGTAGCTATTGTAGAACCATTTCTTGCCATCAATGGTGGTGGTAGCGGTCACCTTAGTTCCTGGCCATGTCGTTCCGGTGCTGGTGCCACCCCATGAATGGTAGTTGACGTAGCTATCCCAACCCACCTGATCGGTGTTGACATATACGGTGATCTGATAAGGTTCAAACTGCTTCACCACATAGTGGCGTGTGGTCACGGCCTTTACTACACCTCCAACGAGCATTCCCACCTTGAGCGTAGTCTCGCCATCGGGTATCTGAAGCTTATAGCCAGATGCCACCTTGGTGCTATTGGCAGTGGGCTCAGTGCCGTCAAGGGTGTAAACCAGCTGCGCATCATCTGCCGTCACAGCCATCAAGGTAGCGGTGGGGTTGCCATCGGTGTAGGTTCCGCTAGGCAGATCCACCCATGTGGTGTTGGCTTGGGTAGACAGATAGTAAGCGTAGTGGTAGCCGCTGAGCACCTTCACGTACAAGCTAGCATCAGGATCGGCCATTCCCTGTCCCATCACGGCAAGGAGCTTGGCGTTGTTGCCTTGTACCAAGACGCCATAGTAGCTGGCATTGCTGCGGTAAGCCTGATACTCGCTGGTATTGGTCACACCAGCAAGATGGCGTAGCTGGATCATGGCTTTGATCTCGCGCTTGTAGGCTTGCCAGTGAGGTAGGAACACACAGGGTGTTCCAGGCATAGCGAGGAGATAGGCATTGGCAGCCAAGGTGTCTTTACGGATAGGATCGAGCGGTTCAGAAGCGCTGCGATACTGGGTGTCGTGATTCTCCACAAAGGTCACGGCATACTGCTTATAGGCATTGTCGTGCACAAGGTTGTTGGTGCTGTTGAGCTGTGTCCAGTCGGCTTTATTGATGGCATCACGCACGTTGTAGCGGAACTGGAAGTCGAAAGCGGCACTCTGCTTATCGGTAGCGTCAATCCACTTTTCTATCTTTGCATTGCTATCCCAGTATTCGCCCACCGAATATTTCACACCGGCAGCTTTGTTATAGTCGGCTACATGTGAGCCGTCGAAGCCCTTAACCATATCATAACGGAAGCCGGTATAGCCTAGGTCGTTGAGCAGGAAGTCCTCATAGGCCTTAACCACCTTCTGCACATTGGCGCTCTTGTGGTCAAGGTCACGCATACCACTCCAGTCTTCGCCCTCGTCTTTGTTGCTACTGAGGCTCACACCTTGCTTCTTAGCTTCGGTAGCTGTGGCGCCACCATCATCATCCGCGGTGATATCGGTGCTTTGCAGCTGGTAGGTAACGCCCTTATAGGTCTCTGCAGGGAAGTCGAACCATCCCGTGGTGTTATGGTGATTGATCACTACATCGGCTATCACGCCAAGCCCTTTCTGCTTGAACGTAGAGATCATGCTACGCAGCTCGGTCTCTGAACCAAAACTAGAGTTGTGATTGAAATAATAGTATGGGGTGTAACCCATCACGTTGTAAGTCTCTAGGCACTTGCCGCTCTGTGGCACCCAAACGAGATTGAAGTACTCACTCAGTTCGTCAGCCTGACTCTGGAGATTCTTCCACTGTGTGTCGGCAAACGAATCCCAAGCAAATCCTTGGAGCATCACTCCTTCATAACTTGCGGGCCAACCCTGTGCCATGGCGGTCATCGACGCACTGGCGCATAGCAAGGCAGCCAAAACATTCTTTCTTAAAGCTTTCATATCGATTGTATAGATTAGAGACGAGGCGCTGATGCGTCACACGTCTTCATGATTTAGAATTCTTCGGTTAGGTCTTTTATCTTATGCCGATAATGCTTGTCTTATGCAAAGATAAACACATTATCCTCTACAAAGCCATCTATGAGGGACGAGGAAAGAAAGATTTGTGTGCAAACGTTTACCCTTATAGATAGCACATGAGCATCAACGACATAAAAATACGGGCAACCCATTGCTGGATTGCCCGCACATTAATCTTTAGAATGAAGGGAGCTAGGCTCCGATATTTACTTCTTGGTCAAGGTGCAGTAAGCATAGCCATCAGCCCAAGCGTAGAGGGCGATGTCATATGTACCTGCTTCAACCTGGAGGTTAGCACCGCCCTGAACAAGCGCTGTGGTGGTTCCACCCCAGTTGATATCCCATCCGTCGTTAGCACGGAACTTGAGTTCACCGCTATTCAAGGTCACGTTGTTGAGAACCCATGCACGTGCGTCCTTGTCATAGGTCATAGGTGTGCTCTGATCCCAGCCGCCTGCAGATGCTGTACCAATGAGTCCGATGGTGGTGATAGGTGTGAGCGTGTAGCTCTTAGCAAGGAGATCAACGTCTACCTTATAGTAGCCAGCGTCTTCACTCATCACGATGTTGCCTGCGCCGCCGTCGGTGCTGAAGCCTTCACCATAGTTGGTGCCGTTCCAGTCTTGTTGTGTACAGAACTTGAAGCCACCCTGATCCAGGTACATATAACCGGTATACTTACCATCGTATGTGCTCGTGGTGAGGTAGTCGATCTGGTTCCAGCCGTTGCAAGAGCCTGCAAGGAAGAGTGCGGGTTGGAAAGCAAGAGCCTGAACGGTGTAAGTTCCGTCAAGCATATTGAAGGTGAAGCTATAGTACTTAGCGTCAGCGTCACCCGTTACGGTGAGGTTGCCACCTACGTTCTTATAGCCCAGCGTACCTGTGCTATTACCATCGGGAGTCACTGCGCCGCCATCTGTAGATGCGCTGATAGCATAATCCCAGTTGCCTACGTGGTCGAGGTCAAGCACTTTGAACTCGAGGTTGCCGCCGCCAGCAGGTGCTGCAACGGTGATAGTATAGATAGGATTCTCGTATGGATCCTGTCCGCCATTGTCAAGGGTGAGCGATGTGTCGTCAGCATTCCATGCGCTAGGAGTCTGAAGGTTACCTACGAGGTAATAGCCCTTAGATGAAAGCTCGGGAGCCTCAGCAAGAAGACTTGCCGTGGTAGCGCCTTGGTTCTTGATGCTCTGACCCGAGATAGTGGTGTAAGCTACCACATCGAGAGCTGCCGTGCGTGTCACAGGACGACGACCATAGAGGTCATAGTAAGCTGAAGAGAGCTCGGCTGTAGCTACATAACCATCCTCGGCTGCTGTGAGTTGCTTGCTTGCGGTCTTGTCAGCATTGTAAAGGGTAACGGTGTACTGGTTGACAGCACCATTAGCCGCAGTGACGTGAGGAGCAAACAGGCGTACAGAGTCGGTAGTAACCTCTGCAAACTTGATAGGATCGGCAGGCGAAACAGAGAGAGCCACGGTTTCTGCTGACTCAGAACTGTGTTGAGGGTCAGCCCAATCCTCGTATGTATCAGAACCGCAACTGGCCAATGCCAATGCCATTCCTATATATAATAAACTCTTTTTCATTGATATTATGTTTCGTTGAAGAACGAGCGGAGATCCGCTGGGGGCATCCGCCCGTCCTTATGGATTAGTAATTACTCGGCAGTCATGAAATAGAACTGACCTGTGATATCGTTGAAGATGACATGATAGCTACCTGCCTTGATGGTGCCGTTAGGCGCGATAGCCAAACCTGCTGAACCATATGGGAAGGCATCGGTACCCCACCATGCGCTACCACCATCGGTAAACTTAAACTCAGCGTCCTCACTTACGGTGATGTCGCAAGTCCAGTTGTGGTTCACAGCACCATCGAAGGTCTCCAAAGGAGTCATCGTGAGGGCTGATGTATCCCATCCATTGAATGAACCGGTGAGCGAGATGCTTGCATATACGGTAGGACTCTGGTTGCTATACTCTTCAATCGTTGCGCTAGAAGCAGCAGTGTTGACGGTGATAGTATAGAAACCGCCCTTATTAACGTACAAGTTGCCATCGCTATCTTCCTCGAAGTTGGCATTGCCAGCTACATTGGTGAAGCCAGTATAGCCGATCTGAGTATCCCAGCTACCTGGGTTCTTGACGAGCTTGAGCTTGCCACCAGTAGGAAGATAAGTGGTGTAAGAGATTGATCCTGCACCCGTGGTCTTATCATAGTCGACACCGTCGATGGTGTAAAGAGGAATGAGTGATGTGTAAACGTTGGTTGCTGCATTGCCCCAAGAGCCATCACCGATACAGCTACCTACGAGATACCACTCGATAGGATCAGCAGCCTTGAGCTCTACGTAGTAAGGAGCCACCTTTACTTTTACAGTGTTAGAGAAGATGGTGTCATTAGCGAGCACTGAACGAACGCGTACATAGAGATCCTGTGTAGCTGGCACATTCGTAGGAAGATACTTAGCCATCTTCTGAATGGCTTTGGCTACGTCAGAAGCAGCCACTTCGGCATTGACCACTTGGTAGTCTTGATCCATCGTGGTGTAGTCGCCTACAGGCTGTTCGTTAGCGTCGAGCACGCCTGCAGCAACGTCTTGCGTCCAGCTATTGTTACAAGAGATCTGTACGGCATAGTTGGCAAGTGCTGGGTAACCATAATCGGGCTGTGACCAAGAGAAGTTTAAGGTCTTGGATGTAGCAAGATCAATGGTTGAGGTGGAATAAGACGGTGTGTTGAGAACAAACGTCTTGGGTTGCTGGATGGTAGGATTGTTATCTCTATCATCATCGCAGGCTGTGAAGAGACAAGCTCCACAGAGCAACAGCAAAGCTGATTTTATGATTTTTTCCATTGTATTGTTTCAGTTAATAGGAAGAGGGGGCTGCCATGACGGCAGCGCTCTTCATATAGATTTACATTACTTTAATAACCAGGATTCTGAACTACTACGTTGGTAACCTGTGCAGATGGGATAGCAAAGATGTTGCGGTCAGCACTGAAGTTGCGACCTCCCTTTGAACCACCTTTGTAAGTCCAGTTGTAGTTGACATTGCCGCCATAACGGTTGAAGCGAATCAAGGTAGGACGACGGAGACCTTCGAAGTAGAACTCACGGCTCCACTCATCGCAAAGATCGTTCAAGCTGTAACCGCTCTTAGTAGCTGCGTGAGCACGTGTGCGGAGTGCATTGACTGCTGCAGTGCCTTCAGCGGTAGTGGTACCACCATTCTGACGAGCTGTTGCCTCTGCGTAGATAAGGTTAGCCTCAGCTACACGGAAGAGGAAGAAGTCGGTATCAGGGAAGTTATCGTTGTGTCCTACGCTACCATCGGTCTTGAAGTTGACCCACTTTGCGCAAGCAAAACCATCGGTGAACACACCTGTGCAACCATCGCCGTTGTCGAGCTTACGATCCAAACCATCAAAGATGGCGCGGTCATCGTTAGCTGCGGCTGGCATCTGGGTACATGACACGTTAGGAGCGTCGTTGTTAGGGAAGAACTTCTGGATGAGGTCGGGACGACAGCGGTTACCACCCCAGGTCTGACCTGTACCATTTGTTGCATTGTCAGCGTAGTTGCCAGAGACATCGGCATGGAGATTACCATCGAAGGTAGATGCCATCAAGAACAAGGTACCTGCCCATGAGGTTGTGGTAACACCATCCTGACCGATGCGGAACACACCTTCTGAAGCGGCAGAGGTCTCACCATTGTCACCCATGAACAACATCTGGTAAGCACTCCACTTGCCTGTGGAAGTGGTGTTGAGCTTATAGCTTGAGTCCATCACCTTCTTAGCGTATTCAGCGGCTTTGCCCCACTGTGCTGTTCCGGTGTAAACCTCAGCGTTGAGATAGAGGCGAGCCAAGAGCATCCAGCATGCAGCCTTGTCAGCACGGTAGTAACCGCTATCTGTCGACTTCTTTGCCTTAGCCTCAGAGAGTGATGGTTCGATCTCGAGGAGTTCGGTCTCGAGCCACTGATAGATCTCGGCACGAGTCTTACGCTCAGGCTTTGTCATCTGCAAAGCAAAAGGAACATTGCCGAAGGCGTCCATCAAGAAATAGTATTGGAGGGCACGGAGAAAGCGTACCTCGGCTGTCTTGGTTGCATCAACTGAACCGCATTCGTTAACAAACTGGTTGCAATAAGCAATACCAGTGGTCAGACGAGCATAGAAACCGTTAAGCATAGGATGGCTGGCATCGTATGTGTTGTAGCAATACTGCTTGATACCATCGTCACCCCACTGACAGATGGCTTCGTCGGTGGTGAGTTCGTTGGAGTTCCACAACTGACGGATAAATCCAGATGTACCACCATCGAGTCCGTCGATGTCCACATTGTCATCACCGGTGCTGTTACCTGCCATGGCAAGGTTAGCGTAGCACTTGTTGAACAAAGCAGAAACATTCACTTCTGTGTTCATGTTGGGATCGATAGGCGTAACATCCAAGTCACCCGTACATGAGGTCATGCCCAAGGTAAGGGCTGCGGCCGCTACTGAAAGGACATATTTTATATTTTTATTCATGACTTTTATACGCTTAAATGATTAGAAGTTGAGGTTCAAACCTAAGATAACAGAGAATGGACGTGGATAGATGTTGTTGTCAAATCCGCTGAACACCTCTGGATCGAGGCCGTCGTAGTTGGTAATAGTAAACACGTTGGAAGCTGTTCCGTACACGCGTCCACTGAGACCTTTCCAATATCCGTTAGAGCTACTACTACCGAAGAGGTTAGAGAAGCTATAACCCAGGGTGATGTTGTCACACTTGAGGAAAGAAGCGTTGTGTACCCAACGATCAGAAAGGATAGCCTGCACATCGTCAGTCTGCCAGTTGTCATTCACGGCAGCAACGGTCTTGTTGCTGAGGAAGTTGGTTGAAGCCCACAAAGCATTCTTGCTTACGTTGTGGAATCCTTGGCTTACGTTGTCAAAGACATAGTTGCCGATGTTAGCACGGAGTGAGAAGCTGAAGTCCCAGTTCTTATATTCCAAGCGAGAAGAGAGGCCCATGGTGATAGGAGGTGCTGGGCTCTTGTAGAGGTAACGGTCAGCATTGGTGATCTTACCATCGCCGTTGCGGTCAACAACAACACCTTCGATGGCTTTGCCGTTCTTGTCATATGCCTGCTGATAAACCCAGAAAGAGTTCATCGCATAACCTACCTGCTGATATTCGAGATACTTGTCGGTACCGATCTTGTAGCCTGTGTTAGCCACAGGGTCGCCGGTAGAGCTTACACCATTAAGATCAAGGATCTTGTTGAAGTTGTAAGTGAAGTTGTAATCGATGGTCCAGTACCAGTCTTTAGCCTGAATAGCTTTCCAGCTGAAGGTTGTCTCAACACCAGTGTTCATCAATGAACCGATGTTTTGCCATGATTGGTTACGGAAGTTGGATAGTGCTTCACAAGGAGCGTAGTTGAGCAAGTCGGTAGTCTTACGATAGTACCAGTCCACTGTACCCGTGAGGCGCTGGTTGGCAACACCCCAGTCTACACCTATATTATATGTAGTGGTGGTCTCCCACTTCAGATCTGGCGTGTAACTATCGGGACGATACAATGTACCATCGCCATCAGCAGGATAGAATGCACCTGTACCAGTGTTCTGAGTATAGGTAGGAATCCAAGCGTAGTCGCTGTTTACATCTTGCTGACCAGTCATACCCCAACCCAAACGGAGCTTCAAGTCAGAGAGCCACTTGAGGTCTGTGAAGATCTTTTCCTTATTCATCTTCCATGCAAATGCCACTGATGGGAAGATTGACCAGTGATCCTTGAAACGTGAAGAACCGTCGTCACGAACCGTTGCGGTAACATAGTAGCGATCCATCAAGCTCCAGTTAGCACGACCGAAGAATGAAACGAGGTAGTTTTCGGTCTTTGCATGATATTCAGAGGGGAGGTGCTTCTTACCTGCGAGGCTTTCGCCATCTTCGGTAGCGGCAGAGTTCTTACCGTAATATCCCCAATAAGCATTGTCAGTACCTTTCCAGAAGTGCTGGTATTCATAACCACCCATGATGTCGAAGTGGTTCTTAGCAGCATCATTGAAGTCGTGATAGTACTGTGCATAAGCACTGAGGGTAAGGTTGCGCTTAAGGATTTCTTCCCAACCGTAGTTTCCGTAGTAAGTATCATTGTTGCTAGGGAAGGCTGGGGTCTTCTCTGTGGTCTGACGACCCTTAGCGATGTCGGCACCCAAAGTGGCGTGGAGACGTAGGTCTTCAAAACCGTGCACCTTGTAATCGAAGTCGGCACTACCGATAAACTCGCGGCTATTAGCTACGTCGTTCTTCTCGTTGAGCACTGCGAGTGGGTTTTTGGTAGCGAGCTCGTTGTACGTTGAGGTCCAGTCGGGATCGTTATAGTTGGCGCTCTTAGGCCATTCAAAGTATCCACCGAAGTTGCTGAGCGACTTGCTGAGGTTGTCTCCAAAGAAAGCCTTATGGTATGCGGATGTGTAAGCATAAGGGTTCTGAGTTGGATCCATGTTGATCGCAGCGCTAACGGCGTCGGTATCAGCAAAGCGGCTGTGCGCATACATACCCTTGGCGTTGATGTTGATCACCAAGTGATTGTCGAGCAGAGAAGGATTGAGGTTAACCGATGCGGTAACACGCTTAAAGTCGGATGTCTTGAGGATACCCTGTTGATCGGTGTAACCCAAAGACACACGATAAGGAAGGTGCTCGCCAGCCGATCCAGAGACTGTTACGCCATGGTCTTGGCTAATTGCAGTGCGGTAGATTAAGTCTTGCCAATCCGTATTGGCAGTACCCAATGCCTTGTAAGCATCCGACTCTTCACCCCAAGTATTCTTGATCAAAGAACGGAATTGGTCACCAGTGAGCACGTCAATCGTGTTCTTCTTCATACTCACGGTAGCACTTCCGTTGTAAGAAACACGAGGAGCGCCACGCTGACCTTTCTTCGTTGTGATGATGATGACACCATTTGAACCACGGCTACCATAGATAGCAGTAGCTGAAGCGTCCTTGAGCACGTTGAAGCTCTCGATGTCTTGAGGGTTGATAGATGCAAGAATGTTGGACACACCCTTCACACCATTGTTATCAATAGGCATACCATCGATAACGATCAATGGGTCGTTACTTGCATTAAGTGACGATCCACCACGGATACGGATATTGGCGCCTGCACCAGGAGTACCGTCGTTGCTGGTCACGTTGACACCGGCAACCTTACCACCGAGCATATCCTGAGCGTTGACTACAACACCCTTATTCTTTCCATCTGGCTTAAGTGCAGCAACAGAACCCGTCAAATCAGACTTCTTTGCCACACCATAACCAATCACGACCACCTCATTCAAGCTCTGTGCTTGATCTTCATTGAGCGTGATCGCCATGTTGTTTGAGGCTGACACCTCTTGCTTCTTGTAACCAATGTAGGAGATTGTTAAGGTAGCACCTGGCTTCACATCGAGCGTAAAGTTACCATCAAGGTCGGTCACTGTACCTTCTGTGGTACCATTAACCAACACTGAAGCTCCAATAATAGGCTCACCGGAAGCATCTTTGACCGTACCTTTCACAGTACTCTGTGCAAAGGCACCCACCGAAAGACACAGACCTACGAACAAGGTCCATAGTCTTGTAGGACAATTGCATTTTACCTGCTTCATCATTTTTTGTTTGTTAGTTATTATTTATAATAGATTTAAAATCCAATATATTGTTTAAGTCTCTTTTAGGTTTCTGATGCAAAGTTATGTTTAATAACGTAATGTAATAATAAAAAACAAGGAAAAACGTTTAATAAATAGTACAATCGTTTGCATTGATTAATATCAAGGAAAACGATTGACCTATATCAACAACCCGAAAGGATTACTTACATTTGCACACGAAAGCCTAAAAATCATGAACGAACCAAACATCATCACGATGAAAGACATCGCCGAAGCCCTTGGCGTGTCAGTCGCAACGGTGTCGCGAGCCTTAAAGAATAGCCCGCGGATCAGTGCGGAGAAGCGCGAACTAATAAATAAGTACGCACGCGAACACCATTTCTCCCCTAATCCGCTAGCCGAATCGCTTAGGCTGAGCCGTAAACAGTTGCCCAAAGTCATCGGTGTGATCATCCCCGAGTTTGAGCATTACTACTTCTCCTCTATCCTTGACGGCATTGAGGAAGAAGCTTCGGCACGCGGATACCGCATCATGGTGGCTACAAGTCATGAGCAATACGAACGCGAAGTGAACATTTGCAAATCGTTCTATGAATACAAATGCTGCGGAATGATTATCTCCCAAGCTAAGAATACCAAGCAATATGACCACTTCAACGCCCTCATTGAGAAAGGGATACCTATCGTTTTCTATGACCGAATCTGCACGAGCGTGAACAGTTCGCTTGTTGTGGTGGACGATTACATGGGGGCTTTCACTGCCGTAACGCATCTGATAGAGACTGGCTGCAGAAAAGTGGCTTACTTCAGCAGTCCGCTCAACCTTGAGATATCTAAGAATCGATACAACGGTTGGCACGATGCGATGCGCAAACACGGGCTCAACCCGACAAGCGACTTGCTCTTCATGTGCGACAACCGCAGTGAGGCTGAACGCATAGTACCCGACATTCTCTCCCGAGAAGACGTGCCCGATGCTTTCTTTGCCACCAATGACGATACGGCAATCGGCATCCTCTATGCTGCCAAACGAATGGGATATCGCATCCCGGAAGACATTTCGATATGCGGATTCACCAATGGTCAGCGTGCCATCGCTTGCGATCCAATGCTCACCACGGTGGAACAGCGCGGCAAGGTGGTAGGTGAGGAAGCCGCCAACATCCTCATAGACAAGGTGGAAGGACTGATTCCGAAGAACAAAGTGGAAAAACGCATCGTGCGAACACGCCTCATCCTACGCGGCACCACACGCTAATGACGATTCTACGAAGCCGAGAACGAAGAATGATACTTAAGAGAATAAATAAAAAAAGACTATATCAATGAAAACGAAACCCAATTTAAGTTTTTGGAAATTGTGGAATCTGAGCTTTGGTTTCTTTGGAGTTCAGATAGCCTACGCACTGCAAAGCGCCAACATCTCACGCATCTTTGCAACCTTGGGAGCTGACCCACACAACCTCAGTTACTTCTGGATACTGCCCCCACTGATGGGTATCTTGGTGCAACCGATTGTCGGAAGCCTCTCTGATCGCACTTGGTGCCGATTCGGACGACGCATTCCTTACCTGTTTATCGGTGCTGCCGTGGCTGTGCTGGTGATGTGCTTACTACCCAACGCAGGGTCATTGGGCTTGTCGGTAAGTTCGGCTATGATCTTCGGATTGGTGGCATTGATGTTCCTCGACACCTCTATCAATATGGCGATGCAACCCTTCAAGATGTTGGTGGGTGACATGGTGAACGAGAAACAGAAGACTTTGGCTTATAGCATCCAAAGCTTTCTATGCAATGCGGGTAGCCTCGTGGGATATGTTTTCCCCTTCTTCTTTACTTTCCTGGGTATCGCCAACACCGCACCAGAGGGCGTTGTACCCGACTCCGTTATCTGGTCGTTCTACATCGGAGCCGCTATCTTGATTCTTTGCGTAATCTATACCACTGTGAAAGTGAAGGAATGGAATCCGAAAGAATACAATGAGTACAACGGAATCAAGGAAGAGAGCAAGGAAGAGAAAGCCAGTTGGATCACGCTTCTCACCAACGCACCATCCACTTTCTGGAAAGTGGGAGCGGTTCAGTTCTTCTGCTGGTTTGCCTTTATGTATATGTGGACCTACACCAACGGCACCGTAGCATCCAACTGCTGGGACGTAGACATGCTTGCCAAGAACGCCACAGCCACTACGGGTTATCAAGAGGCAGGCAACTGGGTAGGCATTCTCTTTGCCGTACAAGCCATCGGATCGGTGCTTTGGGCCATCGTGCTACCCGCATTCAAGAACCGCAAACTCGCCTATTCACTGAGTTTGATTCTTGGCGGACTAGGTTTTATCCTCACAGCGTTTATTCATAACCAGTACGTGATGTTCATTCCGTTCATCCTTATCGGCTGTGCATGGGCGGCAATGTTGGCATTACCATTCACCTTTGTGACCAATGCACTCGAAGGTTATGGTCATATGGGAACCTACCTCGGTCTATTCAACGGCACCATCTGCATCCCACAGATTGTTGCAGCAGCACTTGGCGGTGTGGTTCTGCACCTTGTTGGCAGTGTACAAAGCCACATGATGATTGTTGCTGGTGTTGCTTTGGTCATCGGAGCATACACCGTAAGTTTCATCAAGACAAAGCATGAATAAACCGAAAGTACAAACGTTTGCACAAAAAGAGAACTCAAACAATCTATTCAACATAATCCGTCAAAGGATAATATTGTACCTTTGAACCAAAACAACTTATTCTATGAGCATACTATTTAGTATTGACTACCACACTGGATACGGAGAAGAGCTCTTTCTCCATATCTCTGAAGGAGCAGAACAGCATGGGCAAGGATCCTCTGCTCTTCGTATGCACACCCAAGATGGTTACCATTGGCAACTCGACTATACCCCTTCGGCATCCAAAGGCGCCGTTCTGTCCTATTATTACTCCGTGCGCAAGGACGACAAAGACGTACGAACAGAATGGCGTGTGGTGCAGCATCAGTTGGAGCTAAGCACACTTTATGGCACCACCTACCATGTATATGACCACTGGGCAGACATTCCAGAGGATGCTTTTCTCTACACCTCGGCTATAACCGACTGCTTTGTAGGCGTCAAGGTAGCCTCACCCGCTGAGAGCAAGTTTGCCCAAACGGTGCGTCTAAAGGTCAAAGCGCCACAGCTACGTCATGGTCAGCGACTCGCTTTGGTAGGTGCTTCACCCTCGTTAGGCGCTTGGAACACGGCAAAGGCACTCCCTATGACCGAGCATAGCATCAATGAGTGGATGATAGATATTGATGCGCTCAACCTTAGAAACAATTTTTTAGAGTTCAAGTTTGTCCTTGTGGATGACGATAATAACGGTCAATGCCTTTGGGAATGTGCAGACAATCGCACCATCACCCTACCCTTGCTCGACCTTGGTGACGTGTTGGTATACGAACTGGACACCGCCTACTTCCCCGTAAGTCAGATTAAGGCAGCCGGAACACTCATCCCCGTGTTCTCACTCCGTTCCAAGTCTAGCTTTGGTATAGGCGACTTTGGTGATCTGAAGAAGATGATTGATTGGGTTGCGCTCACCGAGCAGCGTGTCCTTCAGATTCTTCCAATCAACGACACCACCATTACACATACCTGGACCGACTCCTATCCTTATAGCTGCATATCCATCTTTGCTATCCATCCGCAGTACGTTGACCTCAATCAGCTACCTTCTCTCACGGAGAAAACGGATCGTCTGCGCTTCGAATCATTGCGCCACGAGCTCAACGCCTTACCTCAGATCGACTATGAGCGCGTCAACAATGCCAAGACCGAATACCTTCAGCTGTTGTTTAAGCAAGAGGGGAAGACCGTCCTAGCCTCTGCAGCATTCAAGGCATTCTTCTCTGAGGCCGAGGGATGGTTGGTTCCATACGCTCAGTATTGCTCATTGAGAGAGAAATATGGCACTGCCGACTTCTCACAGTGGCCCGACCACAACCAGTGGGACGAGAACGACCGAAAGGCGCTTACCTCTCCACGCACCAATATATATAAGGAGGTAGCATTCTATTATTACGTTCAGTTTATCTTATTCACACAGATGGAAGCCGCCCACACCTATGCACGCAAGCATCATGTGGTCCTAAAGGGCGACATCCCTATCGGTGTGAACCGCTATGGTTGCGATGTGTGGACCGAGCCCCACTACTTCAACCTCAACGGACAAGCCGGAGCGCCACCCGACGACTTCTCTGTCAACGGACAAAACTGGGGCTTCCCGACCTACAACTGGGATGCCATGCTACGCGACAACTGCCAATGGTGGGTGCGTCGCTTCCAAAACATGGCGCATTTCTTTGACGCTTACCGCATCGACCACGTGCTAGGGTTCTTCCGTATTTGGGAGATTCCGGTGCATGCTGTGCACGGATTGTTGGGACAATTCCAACCCGCACTGGGCTTAACGATTGGCGAGATAGAGGGATACGGATTGCACTGGCAAGAGGAGCTGTTCACCACGCCGTTCATTACCGACTGGGTGCTAGACCGAATGTTTGGCGAAAAGGCCGATGTTGTGCGTGCCACATACCTCGAAAAGAAAGACGACACCCACTATCGGATGCGTCCCGAGTTTGACACTCAGAAGAAGGTGGAGAGCTACTTCGCCAAGATCATCGCCGCCAAGGCCAAGAACCTCACTCCCGAAGCTGCCGCACAAGCCATCACTGAGCTCAATAATCTACGCGACGGACTATACGCCTTGATCAGCGACGTGCTCTTTGTACGCGACCACAAGGATGCCAACAAGTTCCATCCACGCATCTCCGTGCAGTTTGATTACATCTACGAGAGCCTTTACGACAGCGACAAAGCCGTCTTCAACCGCCTTTATAACGACTACTTCTATCGTCGCAACAACCAGTTCTGGTACGAAGAAGCCAAGCAAAAGCTACCCAAACTAGTCAATGCCACACGCATGTTGGTGTGCGCAGAAGACCTAGGTATGGTGCCCGACTGCGTGGCATGGTTGATGAACGAGCTTCGTATCCTCAGCCTTGAGCTACAGAGTATGCCCAAAGACCCACAAGTAAGGTTTGGATATCCTGAGCGCAACCCTTACCGCAGCGTATGTACCATCTCCTCACACGATATGCCCACGCTCCGTATGTGGTGGGATGAGGATGCCAAACGTACACAGGCGTTCTACAATACGATGCTCCATCGCGACGGCGCCGCCCCTCACCCATTACCCGGATGGCTTGCACGCGAAATCATCTGTAACAACCTGACCTCTCCTAGCATGCTCTGCATCCTCAGCATACAGGACTGGCTCGCTATTGATGAGCAGCTACGCCTTGCAGATGCTGACGCTGAGCGCATCAATATCCCTGCCAATCCTAAGCACTATTGGCGCTACCGCATGCACGTGAGCATCGAAGATCTCCTAAGCAACAACGATTTCACATCTAATATAAAAGAACTAATCAACTATTCAGGACGAAAATGAAAACAAGACTATTAATCGCATCGTTACTATTCCCAACGTTTGCCCTAGCACAAACCGTGTCTTCACCTAACGGGAATATCACCGTGAAGTTCTCACTCTCATCAGCTGGCGAACCCACCTATGAGATGTCGTACAAGAATAAAGCCGTTATCAAACCTTCACACCTAGGTTTAGAACTAGCCAAAGACCGCCATGCGTCTAAGGGCGCACAGGAGACGGATCTTATGAACGGCTTCACCGAAACAGGCTCAAGCACCTCCACCTTTGACGAAACATGGAAGCCGGTATGGGGCGAGACCGCTACCATCCGCAACCATTACAACGAGCTATTGGTCAATCTGCACCAAGCTAGCTCTGATCGCAACATCGCCATTCGCTTCCGCGTGTACGATGACGGTATGGGACTGCGCTATGAGTTCCCTCAACAGAAGTCGCTCAACTACTTTGTGGTTAAGGAAGAGCATACACAATTTGCCATGACGGGTGACCACACGGCTTGGTGGCTTCCTGGCGACTATGATACGCAGGAGCAGGAAACGCAGGAAAGCAAGCTATCAGAGATCCGTAGCCGTTTCCACGATGCTGTCAACTGGAGCAACTCCTCTATTTCTCTCTTCTCAGACACGGGCGTTCAGACCTCGTTGCAGCTCAAGACGGACGACGGACTGTACATCAACCTGCATGAAGCTGCCCTTATCGACTACTCATGTATGCACCTGAACCTTGACGATAAGAACATGGTGTTTGAGAGCTGGCTCACACCTGATGCCACAGGAAACAAAGCTTATGTGCAGACACCGTTCAACACACCTTGGCGTACGGTCATGGTGAGCGACGACGCAAGGGACATGCTCTCATCCAACTTGATTCTGAACCTCAACGAACCTTGCAAGATTGAGGACACCAGCTGGATCCATCCCACTAAGTTCTGCGGTGTTTGGTGGGAGATGATCACGGGCAAGAGCTCATGGAGCTATACCGACGAATATCCCAGCGTGAAGCTCGGACAGATCGATTGGAGCAAAGCCAAGCCCAACGGACGCCACGGAGCCAACAATGCCAACGTAAAGAAGTATATCGACTTCGCTGCCGAGAACGGCCTAGACCAAGTGTTGGTAGAAGGTTGGAACGTAGGTTGGGAAGACTGGGCTGGCTGTTGGAAATGGGACGTGTTCGATTTCGTCACTCCATATCCCGACTTTGACCTCAAGGGACTGAACGATTACGCTCACAGCAAAGGCGTAAAACTGATGATGCACAATGAGACCAGCTCTAGCACCATCAACTATGAGCGTCACCTCGAGGATGCGCTTAACCTGATGAACAAGTACGGTTATGATGCTGTCAAGACTGGATATGTAGGCGATATCATCCCTCGCGGTGACCACCATTACAGTCAGAGTCTTGTCAACCACTACCAGTACGTGCTGGAACAGGCTGCTAAGCATCACGTGATGGTCGATGGCCACGAGGCTGTACGCCCCACTGGTATCTGCCGCACATGGCCTAACCTCGTAGGTAACGAGAGTGCACGTGGTGGCGAGTATGAGGCTTTCGGCGGAAGCACGCCTTCTCACACCGTGATATTGCCTTTCACACGTCTCCAGGGTGGCCCGATGGACTACACACCAGGTATCCTTGAGACCCAACTCAACACTTGGACCAACAACACCAGTTATGTTCACACCACGCTCGTAGGCCAATTGGCTCTCTACCTGACGATGTACAGCCCACTGCAGATGGTTTCGGACACACCCGAAAACTATGCTAAGTTTAAGGACGCCTTCCAGTTTATCAAGGACGTACCTTGCGACTGGGACGACAGCAAGTATCTCGAAGCTGAGCCAGCACGTTACATCACCGTAGCACGTAAGGGCAAAGGCACCGACAACTGGTTTATCGGTGGCAAGTGTGACGAGCACGGACACCAGTCAGTGGTGAAGCTCGACTTCCTTGACAAGGGTCGCACCTATGACTGTACCATCTATGCTGACGCCAAAGACGCTAGCTATGACAAGAACCCGAAGGCTTATGTCATCACCCATAAGAAGGTAAAGAAGGGTGACGTGCTGAAGCTCACACAGGCATCGGGTGGCGGCTTCGCTGTCAGCTTGTTTGCTAAGTAATCACGTTACGTAATATTCATCCATGCCTCTCCCTCACCGAGGGAGGGGCTTCATTACTTTTTATCAAGATTATGAACAAAAGAACGCTCCTCGGCGCATGCCTCCTGATGATGGTATCGACGCATGCCTTTGCCGCAACTGATAATTATATAACCATCTCTTTCCCTTCTAGCGACCTGCTTCTAGGGAACGAGCGTCTTGGTGTCACGGCCACTCCACAAGCCGCAGGCACGCTTTTCAACGAGATGACCTACACGCATAGCAAGACCATCTTCCGCCTCAACGCACCCTCCAAGCCCACCCTGCGTCTGTATGACGCTGGTCGCGGAGGCAAGGCTTATAAGAAGATCAAGATGAAACCCGATGGTGACAACCGCTGGGTGGCTGAGGTGAGTGGTGATCTCAAAGGTAAGTTCTACACCTTCGATATCGGCAGGGGGGAGACTCCGGGCGTTTTCGCCATCGCCGTAGGCTGTAACGGCCAGCGCGGAGCCGTGGTGGATCTGAAAGACACCAACCCCACAGGATGGGAAGCTGACCACCGCTTAACCACCAAGTCGCCGGCTGACCTCGTCATCTATGAGATGCACCACCGCGACTTCTCCATCGACCCTAGCTCAGGACTGGTCAACAAGGGCAAGTTTCTTGCTTTGACCGAGAAGAAGGCTATCAGTCATCTGAAGGAACTAGGCATCAACGCCGTGCATGTGCTGCCTTCGTTCGACTTTGCTTCGATCAACGAGGGGCGCACGGACCTGACGCAGTATAACTGGGGATATGATCCGCTCAACTATAACGTACCTGAAGGAAGCTACTCCTTCGACGCCGAGCTACCCACCCGTCGCATCATGGAGTTTAAGCAGATGGTGCAAGCCCTCCACAAGGCGGGCATCCGTGTGATTCTTGACGTGGTGTACAATCACACCTTCGACCTCGACGGCAGCAACTTTGAGCGCACTTGGCCCAAGGCTTATTATCGTTACAATGCCGATGGCACACCGAGCAATGGTTCGGGATGTGGCAACGAGACTGCTAGTGACCAACCGCTCATGCGCCAGTTTATCCTTGAGAGCGTGAAGTACTGGGTCAACGAGTATCACGTGGACGGCTTCCGATTTGACCTGATGGGCATTCATGACATCGAGACGATGAACCAAGTGCGTGCCGAGCTGTCCGCCATCGATCCTTCCATCTTCGTTTATGGCGAGGGATGGAGCGCCGGAACGTGTGCGCTAGCAGCTGACAAGCTTGCCACCAAGGATCATATCACGCAGATGCCGGGCATCGCTGCCTTCTCTGACGAGATACGCGACGCGCTCCGTGGGCCTTTCAGTGATGACACGAAGGGTGCGTTCCTTGCCGGACTGTCGGGCAACGAGGAGAGCATCAAGGCTGGTATCGTAGGTATGATAGCTCATCCGCAAGTGGACTACTCGAAGGTCAACTACACCAAACGTCCTTGGGCTACCCAACCCACACAGATGATCAGCTATGTGAGCTGCCACGATGACATGTGTCTCACGGATCGTCTCCGCGCCTCTATACCCGAGACGAGCTACGATGAGGACCAACTCATACGCCTCGACGAGCTGGCTCAGACGGTGGTGCTTGTCTCTCAGGGTGTGCCTTTCATGCTCTCCGGCGAGGAGATGCTGCGTACCAAGCAAGGCGTACACAACTCGTTCAACTCGCCCGATAGCATCAACCACCTAGATTGGGACAACCTCAAGCGTTATCCACAGGTGTTCAGCTACTACAAGAACCTCATCCATCTGCGTGAGGCACATCCTGCCTTCAGACTGGGCAACGCTGACCTTGTGCGCCAACACTTGGAGTTTCTTCCCACACAAGACTGCCTCGTGGCTTTCAAGCTCAAGGATCACGCTGGCGGAGATCAGTGGAACAACATCTACGTCATCATCAATGCGAGCAATGATCTCAAGACCGTCAACCTACCCGAGGGCAACTTCACCATCGTCTGCGGTAGCGGTCAGGTCAATGAAGCCGGCCTTGGCGAGATGCTAGGAGGCGAGGTGATGGTCGATGCGCAGTCGGCTCTGATCCTTCACGATTAAGGCAAGCGCTAGAAAATGGCTTGGATGGATCTTTTAAGGTGTGTTCTATAAATTCCTCGCACCATTATTCTCGTCTTTAAGACAGATCGCTCTTTGTGGCTTTTTTGTTTTTATCCGGCATCTTTTCCTTCCTTCATCAGTCGCATAGCCCGCTATGCTCCTTCAGAAAGATAGTGCAAACCGAACGCAATGAAGCTTGCTTCAATTGCTGAGGTGCAGCCTATCTTATCCAAAGGAAGTAAAATCTGCTCGGCTAAAATTCAAAAATCCAACAAAGGTAATTTATAGAACCCACCTTAAATCTAGCCTAGCAGATTCTGCTTCCTTTCTGAAGGGGCATCACGCTATTAACAATCTATTCACGATATACCTAACATGAAGAAGTATTCATTTATCCTAACATTCCTGTTTTGTTTCCTCGCTATGAGCGCAAAGAACGAAATCACACGCATAGAACCCACCGACTGGTATGTGGGTATGAAAGATGCGTCACTCCAACTGATGGTCTATGGGCCTGATATCCGTACCGCTGACGTCACGGTCAACTACCCCGGAGTGGCTATCGACTCGCTGGTGCGACTGGATTCGCCCAACTATCTCCTCATCTACCTCAACCTTTCGGGCGCTCAACCCGGAACGATGAAACTGCAGTTTGCCAATAAAGGCAAGAAGTTTGCTATGCCTTACACGCTCAAGGCACGCGCCATGAAGGGCGAAGAGCACCAAGGCTTCAGCAACGCTGACGTGCTCTATATGCTCATGCCCGACCGTTTCGCCAACGGCAACCCGAAGAACGACGTAGTCAAGGGTATGCGCGATGAGCTCTGCAACCGCAAAGAGCCCAGCTTGCGACACGGCGGTGATCTAGCCGGACTGTCTGAGCATCTCGACTATTTCACCGAGCTTGGTGTCACAGCGCTATGGTTCACGCCCGTGCTGGAGAACGACCAGCCTGCTGACCAAGGCTTGTATAGCTGCTACCACGGCTATGCCACGACCAACTATTACAAGGTGGACCCCCGCTTTGGTACCAACGACGAGTACAAAGCGCTGGTAGAGGCGTGCCATAGCAAGGGTATGAAGGTGGTGATGGACATGATCTTCAACCACTGCGGCAGTTATCATCCATGGAACATTGACATGCCTTCACACGACTGGTTCAATAATCCCAACTATGGCCTGCAGACCAGCTATAAGCTCACACCCGTGCTAGACCCTTATCGCAGCGATATCGATCTGAAGGAGACCACCGACGGATGGTTTGTATCCTCGATGCCCGACCTTAACCAACGCAACCCACACGTCATCCGCTACCTCATCCAGAACAGCGAGTGGTGGATTGAGACCGTCGGCATTGACGGCATACGCATGGATACCTATCCTTACGCTGACCGCGATGCCATGGCTTTGTGGATGAAAACGCTGGACAACGAGTATCCCAACTTCAATACCGTGGGCGAGACATGGGTCACCGAACCGGCTTACACGGCTGCTTGGCAGAAGGACTCGAAGCTCTCCTCTACCAACAGTTATCTGAAGACGGTGATGGACTTTGCCTTCTTTGACCGCATCAACATGGCCAAGAATGAGGATACGGACGCTTGGTGGAAGGGACTGAACCGCATCTACAACGTGTTGTGCTACGATTATCTGTACAACAAGCCACAGGACGTGTTGGCTTTTGTGGAGAATCATGACACAGATCGCTTCCTAGGTAAGGGCAAGGACTCTACCGCACTCAAGCAAGCGTTGGCTTTGCTGCTGACGATGAACCGCACGCCGCAGCTCTACTATGGCACCGAGGTGCTGATGAACGGCACCAAGGAGGTCACCGATGGGCATGTGCGTGAGGACTTCCCAGGCGGTTTCGCTGGCGACACACACAATGCCTTCACCCGAGAGGGGCGCACCGCGGCTGAGAACCGAATGTTCGATTGGCTCTCACGCCTGCTCCACTGGCGCCAAGGCAACCTCGCCGTCACCAAGGGCACCCAAAAGCAGTTTATCCCATGGGAAGGGGTGTATGTCCTGGCACGTCAATATCAAGGCAAGACCGTGATGACCATCCTCAACGGAAAGAAAGCTGACAACACGC
This sequence comes from Bacteroidaceae bacterium, assembly GCA_963639545.1. GTDB lineage: Bacteria > Bacteroidota > Bacteroidia > Bacteroidales > Bacteroidaceae > Prevotella. The sequence goes on from CAVHUZ010000008.1 coordinate 46,626, forward strand.
TAAAGGTGGCTCGCTATGCCGAAGTAATCGGTCAGCACACCACAGCCACAGATATCACCACCGGAGAAAAGATCCGCCTTGACCAAGACATAAAGCTGGGACACAGACAGACGATGATCTTAGAGTTCTGAAAAGAATAAAGATACGATAAAGGCATATTATTACGGCGATTTTTTGGAGATACCAATAAATCGCCGTAATTTTGTAATGGCGGTCACAAGAACACGCCTTTATAAATACAAAACTACTAACAATGAAGACAATCAAGACGCTTATGACGGCCGTGCTATGTGCCGTGACGCTCCATGCCGGAGCACAATGTTATGTCGGTGGCGACATCTCGCTGCTCCCTTCGTATGAGAAGAACGGAGCAAAGTATTATGATCACGATGGAAATGCTATCTCTAGTCCGCTCGACTTCTTCAAGCAAGAGGGGCTGAATGCGATGCGCGTGCGCTTATTCGTAGACCCTTCTAACGCTTCTAGCACCGAAAAGGGCGAAGGCGTGGTGCAGGATCTCGACTATGTCACCTCTCTTAGCAAGCGCATCAAGGCCGCTGGCTTCAAGCTGTTGCTCGACTTCCATTACTCTGACACATGGGCTGACCCATCCAAGCAATGGACACCAAAGGCGTGGCTGAGCCTCAGCGATGCTGACCTAGGCACACAGCTATACACCTATACCAAAGATGTGCTCAATCATCTCAAGAGCGAGGGCGCCGCACCCGACTTCATCCAGACGGGCAACGAGATCAGCTATGGTATGCTTTGGGGTGCCGAGAACACCACCGCTAACCATTGCTGGCAAGGCGACTCATACAACGCTACATCATGGAACCGCTTCACCACCCTGCTCAAACAGGCGGGTAAGGCTTGCCGCGAGGTGTGCCCAGAAGCTAAGATTGTGCTCCACACCGAGCGCGTACCTCAAGTAAACGTGCTGAAGGGCTTCTATGAGCAGATGAATAGCGCCAGCGTGGACTATGACATCATCGGTCTGAGCTACTATCCTTCCTATCACGGTTCGCTGAGCACGCTCAACATGGCTGTCAACAACATGGAGATTGCCTTCCCTGAGAAGAATATCATGATCGTGGAAACGGGTTATCCATACGCATGGGAGATGAACGGCACCACCTACGACTACACCGCCACGTACCCATATAGCGACGAAGGCCAATGCCAGTTTACCAAAGACCTGATCGAAACGCTTCAGAAGCACAGCAAGGTGATAGGTCTCTTCTGGTGGTGGATGGAAGCTAACGAGAACGGACTGGACTGGAACACCCAGCGTGTGACCACTGGATGGAACAACACATCGCTCTTTGACAACCGTGATGGTAAGGCCACCTCTGCCCTCTCTGCGCTGAAGGCTTTTGCTAAGGATGCCAATGCTATCCACAGCACCCACGTCACCACTACCAAGGCGGATCAGTGGTACACCCTCCAAGGACAAGCCATCAGCCGTCCTAGCCAGAAGGGTGTGTATATCCATAATGGAAAGAAGGTCGTAGTGAAATAGAACGCACGTCGCAACCATATCTATCGGGTACAAGGCATAGCCCTTCAGTGCTCCGATAACACATACAAATAAAGGCAAGCCCGCTTGGGTTTGCCTTTATTTGTATGTGTATAAGAGATGTAGAGAAGGGCTCTTTGGAGCCAGCTGCACACGGATGATGGTGCACCAAAGGCTCTGCGAGCGGATCATAGGTTTGGGTTCATGATGCTTCCGAGGCTCTTCGGGAACAAAGAATAAATTATTTTTTGGAAGAAAACAAATTGATTTTCATCGTAAAATAATTTATTCTTCATAACAAGAGCATCCCTTCCACCTCATGGCAGATACCATCTAGCAAGGTGAAAGGGATGCTCTTATCTTATATTATATATCTTTGTCGTTACCGAAAGGAAATCTACTGCATCTTAAAATTGATGGGTAGGGTCATCGGTACAGCTACCGCCTTGCCATTGACAACGGCTGGTTTCCACTTGGTCATCAACCTTACCACGCGCAGAGCCTCATCGCGCAAGGCGTTGCGAGCCTCTTCCACACTCACGCGGTTGGCATTCTTGAGCTTCTTATCGTTCACCTGGGTAAACTTACTCTTACGGCTTACCTGTAAATCTTGCGGTGTGCCGTTCTCATCGAGGGTAAACTGAACAATCATCTTTCCGCCGACACCCATCTTGACGGCCTGAGAAGGATATTGCATGTTCTGTCCTATGAACTCATAGATGTTGCCATCATATTCGGGGTCTACGTTCTTGGTGAGCTTTCCTGCCTTAGCCAGACTGTCCACAGCGGCTTGAAGGCGTGGCTGCTCCACCGTTCCGAGGATCACCTTACCATCGGGACCGATGAGATACATCGTCGGAATCCAATTGATGTGATAGGTGCGATCAATCTCTGTCTCACGTTTCCACTTCTTGAGCTCGCTTACATGGGTCCACGTCATGTCGTTCTTGCGCACACAACTGTTCCATGCTGCGGTGTCGGTATCAAACGATATGCCTATCACCTCTAGTCCGTAGTCGGCGTACTGATCCACAAGCGCCTTGACGTTGGGTATCTCCTTACGGCAGTCGGGACACCAGGAAGCCCAGAAATCCAGTACGACATACTTGTTCTGCTTGAGCTGTTCGGCAAGCGAAACGGGCTTTCCCGTCTGATCTTTCAGTGTAAACTGGGGTGCCTCAGTGCCAGGCTTGAGCAAGTCAGTGGCATACTTGGCATCCATGTCTTGAGCCATTGCTGCACCCGAAAGGGCTATCCAAGCAAGGGCAATCATTAGCAGTTTCTTCATATTAAGCTAGTTTGTTGATGGTTAATACTTGGTCACAATAGTCCACCACAGCCATACGGTGGGTGATAAAGATGATGGTCTTGTCACGACGGGACAGAAGATTCTGCAAGAGTTCGCGTTCCGTGTCGGGATCAAGGGCTGATGTGGCTTCGTCAAAGAGCATCACACTGCGGTCGCGCAACAAGGCACGAGCAATGGCGATGCGCTGTGCTTGTCCTTCGGATAGTCCCCCACCCTGTTCGGCACAAGGGGTATCAAGCTTCAGGGGCAGATCTGATACAAAGTCGGCACATGCCCGATGGAGCGCCGCGAGCATTTCCTCGTCGGTGGCGTCGAGCTTACCTAGCCGCAGATTGTCCCGTATGGTGCCACTCATAAGGGTGTTGCCTTGTGGCACATAGACAAAGTTGGCACGCAGCAGGGGCGAGAGCGTCTCGCTACGGTGATCGTTATACAGGCTCAGCGTGCCTTTCTGCGGTTGCAGCAGCGCCAAGAGCAGACGGATGAGGGTGGTCTTGCCCGATCCCGTCTCACCGAGGATGGCGGTACATGAGCCTGGGGCAAAATCGTAACTGAGGTGTGAGATGACATCGCCATCTACCTTATCGTAAGCATAACTGACGTGGTCCAGCCGCACACCACAAGGCGCAGAAAGCACCACGGGGTCGCCCTGCTCCTCTAGCGGGTTCTCCTCCAGCTCCATCAGTCGCTCTGCGGAGGTGAAAACCATCACGAACGCGGGGACAAGCTTGGTCAGTGAGCGCGCCGGCGACTGTATCTTGTTGACCAGTTGCAGAAAGGCGGTCATACCACCAAAGGTCAGCGAGCCATTCATCATGCGTATGGCTGCCCATGCAAAGGCCACGAGGTAACCAAAGGCAAAGCCAAAGTTGAGGATAAAGTTGGAGAAAAGGGAGAACTTCGTACGCTGCACCACGCGCTGACGCAGTTGGCTTTGCGTGTCTTCGAGTCGGTTCACCGCCGTCTCATCGCCTTCAAGGGTCTTGATGAGCATACGGTTCTGAATGGTTTCTTGCAGCACGCTCTGCACCTTGGAGTCGCTATCGCGCACCTTACGGCTTAGGTTGCGCATCTTGCGGATATATACCTTGCTCACAAGGACAAAGATCGGAATCATGCAAGTGATGATAAGGGCCAGTCGCCAGTCCATACTGAGCAGATAAGAGAAGGCTCCTAGGAACATGGCGAGCGTACTGAGGACGCTGGGTAAGGTTTCGGTGAGAAACGTCACCACCTGGGAGACATCCGTCTCGAGCCTGTTGAGCACGTCGCCGGAGTGGCGCTCCTCCTTGCCGTGCCACTCTGAGCGCAGGATACGGTCTAGCATCTTCTGCTGCATACGGTTTTGCGCCCGCACGCCGAGGATGTTTCGCACCCACACCGCAGATATATTGATGGCAAAATCGCACAAGATCAGCCCTCCCATCAGCGCCACCGCCATGACGATACTACCCGGAGTGACGTGTGAAGCCACATCGATAGCATGCTTGACCGCCCACACCGAGGCCAGCGACACGCCCACACCGAGGAGCCCCAACGATGCGTTGAGCACGGCTTGCAGTCGGTTGCCACGCCAGGCATGCCACAACCAACGTATGATTTCGCCCGTTTTATATTTTGAGTCGGGTGACCTCAGTAGTCCTTTTAGGTTCATCATGTTAGGATTTCAAGATAGCTCACTCACGCGTATCAGCTCCCCACATCAGTTTGCCACGCAAGGTGGAGAAGTAACGCGTGTTGTGTCGTTTCACGATGCGCACCTTATAGGGTGCTTTACGTATGGTAAGGCGTGTCCCTTCGCCCATCTTCTCTGACCGGCCGTCCATCGCTACGAGGTAGTTGTGGCTTCGACTCTCCACGTCTAGGGTGATCACGGCATCGTCCTTGACCACTATCGGACGGAGGTTAAGGCTATGCGGTGCCACAGGGGTAAGGGCAAGGATGCCTGCTTGGGGCACAATAATCGGTCCGCCATTGCTCAACGAGTAGGCGGTAGATCCGGTTGGGGTGCTGATTACCAATCCATCGGCTTGATAGGTGACAAGGTATTCGCCATTGATACTGGCACGCACACTGATCATCGAGGCATTATCGCGCTTGAGCACCGCTATATCGTTAAGGGCATAGGGACTTCCTTCGACGGGTTCGCCAGCGGTTTCAAGACAGATGGCAACACGTTCTTCTATGCTATATCGCCCCTCATAGATATCGGCAATGGCATCTGAGAGCTCACTGGGAAGCACGCTGGCTAGGAAGCCAAGCCTACCCATGTTCACACCGAGTATCGGAATCTGCTTGGCACCATCTTTATTGGCTGCTTCAAGGAACGTTCCATCGCCACCAAGGGAGATGACAAAGTCGGTATCAAAGTTGCCACCATCAAACACACCCGTCACATTGACCTCTTCATGAAGGACGCGTGTCAGGCTATCATAGAACGAACGCTCCACATAGATCTCTGCCCCGCGGTGGGTTAAGTTGTCAAGCATCTCCCAGATACGTACTGACTCGGTGGCCTTATACGGATCGCCAAAGACGGCAAACGTCAGTTTCTTTGCTCCCATGAATTATATTTTTTAGTTTCTTTCACGTGGCATTTACATGCCAAATCGTGAAGAATTTGTATATTTGCAAGTGAATTGATGGTGCAAATATAACCATTTTTATTGAGAATCACACCTTTAAATAATCATCATATGGCATTAGTAATCGAATTTCTTGCCAACGGCTTTGAGGAAGTTGAGGCTTTGGCACCCGTTGATATCTTGCGTCGTGGAGGCGTAGAGGTGATAACCGTTAGCACAAACAGCACACGTGAGGTGACTTCTTCACATGGCGTGACCATCCTTGCAGACACTTGTTGGGACGATTTGACCCGCTTAGGTGAAGCCGATATGTTGCTCTTGCCAGGCGGTATGCCCGGCAGCACCAACCTGCGTGACAACGACAAGCTCATCGCTGCACTGCAAGCACACTACAAGGCTGGCAAGAAGGTGGGCGCTATCTGTGCTGCGCCATTGGTTTTGGCACACGCCGGACTGCTTGAAGGTCGTCAAGCCACAATCTATCCGGGCATGGATAGCTATCTGAAAGGCGCTCAATACAAAGAAGCACTCTACGTAGAAGATGGCAATATCATCACGGGCGAAGGCCCAGCGGCAGTGCTTCCTTATGCTTATCGCATCCTATCCTACTTTGTGGGAGAAGAGAAAGCCAACGAGGTAGCTAGCGGCATGATCTACGACCGTCTACTGAAAGAAGCCAAATGAGCAACTATGTCATTATCGTAGCTGGGGGAAAGGGACTGCGAATGGGGTCGGAGATTCCGAAGCAGTTTCTCCCCGTCAAGGGCAAACCGGTGCTGATGCGCACCTTGGAACGCTTTAAGGAATATGACGAGGAGGCAAAGTTGATTCTCGTTCTGCCTCTCGCGCAGCAAGACTATTGGCGTCAGCTATGTCAAGAGCACCACTTCTGCGTGGAGCATACGTTGGCACAAGGAGGTAGCACGCGGTTTGAGTCGTCCAAGAACGGTCTGCAGCTCATCCCCGCAGACGCCCAAGGACTTGTGGCTATACACGATGGTGTGCGGCCATTTGTGAGCATTGACACGATAGGACGGTGTTTTGAAGCTGCCCAACGTGACGGTGCTGCCATACCGGTGATGCCTGTCACGGACACGCTACGGCTAATCGAACCTGACGGCGAAAGCCATAACGTGCTCAGAAGCAGCTATCGCAGTGTGCAGACGCCCCAAGTGTTCAGCATAGAAGTGGCTCGCGAAGCGTTCAATCAGCCTTACCAAGAGTGCTTCACGGACGATGCCAGCGTGGTGGAGCATATCGGACGCAAGGTGACTATGGTGGACGGCAATCGTGAAAACATCAAGATCACCACACCTGCCGACCTCTTAGTGGCTGACGCATTGGCTTAACGCCATCGTTTAGATATCTATATAATAAGTAAGGAAGAAGCATGGACATACTCGATCAAGACATCATGTATCTGCCTGGGGTGGGACCTAAGAAGAAGGAACTGCTTCAGAAGGAGATTGGCGTGGCTACGTATGGCGACTTGTTAGAGTATTATCCATATAAATATGTGGACCGCACGAAGGTCTATCTCATCTCGGAGCTATCGGCAGATATGCCTTACGTGCAGATCAAAGGGCGCATCCTGAGTTTTGAAAGCTACGATGGCGGACGCGGAAAGAAACGTATCGTGGCTCATTTCAGCGATGGGCACGGTGTGTGCGACTTGGTTTGGTTTAACGCGCTGACCTATGTCACACGCAATTATATGATAGACAAGGAGTATATCGTCTTCGGCAAGCCCGCAATATACAACCAGCGGTTTCAGTTTACGCACCCCGACATAGACGACGCGAGCCAGTTGCAACTCAACAACATGGGTATGCAACCCTTCTACATCACCACCGAGAAGATGAAACGAGCCGGAATGACGAGTCGGGGGGTAGAGCGGCTGACCAAGACACTACTCACCAAGCTTACCACACCGCTACCCGAGACACTTCCGCCCTTTATCACCGCACCGCTGCACCTATGCTCACGCGATGAGGCGATGCGTATGATCCACTACCCTAAGAGCGTAGCTGACACACAAAGAGCGCGGTTAAGGTTGAAGTTTGAAGAGCTATTCTATGTCCAACTCAATATTCTGCGTTATGCAAGCGACCACCGTCGCAAGTATCGCGGCAACCTCTTCCCACGCATCGGGAAGGAGTTTAACTGGTTCTATTCGCACAATCTGCCCTTCGAACTCACCGGAGCGCAGAAGCGCGTGATGCATGAGATACGCCGAGACCTCAACAGTGGCAAGCAGATGAATCGGCTTTTGCAAGGCGATGTGGGCTCGGGCAAGACGCTCGTTGCACTGATGACAATGCTCATAGCGGTGGATAATGGGTATCAAGCGTGCATTATGGCACCCACTGAGATACTGGCAGAACAACACCTACAGACGATTCAGACTTTCCTCAAAGGCATGGATCTTCACGTGGAGTTGCTTACGGGCATCGTCAAAGGTAAGCGACGGAGGAGCGTACTGGAGCGTCTCGCCACCGGAGACATACATATCTTGGTGGGAACGCACGCCATCATCGAGGAGAAAGTGCAGTTTAGCCGGTTAGGACTAGCCGTGATTGATGAACAGCACCGCTTTGGCGTGGAGCAAAGAGCCAAACTATGGAGCAAGAGCGACAACCCTCCGCACATCCTGGTGATGACCGCCACGCCGATACCACGTACGCTGGCGATGACCATCTATGGCGATTTGGACGTGAGCATCATTGACGAGTTGCCCCCAGGACGTAAACCGATATACACCATTCATAAGTATGACAACCAGACCACAAGCCTCTATAACGGCATAAGGAGGCAGATCGACATGGGCCGCCAAGCCTATATCGTGTTCCCACTGATCAAGGAAAGCAAGCAGATAGACATCAAAAACCTAGAAGATGGGTACGAGACATTGAAGGAGATCTTCCCCAACTACCATCTCAGCAAGGTGCATGGAGACATGAAGGACAAAGAGAAAGAGGCCGAGATGCAGAAGTTTGTCAGTGGCGAAACACAGATTCTAGTTGCCACAACGGTCATCGAAGTGGGCGTGAACGTGCCCAACGCCTCCGTGATGGTGATTCTTGACGCTCAACGTTTTGGCCTTTCACAGCTACACCAGCTACGCGGTCGCGTGGGCAGAGGGGCCGACCAGAGCTATTGCATCCTTGTTACCAAGTACGAGCTAAGCAAGGATACGCGTCGACGCATAGACATCATGTGTGACACCAACGATGGTTTTGAGATAGCAGAAGCCGACCTCAAGCTACGCGGACCAGGCGATCTAGAAGGCACACAACAAAGTGGTATCGCCTTTGACCTTAAGATTGCCGATATCGCACGAGACGGACAGATAGTCCAAATGGCTAGAGATGAGGCACAAAAGATTATCGACGATGATCCCAACTGCCAAAAAGCAACATATCAGATGTTGTGGGATAGACTGAAAGAGTTAAGGAAGGTTAACATAAATTGGGCTGCCATATCATAGCGCAAAGATTCTCTTGACCTACGTCAATGTAAGTAACAATAGGCTTTCGAGCTTTAACAAAAGTCAAGCCAAAGTGTTAAACCAACTCTAAAAACTGTTAATCTTCATTCGAAAATGAAATAATTTTCTTATCTTTGCAATGTCTTCAAAATCAAGGCTGAGGCATTTCAGAGTTTTATTCTTCCTTTTGAAGATAGAGGAACAATCGTTTTTGTGTTCCGATTTGGTTTAATATAAATGAGGAATTATGAATTTTAGAGGAATAATAAAGCCTTTTGCAATAGCAGCATTATTAATTTTGGGCAGTCAAGCATCCCACGCCCAGGATCTCTTAGCCAACCAAGCACCCATTGATCGACGCGCTTCTAAAGTCGACACAATGGTCTTCAATCGACTCAAAGCTCGCGAAAACTTGCAAAATCCTTCCTCTGACCTCTACGATAGCTGGAATACTAGCCGCACACACGTAGTCACCCCGCTCCCCGCAGAATACCGCATTGACCTCCGTGGTTTCCATATGCCCACCCCAAGTCGCGTCGTAACCAGTAACTTCGGACGCAGATGGGGTCGTGCTCATCAGGGTCTTGACATCAAAGTGTATATCGGTGACACCATCCGCGCAGCTTGGTCAGGTAAGGTTAGAATCGTTAAGTATGAAGCAGGTGGCTACGGCAACTACGTCGTAATACGTCACAACAATGGTCTTGAAACCATTTACGGACACATGTCAAAGCAGCTTGTCAGCACCAATCAGGTGGTTAAAGCTGGTCAGCCCATCGGTCTAGGTGGCAACACAGGCCGCTCTACCGGTTCACACTTGCACTTCGAGACTCGCCTTTGCGGTCATGCGCTCAACCCAGCGTTGTTCTTCGACTTCCCCAACCAAGACATCATAGGCGACTACTACGTGTACCGCTCAAGCTCAAACCAAGCCGAGTCTGATCGCGCCACAGCCCTTCGAGGCAAAGCAGCAAGCCCTGGCTACTCTAAAGAGAACATCCAAGGCACTCGCGACGTGCAGAAGAGCACTCCTCACTTTGAGGAAAAAGCACCTGAAACAAGCGAGCCTCAGGCACAGCGCACGTACAACAACAATGACATCATCTACCACAAGGTACAACAAGGAGAAACTCTTGAGACCATCGCAGATAGATATGGCGTCAGCGTAAGCCAACTTTGCCGCATCAATGGCATAGGCAGATATAGCCGACTAAAGGAAGGACAACTGCTCAAATACAAAGCCGGATAATGCAGTAAGCACAATAAGAATAATGTTTTTAACTCATTTACCGTAGCAATGAAACCTTTTCGTTGCTGCGGTATTTTCTTTTTTAGGCACTCATCCTACAACGAAAGTGGACTAGCTCCATAAGGACAAGAGTACATAATGTACTTGCGAGAAGCACATACGGTAAGAAAAGAAGGAAAGGAAGAGAAGCTAAGAGCGGACGATATTAGCGCCTTAACAACTTACGTAAGACAAACCAAGCATGCATCAGCACCGTGGAAGCAAGTCCATAATGGATACGCATCACGGCAAAACGTTCTTTGAGCGAATCACGATGATGAATGGTGGTTTGCCCTTCTTGCTGATATAGCGCCACCACAGCGGGCACACGAACCAGCGACAAGCCTTGTTGAGCGGCTTGTTTCATCACGCGGATACACCAATCTACGTCCGCCGAATAACGATAACGTGTGTTATAAGGGTTCTGCTGGGCTATATCCAGTCGGGCATAGAACGCTTGATGGCAAACCAACATCCCATGGCGGAACGATCGCCAAGTGAGATTAGCAGGCGGTTGGAGGCGACGATGGCCAATAAACTGCCCCTCATTGTCCACCAAATCCGTATCACCGTAGAGCACGGCGGGCAACGGTCCGTCTGCGCAAAGCATCGCCTTATCAGCCACACAAGCCAAGGTATCAGCCTTGGGGAAGCAATCTCCGGCATTGAGGAAGAGGATATAATCGCCCGTAGCACGCTTCAAACCCTTGTTCATCGCATCATAAAGGCCTTTATCGGGTTCGCTCTGGATCTTCACTACATGCTCCGGAGCAAGCTTTGCTGACTGCGCTTGATAATCCTCAGCAATGCTAACAGTGGCATCACGTGACGCTCCGTCCACGATGATATGCTCCACTTGGGGGTACGACTGGCTGAGAACGCTGTCCAGCGTGCGCTTCAGCACACCTTCGGCATTATAGGTTATGGTGACGATAGAGAAGGTAATCATAGCTTATATTTCTTTAGAGCGATGGCTTCATTGTAAGCCTCGACATATTTTAAAGCCACCGTCTGTGGCGAATAGCTGTGCTGCACCTTTGCCACGGCAGCCTTACAGAGCTGTTCGTTATCCGCCTCGAGGAGCGTCCAGCGTATTCCTTTGGCTAGATCAGCGGCATCTCTGACCTTTGCCACGTAGCCGTTCTTGAGGTGATCGACCATCTCAGGGATGCCACCGACATGAAATGCCACACACGGAACGCCACAAGCAAGGGCTTCCATGATCGTGTTAGGAAGATTTTCGGAGAGCGAAGGCAACACAAAGAGGTCCACGGCACGATAAGCTTCAGCTATCTTCAGCGGATCAGTGGTGTACCCTAAGGGGTAGACAGGCATCTGAAAGAGCTCTGCAGCTTCCTCTCCATGACTGCCAAGTACCACCACCGCCGCATCCTTCATTGCCGGATCAGATGCCAAGGCGTTACATGCCTCCACAAGATAACGTAGCCCTTTCAATTCGTTTGTGATACGTTGAGATACGAAGAGGATCAGTTTCTTATCCTGAGGCAGATGCAAGCGCTGACGCGCCGTGGCTTTATCATCGGGATGGAAAAGGCGAGTGTCAATGGGATTGGGAATCGATTCCACCCTTTGACCTTCGATAAGCTTACTCTTACGAGCCTCTCCTGCAAGCCATTTGCTACAAGCCACAAAGACGATATCCTGTCCTTTAAGACACGCTTTCTTCTTGTTCCACACGTGATAGGACAAGTCGTGCTCAGAGCCCGAGCCTGGAAGCAAGCGACAGTGATGACATTGTATATGATACTTCTTACACTGCAAGGATACATGACAGATGGATGTGGCAGGCCAAAGGTCGTGCATGGTCCACACCACGGGCTTCCCGCTATTGAGAATCTTGCGTATTCCGCGTAACGAAAGCATTCCTTGGTTGACCCAATGAAGGTGTATGACATCGGCTTCGCGAAACTCCCGCGTCCGAGTGATGTCATATCCCACCCCACCCGTGTCTATCTTGAACAGGTTCTTACGATTAAATCCCAAGTGAAAGAAGATGCACCAGCGTTCCCAGAGAAACTTCCAGCGAGCCCACCAGCCTTTCTTCAGCCCCACCACGGTGACATCGTCGGTCTCTTTGTCCCTTACAAGCATCTTTGCTTTTACTCCACTGTGATTGAGTGCGTTCTTCAACCGATTGGCAGCGACGGCTGCTCCGCCGGTCTTCTCGCTTGTGTTTACTATCAATACTCGCATGGCTTTCTCATTATTATATAGATGCAACTTACCTTTGGCTGAGGTGCAGCTTATCTTATGCAAAGATAATGAAAATAGCTTGATAGTACAAAGGAAGCTCAAACTAATTCTTTAAAGCATTATGAAATGCGAAAGCGTGATGTCGCAAAAATGGTTCTAAACTGAAAGATTTGCTATTGTGTGCGCAAACAATGCTTGATTTACGTCAAGAATACTAAGATTTCGTTAAATATTTCGAAAGTTTTCTTGTGCCAAAAGAGCAAAGGCAGTACCTTTGCATTGTCAAAAGGTTAATAGATTGTTTAGGTTAGTAGTAATAGATTTAGGTTTTTAGTT
>CAVHUZ010000009.1:0-55318 GCA_963639545.1 Bacteroidaceae bacterium
AAGGTCGTCAGACGAATGGTTTGCAGCGAGGTCTGAACATCGTTCGCAATGGCAAACAAACGACGAAGGTGCTTATCAAGTAAGTTTTGATAACCTATAATAAGAGCAAGGGCAGATTCCTGAAAATGGAGTCTGCCCTTGTTGTGTCTATGCTGGGCATAAGTATAGTCTAATGGGTACAAGTTCCGAGGTAACGATCCGAAACAAGCCGACTTGTGTTAATCTCTTCAAATTCCGAACTTTGCGCCAAAAATAGCAATGTTTATTAACAGGAAGATTATGTCGCAAACCCCGACGGATATGCGCATAGGCGTGAACGGAATGTGCGTCAAGGTGAGAAGCGGTAGGTCGAGATCTGACAAAAGCTGATATGTATATTTTGTGTATCGAGCCTTTTTTGCTTAACTTTGTAGCGCATACACATTAAAGAATTATATTATACAAGTCAATTATGATGAAACGACGATATACTTGTCTCATAATAGTCTTCCTTGTCATCAGCTGTGCTGTGCACGCTGCCGTCAGTGACACGGCGTATATAGCGAGCAAAGTGGTAATGAGTCACCTTGCAGGTTCGCAGGAAATGGCGTTGCTCGGCAAGACGAGTGACGGATACCAGATATGGTTTTGTCCCAACGATTCTAAAATGGCATATGAAAGGTATGCCCAATGGACCATCGATGATGGCGACCCGATCTCGCAAGCAAACAGAAGCTACTTTGATGCCAACGTCAAGTGGGAACTGACTACTGAATTCAACGATTCCTATCGCAGGGTAAGTAGTGACACCACTGCCTATCATTTCCTGAAGGTCAAGACGCAGAAGACGGCCGACTTCTTTACGTGGGACCTGAAGCAGATACCTTCGTTCGCCAAGGAGTTCCGTCTAGCGGGAACCATCACACCATATGTTGCCAACATTAACATTGAAGACGACGAGAAGCACGTCACACACCAAGTGGCAATAGACTACGACGATTTCTATGAGGGCATTTTCGATCATGCGCGTATAGAATACAGCTGCGACAAGGGTAACACATGGCTGGTCGCCGATCCTGCTGCACCCACCACGACAGCAACATCCGTGACCTTATCTAACGACAATAACCAAGTGCGCTATCGTGTCACTGTCTTTCCGGCAAGCTGCTTCAGCGTGGTTATGGAAAAGGACAGCTTCGTAATGGAAACAAGCGACTACAACCTACAGGAGCCGATCTATAATGCCAGCCAAGTGATTATGAATACAGGTACCTCTGGAACCAATATCTATATGACTTGCCTCGGATGCACCAAAGTGGGATATCAGATATGGGCATGTCAAGGAATAGACTCCCACCGGTATACCTACTGGAAAATAGACAACGGAGAGAAGTTGTCGCTGTCCATTGGCGACTTCTACAGCAACACCGACTATACCCTAATGACCGACTATATCAGCTCTTGCTATAGAGATGTACCCGATGGAACGCAACATTACCATTTCATTAAGGTGAAGGGAAAGGAAACTGCCGACTACTTCACATGGTATGGTGACAAGGCCTTTCATCCTTATAGCTTCTATCTCTTTGCTGACCTATCGCTGCAACCCGCAGGCAACTTCTCGGTCAACGACACTCAAGACGGTATACAGCAAAACCTCACCTACACGTTCAATGGTGTGAACGGAGAGATGATAGACCATTTGTCGGTGGAAGCAAGCTACGACGGAGGACAGACATGGAATGAGGTTCACCGGTCGGTTGACGGCACATTCAAGGGCGGAATACAGTTGTTCAGTGGTACGGTGGTAGCTAGCCTTACTGGGGAAGGCGACTCTGTGCGTTACCGACTTACGGTCTATCCCAAGGACTGCTATAAGGTTCTTGTCGAAAACGGTTGCTGGACATACGAGACAGCAAATTGCCCTGTGGTCATACCTGATGTTGACATCACCGTTAAGGCAAACGCCATAAACCGCACGACATACAGCGACAACGATACCCCAAGCAAACGCACCTACACTGCCAACGTCACATGGAGCGCGCAGAGCAAGCTGCCCGACTGGGTACGCTCGGTCAACTTCAAGTATAGTACCGACAACGGCAACACATGGCTGACCGCTGACGGCTACAGCAATACCGACGGAACGCAAGATGTCAAGGTTCCTGTCGGATTCACCCGATACCTAGTGAGCGCGGAACCGTGCCTGAAAGGCAAACTAGATAGCCTTGCCGCACTGCACCGCACCTTCGTAGCGGCCAAACCGCTCATCGTTGATTACGAGCCTGCCATATACTCTTTTGCCGTGGAGAGCTGTGTCGACGTTAACGGATGCGGGCAGCTGCGCTCCGTGACTTGTAGCTATATGCTCAACGAAGACCTATGGCAGACACGCAACTATGCAGTAATCTCTTATTCCTACGACAACGGAAAGACATGGAGAGCCACCAAAGAATTTATGCCCGGAAAGACGGGCAGCCGTACGCTGATGGTTGACGCTTCGAACGGACAATGCCGTTTACGACTAGAAGTGGCATCACTCACCGATGGAACCGATAAGATTTGCTCTGCCGAGACAACTGACCTTACCTTCTAAACACAACAATGCAAATGATGACAAAGACTCGCATATTCTGTTTGGCGGCAGCCATAGTGTGCTTCTGCCTTAATATGGTAGCTCAAACGGCATTCGAAGCCTCTAGAGTGGAGGCTAATGTTGTTTCCAAAAGAAAGGATCTCTATCTGCTTGGAAAGAACGAACATGGTCAGCAAATCTGGTATGGCCAGTTCAATTTTGTTTCTTGGAAGGCATCCGAAGACATCCGGTATGTGAACGGAAGCGACATCGAACTAAAAATAGCAAACTATAACACTACACGGCACAACGGAAGAGATGCCAATGAACGACCGCTACAATTTCTCCGGAAAGACCGTTATGGAATAGGAATGGGATCAGATGGATGTATTTTCGAACTGGTTATCGGAGAAACTCACCTGATGAACTTCATGGCCTATTTCGACAACAACCATACAGAGAAAATCAACAACTGTATCGAAAACGGAATCCGCCTTTATGCCAAAACAAATCTCATTGCCCAAGAGCCTGTGCTGAACAAGACGCTTTCTCGCTACACCCAAACCTTGAAATGGAACATAAGCCCCATCACCGATTCTACGCTTCAGAAGGTAGACATTATGGCAAGCTTTGACAACGGGGAAAGCTGGCAAATCGTGTATACCAGCAACCGCTGTATTGGCAGCAATATGCTGGATATTCCCCATTCAGCAGCCAGCGTGCAGTATAAAGCCGTGGCGAGCATCAGGGAAAAATATAAGCCCTACTTTATGGAAGACCTGTCGCAGCTCACAAGCCAGACGCCTATCTATATCCTGAAACGGTTTGCCATGCCCGCCGTGATGAGCGTTGACAACATACGGAAAGACTTCACCGACAATAAACAGATCGACGGCCGGTCATATGCGCCAACGGTAACGTGGAACATAAACACTTACATTGCTTATGCTTTCGGTAGCGGCGTGCTGGAGTGTTGCCCCTACAAGACGGGAGGTCACTGGCAGAAACTGGCCGACATAACCTCGGCTAGCGGATCGCTGACGGTCAATGTGCCCGTGAGCAGCGACAGCCTGCTCTTTAGGCTAACGGTGAAACCAAAGAGCACTATGAAGCAGTTTGACGACAGCACTACCACCGTGCTACTTGCCACCACACCAACATCTGCACCTGAATTTACCCAAATAGCTCTTGAAGAGACGCTAAACAACTGCTTCGATGCCGAGACTAACAGTCTGACGCCCACACTGACTTACGCCATGAACGACGACCTATATCAGACACGCCTAGGTGCAGCGTACATCTATTACTCCACCGACTTTGGCAATACTTGGACGCTGGCGAAAACAGTTAAAAATCCTCAACAGAATGGCAGCGTACGATTATCGATTCCTGCTAGCGCATCCGTCTATATGTTTCGTATATTTATGGCAAACATGATCGATAATGCCATAGCCACAAACGAGATCACCAGCGAGCCCACCTCCTATAGCGAAACGCTTGTGCTTGATGACGCCGTGGCTTATCAACCCATAAACAGCTATGATAGACAGGTTAAGGTGCTACGGTCGTTCGGTAATGGAAGGATAGGTACGATATGTCTGCCTTTTGCTCTCACCGCTGACCAAATAGCTGCGGGCTTTGGTGCCGAAGCTGAGGTCTACGAATACACTAGCCTCACGGGAACGGTGATGAACTTCACCAAGGTAGATAATATGGAAGCTGGACGACCTTACCTCATAAGGACAGCGGAGGATAAAGACTACCTTGTCTTTAACAACGTGTACATAGATGACGAGACCCAGCCGCTGCCATCTGACATCAGTACTGATTACGTCTTCTCTGGCACCTTTGGTCCTTATCTTATGAAGGGCGATGGCACGGAGCTCTTCCTTGCCACCGATGGCAAGCTCAAGTATCCTTCTTCCACCGATGGTCAAGCTAATAAACTGCGTGGATACCGAGCTTTCTTCCAAATAAGCAATAACACCGCTGATGAAGCTAAAATCAATATCAATGGAGATGTTACAAGCCTCTCTCTCCCTATTGCTGATATGGAGCGCTCTACGAAGATATACAATCTCAATGGACAATGTGTGGGCAACAGCCTCAATACGCTACCCAACGGGGTGTATATTATGAATGGAAAGAAGATAATAAAATAAGGGTCGGATGCTTACCATAAGTCGTTAGCTCCCTATCATCAGATACTTTTACACATGGGGACGAAGAACATGTGTCGCTCCTCATAGTGTTAAGTGTTATTTTAGTGGACACTATTTGTTATGTCAAACAACTCAGATTTCTATACACTCCCTCAAGGAAACAGTAATAATAGCTTTACTGATATTGAAGTGTTGGCTTCCTCAAGGTATAGCCTAATCCTAAAAGCAAGAAAGCTAGGTCGATGGTTTGTCCTTAAAGCGTTGTCGGAAGACTATCGTGGTAAAGGGCAATATGAGATGCTCTTAAGGAAAGAGTATGCTATCGGCTTTAAGTTTGATCACCCTAACATAGTGCGTTATATCGACTTCATTACCATTGAGGGGTATGGCAACTGTATTCAGATGGAATACATTGTAGGCACTCGACTTGATGAATACCTTGAAACGAAGCCTTCTCTTAAGGAACAAAAACGGATAGTGGTGCAACTATGTGAAGGGTTGCGGGCCATTCATGCCGAACAGGTGATCCATCGCGACCTCAAATTTGAGAATATCCTAATCACCGAAAACGGACATAACGTAAAGATTATCGACTTTGGCCTTTCCGATGCAGATAGTTATGCCATCTTAAAGGAGCCCGCAGGTACAGAAGGCTTTATGTCGCCCGAACAGATCGAAGGAACCACCACTTTAGACAACCGAACAGATATCTATTCCTTAGGTGTCATCTTACAACGGTTTAAGATGCCCGTCTATTATCGTTCACTTATAGCAAAATGTGCTAAGGCGGATAGGGATGACAGATATCAGACCATTGAAGCCTTTCTTCATGCTTTCACGCACCGACGTCAGAAGCTGCGTGTTGCAGCCGTTGCTCTTGTAGGAATCATTTCTATCGTCAGTCTTGTAGCATTGTATCAAGCGCCTAAAGCCGAACAACCAAGCAAGGTGTCTCCTCCTATCACCATTAATAAGCCAAAAGATTCAGCTGATTCCATTCAGCAACAAATCTCTGTGCCGACGATAGCTACGGTAACGGCAGCTAACGAAGCCCCCAAGCCTGTGGTTACAGAATCAAGCAAGCCAAGTCAACCCACTTCTCCCGATGCCACACCTATAGAATCATCTCCATCATTGAATGCGCTTACCGATCAGTTGCACAGTGCTATTGATGATATTATGAAGCCTTATATCGAGAAGAAGCGTGCTGGTATCAACATGGCCGAACATAACACCTTTATGCATCAGATGGAATGGAAGTTTGATGAACTTAAGTCGACATTCTTTTCTAGGACTGATCTTGGCGAATCGCGTACCATCTTGTTACAAGAGTACGATCGATATTGGAGTGAAAAGATAGGTGAATATGGCCGTGCGGGGAAGGTGCGTCAACTTACTCCGAAAGAATCACGCGAAATAAAACGCCGTTACATTGCCCAGCAACGTAAGCTGCAAGACTCCCTTGGTGCCAAACCTCATCAAGATACAAAGGCTGCCCAGCCCTAAACACATCACACTTGAATCGGTCGCCGACCTCAATCTTCGCGTTTTCAGAGAGCTTGACAATGAATTGATGGTTACCAAGATACTCAAATAGACAATGACGATTAGGTTGCCATGTCACCTCCACGCAGTCGCCTATGTTCAAGCTATCGCTTCGCAGGGTCTTTGGAGTATAGAAATCTGACTGAGCGCCATCGTCGTTGAGCTTCTGTAAGAAGGCATCCCAACTTTTATATCCCACATATTTGCATAGAACCTCATACGTGTATCGGCGTGTGTTGGCGTATCCTTTCACATATCCCCATAGTCGTTTCAGCGTAGAAATGCTGATAGTGCAACCTGTTACCTCTTCGATTTCATCGGATAACCTACTGAAATCGGATGGGGTGACAGGTTTTTTGTTAAACTTTTCATTGACGTTCCGTATCAGTTCTTTTATCTCTGGCGATTGTTCCATGCTGTCTTTCTTTCACGCAAAGGTAAACATTATTTTCCTTTCCTATGATGTAAGAACTAAAAAGAACCAATTACTCCACTTTCTAATAAGTCACTTTTCTTTACCTTTGCATTTATTAAAAAGCTAGATATCATGAAAAAGTTATTATTCCTTTTAAGCCTCGTGTTATTGTTATCCTCATGCGCTCATAAGAAATACGAATACAAAACCATCTCTGTAGGTGGTGAAGCGGGAACGTATGGAGATTTCTCATCTACCAATTTGAATGATCCCACCGCTGAACTTAATAAGCTTGGTAACGAAGGGTGGGAGCTTGTCGGGGTGTATACCGAGACCAATACCGCCTTCCCCAACTTTGGAAAAGACGAGTATGTGACGGGCATACGTACCAATACTAGAACCACTAAGGTTAATTTTGTACTTAAACGTGAGGCTACAAATCTCTCAAGCGCCAACAACCAATCAGACTCCACGATATAGTAGCACGTCAGTGTCAACTCGAACTGATCATGTCTGTATGAATCTGATTTACCAAAAACTATAGAAGCAAGTACCAACAACCAATCTCTTATAATAATAGTAAAATGGAAGATAAGACGAAACAACCTTAGCCTCATTCACAACGGAAAGAAATTACTATATTCTTGTTAATAATCGTATATGTCATTGCATTACTCATTTTGCATTTCAACTACGATTATGTCGATTATGGAATGATGAACGAAGAGGATGTCATCATTATAGCATCCTTTATCTTTCTCTTAATTGCGATGCCGATAGCCGTTGTTACTACGCACAAATCTAAGTCGGCAACATATGCCAAAGTTGAAGATGAGTATACAAATAAGAATATACACCAAAAAAAACTTTTGAGATAACAGAGCTGCCAAACCCAAATACGCACCCACAAGCCCCCATCAATAATGAGCAATACTTGGGAACGGGTATTGTTGGAATGGAAGTATATATCCAACTGAGTAAGATTAGTGGAAAATTATGTATTTTTGCCGGAGCATTGTTGTTCTTCTTTTGCTTAGTCACAGGTGAATTGTCATATGCCAAATGGGCCATCTATTCTATGATAGGCGCTATGTGCTGTTTTATAAATATTCCTTTTGTCAGAGCTCTTATAACGATCGTGAAAGCTGCAAAATTATATTTAGATAATAATAAAAAATAATCATAAGAAAAGAGTACTATATCTATTATCTCTTGTTATTATGTTTTTCTTCTTTTAGTAAAAAAACCATTCACCTATGACAATACTCTTATGGCAGATTATATAGATTTAAAAGACATAACGAGACAACACCCGAAGTTGACGATTATACAGATATTAGCCGTCGTATCTGAATGTGGTATTCGCATCAGAAATGGTTATGTTACGCCCATCACCCCAGCGGAAGCTACATTATTAAAAAGCAAACTAAAGAAAATAGATCCTATAATAAAAGAAGTAAAACCTAAACCGTCAGTCACACCAACGCAAAACACAAGCAAGCAAGAACAACCTAAAAAGCAACAGAGCAATATTGCGCCCAAACAGAAGAAGCGAAAGAAGCCCAAACCGCAAGAGCCTGTCACGTACTTCCAAGAGACAAAAAACTACTTTCCCACCACCCCCAGTGTGCCAAGGGTAAGGAGGCTAAGACCTATTAAGAAAAAGGAATATACTGTTCATGAAGAATGCATCCGAAAGGTGTTGGTTGGCATTACGCTTCCATTAACGTCTTATGATGCTATAAAACGCGCCGTCAAATGGGCTAAGGATAGATATTGTCTTAATCCTTATCTCTTGGTGCATATCTATCATCATCTTGCCAATAATCCTAATCTTCAGAAATACTTTGTTGACAATGTCCTATGTCGCTATGTAGAGACAAGTATTCTTACGAAAAGGAACGGAACAGAAGATACGTACGAACGTAAATTGCTTGACATCTATAAACAGCAGAACAATGAACCGGCATTAGATATCATGAAGGAGCAGGAGTTTTACCTTGATTGGAATGACGTCACCTTCTATTATAGATGGATCAAGATAGATCCGCCGAGAACAGGCAATATAAAGTTTGAGCCATTAACGGTTTCAAACGATATGAGTATACGTGAACTCAACCGATTAACAGAGTATCTAAAAATACGACTTCCAAAAATCCGATGCATTGCTAAGGAAAACAAACTTACCCTTTTGGATGAGATAGATCTGTCCCCAGCCATCGAGTATATGAAGGTGAAAAATCTCCGATCGACCTTTGATCCTGAAACCGATGGTATCAAAAGGAAGCCTATTGCCCCTCAATATGTGATGAATAGTTTTGAGGACGCCTTGGCAAAAGCCGACAGCCTAGACCTGGATAAACTGAAATCCAAATATATCAATTATCTTTCTAAGAAGCAATTAGCAGACTATAAGGTTATCCCTTGCACAGAAAGAGTGACACATAAGAGTACCGACACAGTAAAGTGGGAGTCAGCGTTTATCTTTACGTTGCCTAGCAATAGGTCCTACAAACTGATATTAGCAATAGAAAACTTGAACACAGCTCGTGCAACGATGCTTTTCTCTTTCAGACGTATGCACTATGACAAAGTGCTCCGTGCAATCTTTAATTACATACATAGTCCAGAGGATAATAAACGTAGCACTCTTCGTACTTGGGAAAGGTATGGACTAAATGGCGTAGCAATAGAATATCGTGCCGTAAACCATCGAAGCGATGAACATCAATATTCCTGGTATGATACGCTGAGATACAAAATCAGTACCATGTAAAGGCTGATATTGAAAAAGGTATATATTGCTCTTGTAGATTCCTTGGACTGCTTCGGTATGAGGTAGCATTGGGCAGTGAGCAGAAAAGATAGAACATTATATACGTGTAATGAGAACTTTTCCCGTGTCATTCTGTATGCTTTGTCAGAATGATAGCTTATGAATGCCTTTGCGGAAGAGGCTCTTCGAAGAGAAAAAATAAATTATTTTTAGGTGGAAATCAAATTATTTTCCTCAGAAAATTAATTTGATTTTCATAGCGAAGGCCCTTTTGTGAGTTTTTAGGAACGTAGAGAATGGAATATCGAAGAAGTGCTTTGAAGGGTGACAGCAGCCATTTATAAAGAACAAGAAGCAATGCGGAGGCTGAATAATCGGCCTTGGCATTGCTTCTTATGGTGTGTGTAAGGCTTCCCGCATAGGTAATCTAGATTGGTGGAAAGCCGAAGGGGGCGGTTTACTAGGAGATTAGTTGGAGGTGGTCAAGATGGTGCGTAACGCTTCACATTCCTCATCGCTCAAGCCACATTCCTTGAGGTATTTCTTAGCTGAAGCTTGTAGGTTGGGGCCTTGCAAGTTTTCCTTGTAGAAGCCGAGACCTTCCCAGTCGATGTTGGAAACGTCAATCTCGTCCCAATTGATGGACTGATAGTTGGCTAGGGTCTCTTCGTTGCACATGAGCCAAATCATACGGTCGATAGCCAGTAGCTGTCTTAGCTGATACGAATCGCCATAGTCGGGAATCTTATAGAAGTTGAGCATCGTCACCATATAGTCTCTGCGTAGCTCGTCGATGCTTGCGCCAGCCAGTGCCTCAAAGAGCATGGACACAAATCCGCAACGATCCTTGCCCTCGTTACAATGTATAAGGTAAGGAGGCTGGTGAGCAATCATAAACTTAACAGCCTTGCCTAGGCGCGTCTTAAAGTCGTCGCAGAACGTGTTGGCTGACATTCCGCAGGCAATGGTGTTCCCCTCTTTGAATAGCTGGGGGCAGTAGCTTGACGCATAGCCCTCGGTGGTCATATACTTTTCAATGCTTTCGGGGGTGTCAGCAAGGTCTATCTCTGTCTTTATTCCCACTACGCGAGCGAGGCTATCCACCACACCGTAGCGACCTGGGTTCTTTGCACAGTTGAGCGGATTGCTTGAACGATAAAGCACGTTAGGTGCGATGCCAGTGGTGGTGACCATTCGGAAGTTGGCATACTCCTCTGCGCTCTCGTCTGGCTGACGCTCGCTTGAATATACCGATTTCATCAGCTCGTAGGTCTTGCTGTATCCGCCTTTGTCAGAGAGCTTCATTGTTACCTTGTCACCCACTTCGCCTCCTATATAGTAATGGAAATCGCCATTGAGCATAGCAAAGCCATAGTCGTCACCATGCGCATTGTAGTCGACGTAGGATGGCCCTAAGATAGCCACTTCGTTAAACGAACTTACATAAGGTACGTTATGTAGCTTCACCTTATCACCAATCTCTACATCGATAAGGTCGGCATAGTCGAATCCCACTTTTTTCATATCGGCAGGCGTAAAGCTAGGTATCGGTTGACCATAGCTATTGATCTCGGTGACATAACCCGTTATTACGTTGTCTGGGGACGTGACGTTCTCGTTGTCATTGCATGATGACAGGGAAACGGCCATAGCGGCTACGGCTAGAATAATGGATTTTCTCATAATATAAACTTTTGTCAATACTTTGTAAGCGAAATATTCGGCATACATCGGGCAAAAATACAAATTTAATCTGTTAAAACAATTACTTCCATCCAAATATCTTCTATATAGCAGCAAATTTACCTTTGATATTTAGAATTATTTAGGGAAATATAGGCTTGAGAAACAATTTCCTTTAGAAAGGTGTTAAATTGTCGGAATTTATCCATATCTTTGCAATATGGCAGAGTCAAGCATCTAGCCCATGAATAATCATTTAACTGAAGGAACGATGAAAAAACTATTCATTGCAGCAATGGCCCTTCCCTTGCTCTTCTCTTGCAATAGCAAGGCTGACCGCCAAGCGTTGAAGGAAGAGGTGAAGGCTGAACTACAAGCTGAGCAGACAGCCAAGGAGAACGAACGACTGAAAGATGAGCTACAAGCAGCCAAAGCGCAAGCTGATGCGGCACAAGCCAGTGCTGCACAAGCCAAGGCCGAAGCCAAAGTGGCTAAGCAGAATGCAGCCAAGCAGATGGCAGCCCCAGCAAGAAAAGCAGTTGCTGTCACTGCCACACCAATCAATATGACACACGTCAAGATCTCTAATCTAAGAGGTGTCACCAACATTCGTAATTCTCCCAATGGCTCGGTATGTATGTATCTTAAAGCCTACGTCGACTATGACATCTACGTCTCAGGCATCTACAACGGATGGTATGAGATTGCCGAAATCTATCGTCCCGACGGGTCACGTGTCAAGCTGCATAGCAGCAACACGGGTTGGTGGATTGCTCGCAGCATCTGCTATGTAGATTAAAAGGCTAAGCTAGAAACAGATAAACTATATTTTCTAATTTCAAAACCTTAATGTTATGGAACCAACAAACATGATGAAACCCAACAACAACATGGCTCTTGCCATCTTTACCACCCTTTGCTGCTGCTTACCCACAGGTATCTATGCTATCATCCGTGCCTCAAAGGTGAACGACTTTTGGGTATTGGGACAATACAATGAGGCTTACCTGGCAGCTTCGGACGCCAAGAAATGGTCATTAATCAGCCTGGTCCTAGGTATCGTATGGCAGGTGTTCTACTGGTCTTTTTGGGGCGTTGCATCTCTTGCAGCTATCGGAGCGAGTGCCGGTGCAGGTCTGTAAACATCTATCACCTTTCCCTTGCGTTATCGATACCGATGGATGCTGACGGCGGTCGTTGCTCTGCTAGGCTTGGTGCTCTATGCCAACTATGACCCCACAGCTGGGCGATGGGCCTTGCAATGCGCCTTCCATCAGCTGACAGGATGGCAATGTCCTGGTTGTGGTGGGCAACGGGCGGTGTATGCTTTGCTTCATGGACATGTAGTGCAAGCCGTGTCATACAATCTCTATGCAGTGGTGGCTTATCCATATGCGTTGCTGTTTGTGGTGCGATGGATCGTCCCACGCCAACAGTTTAAGCAGTGGCTGACCCGGTATATTGAGAATAGATATGTGGTGCGTGCCTATATAGTGACCTTTATGGTTTGGATAGTGGTGCGCAACGTTTTAGGAATATAATTCATAAACTAATAACTATGGATCAAAATAAAGTTAATCAGCTCTTATTTACGTTGTCAAGCAAGTTGCCTCCCGAGACTATACCCATGGTTCGTGAGCGCTTGCTCAATAGTGAAATTGACGAGATGGTGTTCTTTTCTCTCACCAGCACGCTCAAGGATCCTACCATCTCGTTGGTGCTTTCTATCGTCTTGGGCTACTTTGGGGTAGACCGCTTCTACATAGGCGATGTCGGTTTGGGTGTAGGAAAACTGATCACTTGTGGCGGTTGCTATGTTTGGTGGCTTATAGATATCTTCCTCATCATGAACCGTACACGTCAGCGCAACTTCGAAACGCTGATGGCGCATCTGAATATGCAGTCACCCTATGGATATTAAACAATAGACCTTCTTGCTTCCGAGCGGCATAGAAGCTATATTAATAGAAGATTAATAGTGCGTGGATACTTAGTGCACGCCTTATAAAAAAGAAAAAAATCGCACACCATCAAGGATGTATAAGCCCTTGATAGGTGTGCGATTGTCGTACCCAACTATCTTATCAGATGTTTCCTAGTATGCCCGCTGGCATCGCGGATGATATATACGCCTGGTGAAAGTTGTTGTAGTTGGGCGTTAAGGTTACTTTCTTCAGAGAGAACCATCCTTTTGCGTCCCTGAAGATCGTAGACCAAGATAGAGGAATAAAGATTGTCAGAACCCGTGACGCGGTCAATGGCGTCAGCCGTAGATGCAAGACGTGCGCTTGCCGCATTGATTACAGCTCCTGATGTGCGGTCAAGCAACATGGCCACAACGCTGCACTGGTTGATATGATCCACCGTTTCGGGCACATCAAATGCATACTGGTGGGTGTATTGCGTGCCGGCATCGATGCTAGAAGGCTGACTGAGGTCTAGGCCTTCATATCCACCTTCCAGCAGACGAGGCACATCCATGTAGTACATCTCGCTGGCAGGCACATACTCGGGAAGATTCTCAAAGCCTCCCATCTCACCTTTGCTACCACCGGCATATGAGTTGTGCTGGCGGTAACTGCCGTCATCAGGATGATGCACGCTGTCCTCCACCAACACGTAAGCTAACGAATAGTTAGCGGCATCGGCAGATGTGTTATAGCAAGTGGTGGTCAGCACGTTCACCTTACCATCCTCGCCTATCGACGCTTTCAGTTCCACGGCAGCACCGATAGGGTCTTGCAAAGCCTTCTGAAACTTGGGCTCAAACTTCACCGGAAAGGCGTGGTAGGCAGAGAGGCGATTGCCTATCATGTCAGGATAGCCGTCATTGCCAGCTCCTACATGTTCAGCGCTATATCCATCCAGGTCGAGCTTGTCACCGCTATGAATCGATATGCCTATAAACTCGTTAGGATAAGCCTTCTTCAGCCGGTCCATCGTCACGATGCCGTTGACACAATAGCCACACCACATGCCGGTGGCTTCCTCGCAGAGAATGCGTTTGTAGTGAGCGGTGATGCATTGTGAGGTCTCAGTCTTGCCCGCGCTGAAGATGGGGGTGATGCTATCACCAGCTGAGACTATCTCAAGCGAGTCGCTGAAGGTGATGGTCTGCGGCTCTCCGGTAGCCAGCGCGGTGGGCAACGTGATGGATTCGTGATGCTCCCCCCACTGATAACTGACACTGACGCCCTGTTGGGGCTCATCAAGGTCAGTGGAAACGGTGGCACTTAGCACAAACTTCTCACCGGGCTTTACCACATAGGGCGATGCCGGTGTGATGCTGACGGCTTGTGGCACGCCAGCGAAGAGGTCGTCCAGATAGAGACGGCTCTTGTTGTTAGAGTTGTTGACAAAGGCGATGTGGATGCTCTTGCCCGTAAACTGCTCTAAGGATATCGAGTGTGTGGTCCATTCGCTCTCCTCCGCATCTACGCTAAAGATGGGTTGCGCCGTGTCAAAGCAATCTAGGTCAGTGCCCGAGATCGATACATATATCGCATAGCCATCACGATACTTGGCATCTACGGCCTTGGCACGCCACTTGAGCACCGTGCCCTTCTTGACATCGAGCGAGGGCAGAATCATCCAGTCGTCACTCTGTCCGGCAGGCTTATACCATGAGGTGCTGGCTGCCACCTTGTTGGTAGCGTCCTCGTCCCATGCTATCCAAGCGTCGCCCTTGTTGAAGCCAAGCTTCTGCGCACCTGCTGAAGGTTCGTTGCCATCGTTGTCCACGAGGATAAAGTTGGCCGGGATGCCACGTTGGAAATTACAGACAATCCTGTCGCCTGCTAGGGCATGTGCAGCCCCAGCAAGGAACAAGATTGAGAGTAATGAACGATTGATATGGTACATCGTCATAAACATAAAGGTCTAGATTTACATTACCACCTTACGTGTCTCACCGTTTTCGCGGATGATGTACACACCATGCTGCTTAGCTGCAGGAAGCTCGCGACCATTGAGGTCATAGATGCGCTTGCTGCCCTTGTTGGTGGTCTTCACGCTTTGGATAGCATTGAGTACATCAACAGTCACTTCGTTAGAAGCGTCAGACACGGCGCTCTCCTTATAGTTGCTGCGGCGCGCATAGACCACGTAGCTGTAAGAAGTTCCTGGAGTGACATCCAGTCCGCTGAAGGTGTACTTGGTGTCGGTGGTCTGTTCCTGTTCGATGTTGCTGTAAACCAGTTTGTCACCCTTCTTGAGGTTCTGTGTGATCTTGATATCATCGATGAAGAACGATCCGTAGTTCTTGGTGTAGAACCATACACGCAGCCCATCATATCCATCGGTCATCGGTACGGTCATGGTCACGGTCTCGCCAGCCTTGCCTGGGATGTAAGCTAACTGCTTGCCTTGAACCACAAGTGTATCTGCACTGACAAAGTAGGTCGTCACAGTGACGTTGAATGATCCATCGCCATTGCCAAGAGAAAGCTCCGGTGTGATGATTTCGTAGGTAGGACCTTCTGCTTGACGGCAACCGAGCATGCCATTAGCCATCAAGTTGCCCTGTCCGTACCAACCGCTAGTCTGCGTAGCTTCGTCCAGAGTGGTAACCTGATTCTTGTTGCCATATGATTCGGGATCATCTACGGTGGCAGCCGTGGTTACCTTACTGAAGTCTTCAGAGAGGATCTCATAGTCGGTAATAGCCTCGGGAGCGATATAAGTCTTGTTCAGACACACCGTATAGCCATCATTAGCCTTCGGCTCTGCTTCCCAGTTGGCGGTAAACTCGCCACGTTCGTCAATGTCGGTAGCTTCCGTAGCCTTAGGCGCAGCTACACCGAAGGCATGCACAAGGTCAGTAGCCTTACCTTCGCCTATGCCATTGCGTGATGCACGTACGTCATAGTAGTAGTCTTGATCCATATCGAGACCAGTGAAAGCGTAGGATGGGGTAGAGGTGGTCACGTCCTTTTGGAAGAGTACGGTGTCCTGTGGTGTAAGCGTAGAAAGCTCCACCTGGTCTATTACGAATGAACCTTCATCGTTCAACCCACCGCAGAAACGCAGTTTGGTATACTTCCCTGCGATATCGATACCATTCTCTTTGAGCAGATCGCTCGTGATGTGTTGAGGCTCACCCTTGGTATAATCGGCCAGTGAGATATAACAGATGCTGTTCCAGCTCTCACCATCATAACCCTTAATCGACATACTTACGCCGTAGCCATAGCTAGTAAGCTCGTCCGAGTTGTCAGAGAGTTTGGTCAGATAGAAGCTTAGATTGGTGATAGCACCGCCTGTGCCTTCGGTTTCGATGTATCCTGGGTCATATCCATTGGGATCGCTACAGAAGGCTACACCATTAGAACCATCGTACCCAGTAGCCACTGAATCTTTCGTGAGATTGAATGTCCATCCGTCGGGAATATTAGTAAAGGTGCCTTCGTCGTTCAGAGCGAGATCATCAAAGTCGGTAATCTGCTCGGTCTGTGCGTCGGCTTTATCTTGTAGTTTGTAAAGGTTGAGAAGGTATTGGTCTGCATTGTCTACGGCATTCCATGTGGCAGTGAAACCCTCGTGGGTGAAGTGGCTTACGTTAGGTTTCTGTGGGACACCTACAAAGTTTTGGTCTTCTTCTATTTGGAGGTCGTCTATGATGATACCATCGTCATATGAACCAGCGTTGATCTGTAGGAAGCAGTTGTCCTGGTCATAGTAGTTGGTGGTTTCTAGCTCATAGTCGGTCCATCCGTCAGCAGTGTTGAAGTTGACCCATTCATAGTTGTCACCAGCCATTTGAGGATCTACGATGCCACCGCGACATAGCACGATGCTTACTGCTTGGCGACGTTTAGCGATTGACTTGGCACGGAACGAGATCTTCAGACGGCCCTTATACTTGCCAAGAGGTGTGTTGAGCACACCACCAAAGCCCGGATAAGCCAGCGCTACGCAGCCTCCTGCTTGGTAGATACCCTCGCCCGTCCATCCTGGCGTGTGGAAGTACTGGTCAGGAATCTCCCAAGAGCTATCGTCGCTGATCTCTACGCCCGGTACGCTATCGGTGCCATCTGTCATGTATTCGAAGTTTTCTTCGAGCATGGTGTTCCACTTAGCGTTCGCCTTTCTTGGTGCGCGTTGGTGCGTGCTTGTTGTTGTTGAAGGTTTGCTGGCAAGCGCTTCGCTTATCTTACGTTGCTGCTCCAACTTCTGTTGTGGTGTGAGAGGGGTGAGCATGTGGACATCGCTACGCTTGACAATGCCGAAGGGACACGCTTTGACTGATGACGGGGTCATCTTGATTACTTGTTTGGGTAGTGTGCGCTGTGCCTGAACACCGCTACATACACCAGCGAACATGGCAACGGCCAATGCTCCAACCTTTAATGAGGTACTCTTAGTCATAAGCAAACAGTTTTAATGAATGTTTTTGAAAACTCTGCTGCAAAACTAATGAATTGCCTCTAATCGGCTCTGTATAAGCGTGTCCGTTGTGTCTTTATTCTAGAATCAAGACAACTTAGGGTCTTTTTGTCAGCTTTCTGACCAAGATTGATACATTATGATTGGCTTGAGGCCTGCTCGTTTTTCATTCTGACAAACTCGGTTGGGGTCAGTCCGGTGACGCGTTTGAACACCGTGATGAAGTTGGTACGTGACCGGAAACCTAGCTGCTCAGCGATGGCAGCAAAGGTAAACTGCTCATAGCTGGGGTCGCAGATGCGTCGGCAAGCTTCCCGAACACGATATTCGCCAAGGATGGTGTTAAAGTTCTTGCCTGTCATCTCGCTGATAGCGCTTGAGATCTGCCGCATCTTGTAACCGAGCAGTTCGGCAAAGCGCTCTGCTGTGAAGTTGTTGCTATATATCTCATCGCTGGTTTCCATAAACGCTATCACCTTATTATATATAGCGGCTTGCTCGCCATTGGCCTTGGCTTCGCCCGTAGAACGAGTGGGATGATTGCTGATGCGCGATTCCTTGAGCGCTTGCTTGTATAGCTCCTTTTGCATCTGAAGCTGTCGCTGACTCTTCCGATAGTTGACCAAGAGCAGTAAGATGATGATGAAAGCAGCCGTTCCAGTCACGCCATAGACGATGTCCAGCACGCGTCGGCGCTCATGATCGATCTGCGACTGCTCGTCGCGTCGCTTCATCTCGTACATGTATTGTAGGGCATTGGCCTTGTTAAACTTCTGCTTGCGGTTGATCGAGTCCATGAGTTGATACGAGTGGAGCAATGCTTTGTTGGCTTGTATGGTGTCGCCCTTCTGCTTGTAGATCTTGGCAATGCACTCATAGACCGATGTGCGTGTGTCGTTGGCATTACCACGAATGGTCAGACTGAGCGCCTTCTTACAGATGGCAAGCGCCTTGTCCGGCTGGTTCATCTCCGTATAGCACGATGCGGCGAGTATCATGGCGGCACAAGCAAATCGTTCGGGTGTCTCGCGAGTGTCCACATGTTGGGCAGCTAGCTCTAGATAGCGTATCGCTTCGGGATAACGCTTCTGTATATAGAGGTCCGCGCTCTTCACTTTGTAGCTCGTATACTGACGTAGAGGAATGCTGTCGGGGATGTGCTGACGATGATAGAGGTCCAGTTCTTGCTGGATGGATAGCCCCTTTTCCACCTTTTTGCTGACAAGGTTGACCAGTGACACTAGGAAGATGTTCCAGTTGTGGTGCTTCTCGGCTTCGTACAACGCTTGGGTGTAATACTTGATAGCATTTATATGCGAGTCATAATCGTCATAGACGTTGCCGATATTGAGCAATGTGGCTGATGGATCACAGTGAATCTCTACGTCTATGTGGCTGGCGGTGAGGTAGAACGAGAATGCTTGGTCAAAGTCGAGGTACTCATAGAAGTAGATGTAACCGCGATTGTTGAAAGCTCTGGCGCAGACGCTCTTCTGCTTGTTATTCATCTTCTCATCATACTGGGATGTGATATAGGTGTAACAAGCCATGGCGCTATCAGGCTGACCACTCAGTAGATAATCGTTTCCGCGTCGCTTGATAGAGTCGAGGTTCTCTGCCGAATCCCATCTGACGCTGGAATTGTGGATGCACTGGTAGGTCACCATTAGCAGGAGCAACGTGGCAATGGCAATCGCTATGGGTATGTAATGCTTTGTTATCCTCATACGCAGGGGCGAAAAGAGTTGATGTGTTGACACAATGAAGCTGCAATATCAACGATTATTGGCCGCTCGTCCATGGAACGAGTAGCGTCTTGATATGCTATATGTCAATAATTGTAGATGGTTCTGCTTGCAAAAATAATAAAATTATGTGAAAAGTACCAAGTTTTTATGGTACTTTATGTTCGTCTTTTCGTCTATCGCTCTGCCATTAGACTCTGCTAAACGAAGGCTTCACTGGTCATTCTACACTAGACTAACGAACGAATATCGTGAGAAAAAGCCAAAGCTAGATATAGCCCGTGCTGATAACGTTTTGCCTTGTTAGTGCTAATATAATCAGGTAAGGATGCTTCCCGTCTATATAAAAGTGACCTTTTGTGTGCTGAAAATGTTTTACAAAAGAGCTTTCGTACGTCGAATATTCTTGAGGAGAGGTGGAATGGCTGCTGAATCGGCGAAAAATGCAATCTCTTGATAATGAGTGAAATATAAATTTAAAGGCTCTGAAAAGGCTCAAAACAGCTCTTAAATCTTCTCAAAATGGCTGTTTTTTGTTTGCAAAAGAGGCTTCGTTGCTTTCCAAAAGGGGCCGTTTTAGCTCCCCAAAGGGGCCCTTTGGGATGGTCAAAGGTATGGTTTTGCCTCCAAAGAGTGGATTTTGTGAATAATAAGGAGAGTTTGGCGTGCTTCTTTACTCTATTTTGCGCTTTTACAAAGGGGTGTTTGTTGTGACGAAATGTTTACAAAGGAGAATTTTTGCAACGACTATTCAATTCAGGAGAATGCATAAAAACAATGCGCCCCAGCTTCATCATCGAAGCCAGGGCGCAACAATCTAAATGCTAAATGAATGATTTATGTTGACTAAGATTACTTGATCACATATTTCATTGTTAGGGTCTTGCCTGCCGTGTTCACACGAACAAGGTAAGCGCCATGGAGACCTTCCACGTTGAGCGTGCTGGTAGCACGTGCAGAGCGTACCACTGCGCCTGAGGTGCTGATGAGATCTACCTGATCCATCTTGCTACCGAAATGGAGCGTGCTGCCCTGTTGGGTGAGGTTGAACGCTGCGTTGGTAGGAGCTACGAGGCCACCGATGCCATTGGCGGTGTCATAGGAGAACATTGTGAATGGTGTCCAGTACATCACACCAATCTTAGAGCTGACCACCTCAGTGCTGGTTTCGCTGCGCCAGATAGCCGAGCGGTTGTAGAGAGGATCGCCATCGTCATAGTTGTCAGCATAATGCCAGAGAGGTTGCTGGTTGTCGGTAACATAGTCGGTGTCAAACAGTGTCTCGTATTTCACCACGATGTTGCCGCCCTTATAAGTGAAAGGCTTGTCAAAGGTGATGGTTACGGGAGAGTTGAGCTTGTTGGCATTGACCGTGATCTTACCTTCATAGACGGTCTTGTAGTCGGCATCAATAAAGTCGACGTTATGGTCTACGATGTTAAAGTAGTCGCGATCGGTCTCTGCGATGCTGATGCGCACCTCGCGTGTGAGAGCAGAGGTCACGTCAGGACTATTGTAGAGGAACTGTGCACCAGTGAGGTTGATGTTCTTGAGCTGCATCTCCTTATTGAGATAGATTACCTGTACCTGGGTGTAAGCATCACCAAAGTTGAAAGGTAGCGTCCATCCATAAGCTTCATCGAGCGCATCCTTGTTCACGGTGAGCCACTTAGCAGATGATGCTGGGCTTACGGTGACCATCAAGTGGCTTGCGCAGTCGTTGTCAAGCGGATAGGTGTCGCCATCGAGGATGACGCGAGCGCCGAAGGTGAACTGACCTTCCTGGTCAGGCGTCCACTCCATACTCTCGTTGCGGCTAGCACCAGCCTCAAGGGTCTCGGTCACGTCCTTGGTGCTGATCACCTTACCCGTAGCGGTGTTGTACACCTCTACGCGATACTGGTTTACAGCGGCTGAACCTTCATTCACTACGTTCACGCCGAACGCATACTTGGTGCCCACGTTGGCAGTCATACTACCATTGAGCTCGGTGGCGCTGATATCGGTAGCGCTATATTCGCGTACGGATACATCTTTGAGGTAGATGATACCTGACGAACCGTCTGAGCAAGCGTCGAAAGCTACGTAACCTGTGCCTGCCTTAGGCGTAAAGGTGCTCTTGCCGTGTAGGTAGGTGAGGCTAGGAGTGTGGAACGAACCTAGATCTTCAATCACTGTAGAGAGACCTTCCTTGGTAGCTTCGGTGCCATAGCGCACGCGCATCTTCTCCATCACAGGCTCACGGGTGTCAGCTGTGACATAGTTGGAGGTGTAATAGGTGAAGCGCACCTGATACTGCTTGCCTTCCTCAAAGTTGAGAGAAGGAGAAACGAGGTAGTCGTCAGCGTTGTTGAGTGACCAGAAGTAGTTGGTCACCTTGTCACCTTCATTAAACTGCCATGTAGTACCATCTGCATTGTTGTCCAAAATCTTCCATTGGTTAAACTCGTCAGAGGTCTGAAGCGAGTTGGTGTAAGGAATAGCCATTGCAGGGCCGAACGGAACCACGTTAGAGCTAGCGGTTTCGCCTTCGCCTTCATTGTTCTTCGCTGTCACCTGATAGTAGTAGCCGCTGAAGGTGGAAACGTTGTCGGTGATGGAAGTAGCGGTAGTGGCGCTAGCCACAACCTTATTGTCGGGTTGACGCACCACGCGATAGGTCAGAGCGGCTTGGTCATACCATCCGTCGTGAGCGCCCTTTGCAGAAGGTGCCCATGTGATGGTGGCAGTGTTGCCATTGGTAGAGAGGGTGAGATCGGTTACCTTGCCAGGTACGTCACGACCGATGAAGGCTTCAATCTCCTTATAAGCGCCATCGCCGTAGCTATTGTAAGGCACGAGGCGATAGGTGTAGTAGCCGCTCTTGGTGATGGTGTTGTCAGTCCAGGTGCAACCTGTCTGACCCACTACGCTCTCGTCCACATCATCAACGATGGTTCCGTTGCGATAGATCTTGACGCCTTCGATACTTTCAAGGGTGTTTCCTGCGAAATTCTTGGAGGGATTGTTCCATGTAAGGGTGGCTTGCATCTCACCCTTGTCGGCTACGGCAATCTTCAGATTGCTGACCAGTGAAGGTGCATCATCCTCACCCGTCTGATAAGGAATGGACAGACCGATGATCTGAGCCTGCAGATACATCTGCTTCTTGCTCTTGGCCTTACCTGTCTCGGGGTCGATCTCTACCATTGTAGGATAACCGTTGGCAGGTTGGGTGAGCCACCATAGCTGGTGAGTGGTCTTGTCAAACTCCATGCTCTCAAGGTAATAGGCATTGATACCAAAACGTGGGTCACCTGAGAAGGTTTCGGGCGTGTAGGTCTTGTCTGCTATCTTCTGCGCTGGGATGCGGATGAGGAACGAGTTGTTCGCGTCATCATAGTTCTTGCTCATGTCACGTGCCAAGCCATAGAGGGCGCCCTTGTCAGCTGAGATAGCTAAGAGCAGATAGTTGATGCGTGTCACATAAGTCATTTCGCAGCTTGTAGGATCAATGGTGTAAAGCGCAGAGTAGCTGCTCGTGGGATTGTTCGAATCTTCGTTGTAAGCGATGGCATAGATCAGACCGGTCACGGGATCGTAAGTCATGTCGTTGAAGAGCAATCCGGTGTATGGGTCCACCTCTAGAAGCGTAGTGCATTCGCCATTGTCGGGGTTGACGGTGACAATAGAGTGGGGTACCAATGCACCTGAACCATAGTAGGTGGCGCAGTAGCCGTAGAGCTTATCGCCCACGTAAGTGGCTGCTGTGAGATACTTGGATGTACCCACTTCCCGACCATAATCCTTCAGCAGGCTATATTCGTCAGGTTTGGCAGAGTTGAACTTCACCACGCCATTGGTGCGATACTTCATGTCGTAGGTGAGGAAACCCCAGATGTCAGCTGTGCCATCGGCTTGATTGAATGCTTTCAATGGCTCTGCGTCTTTGCTCTGAGCGAAGGTTGCCATCGATGCAAACATCAAGAGAAGGGTTAAAAGCAGTTGATGTTTTCTCATAAAAGTAAGAGTTTTAATGTGTAAATAAGGTTGTTAGGTATAAACAAAAAATCTCTTCTGACATGCCGCCCCATATATATAATAGGTGTGCGGACATGTCGGAGGAGATTGATATAGCGGTATTATTCAGCGTTCTTAATGGTCAACTTGCGGTCAGCCTTCTTCTGGAAGAAGCGTGGAGCCTGACCCTTCTGGAAGAAGGTAGGTGCTGCGACGCGCTTTGCAGGAAGGTTGTGCTTAGCTGCAGCGGTTGAAGCTGAGCCTGCAGCAGGTGTGGTGAAGGCAAGGCGTGTGAGAGGACCCCATTCGCCGTTGGCATTCTGAGCCACTGCAAAAGCGATGTACTCGGTAGATGGATCTACGGCCCAGGCGATGTTCTGTGTGCCATAATTGTCCCAATAAGGATCCATGCTGTTGTCTTGCTTGAGGTAAGCCAGTACGCCTTCGTCACCCCACTTGGCTGTGTTGTATGCTTCCTTGGTGATGAGCATATCGCGGTGGAGGTTGGTTTCATCGTTAGGAGTATATACAACGTACTGTCCGTAAGAACCGCCGCTTGAAACAAAGTCGCCCAAGGTGATGTTTACCTCAGCTGTTCCTGTGCCACCCATGGTCTTGGTGGTGAAGGTGATAATCTTCAAGTCGGCATCGTTGCCGTTGGCATCAACTAGTTGGACATAGAGCTCATAGTTGGTTCCAGGTACGAGGTCCGTGTAAGAAGCAGTGTTCACGCCACTGTAAAGGTTCCAGCAGAAGGTCTTGATCATCTCGCCCATATTCTCAAAGCCCCACATCGGAGCATATTGCTCATACTTGGCTTCAGCTTCGCCCTCCTTGAAGATACACCAAGCGTAGCTAGCGCAGTCAGAGTTGGGTGTGATAGTCACCTTAGCATTGGTGGTTCCTAGCTCATCTATCGTGTAGGTGATGTCCGGATTGCCGGCGATCTCAGCCTTAGGTGTGGTGAAATCGGCACGTGAAGCGGAGCAAGCAATGCCATACTTGTCATAGCCTAAGGTCACGATAGAGTAGCTGGTGTTAGGTTTGAAGGTGAACTCAAATCCTGTCATCGCTGCATTGGTGAAGTCGTCGTATGACGTGAGCGTCTCAATCTGGTTGAAGTAGTTCTCCACTACGGCGTCGCTGGTGAGTGCATTGGCACGTGTGGTGGGCATCACGTTGATCTTGTAATAGCTACACTCGGCAGTCTTGGTCACTGCAACGTATAGCGTGTCGCCCTTGTCGCTTGGGCTGTACTTGAGAAACTGAACATCTGCAGCTACTCGGCCTTCAAGGTTGGTGAAGTAAATGCTGTCGATGCGCTCAACTAGGTAGCCTTTGATGTTGCCCTGTTTGGGCTGGATGATCAATCGGTTGGGGTTGTCTTGTGCTGACATGGTGAGTGTGATGAGCATCAAGCACAAGAGAGAAAATATCTTCTTCATAGTTTATTTCACGAATTTATAAGTAAAACTGTTGATTCTTAACAAGTAAACACCTTTGGGTAAGGCTTCCACGGAGATGCTGTTGCCATTCCATCTAGCGATGGACAACTGCTTGTAACCGCTGAGGCTGAACACCTCTGCGCGTGTCTCACCGCCCTGCCAACCTGCTAGGGTGATGACGCCATTGGCATAAGAGGCTTTCAGACGTGTCTCGCCGTTGCTGATCACGGGTGAGATGTCGTCAGTCAGACCATCAAACTTGATGCAACGCACGCCCTCAAAGGTGAAGGCGGTTTGGGTCTTGGCTGCGTTGACAAACAGTTGGCTTTCTCCAAAAGTGAGTTTGGTCACATCGTCAAGGTTGAATGCCGTTGCTTCAGCACCTGACGTGGGATAGACCAGCATCCTTACTTGCGCCTGTGCAGCACTTGCAGTGAGGGCAAATGCGGCTGCGGTCAAGAGAAATGTCTTTGTATTCATCATCTTTTATTGTATTCTAAGTTTTACATTCTGTGTCTTAGCGCCGTTGCTGACAGTCACGATGTAAAGACCATGAGGCAATGAAGCGTTGGTCAGGGCTTGTCCAGCTGCGTTATGAACAGCTACGATGCTGAAGCCGCTATTGGTCATAATCGTGCCGTTGTCGCTCCATACATGTGCCTGCGCATCGTCGTTGGTGCTAACGTTATGTACACCAGTGGTGGGAAGGCGTTGCTCGTTAGAGTTGAACACGGTGCAGTTGAGAGGATTGGTAGCGTCATAGTTGCTTACAAAAGCTACGATGCGCATGTTGTTAGCGTTCCATGTAGCGGGTAAGGTGAACTCATACTCTTTCTCGGCCTTCTTCGTGTCAATGCTGATCTCGTCACCCCAGCATGATGAAGACAGAATCTTGCGGAGCACGCCGTCCTGTACATAGGTGTCAGCACCCATCTGTGTATGTGACTCGATGCCATCTTCCACTGCATAGACGTTGAGGCGCAATGAGGTTTGCTTGGGCATCTCTCTCACCTGACTGTTCACATTGACCTTCACATTGAGGTGACGTGTGGCTTCGTCGTAGCTGAGGTTGAGGTCTGGGAAGACGTAGCAAGGTACCTGAATCACGCTGTTGAACATTTCGTCCAATGACTCACCGTATTGGCGGAAGTAAGCAGGACCACGCTCATCCATATCGCTGAATCCCATGCGATCCACCATTACGGCAGGCACAAAGGTCTCAGCGTTCTCAAAGAAGTAGATGTATGGCGATGCGTCTGATAGCTCATAAGCATCGTCAAGGTGGTGTTTCACCCAGATGACGTCGTCCCGGTTCTTGACGCTTACGTTGTAATAGACTGAGTCAGCGTCCATACTGCTCTTGTAGTTCTCGCTATTAAACTGCTCGAAAAGAATCGTGTGTGACTGTGGACGAGCATTGGCATCTACCACGTAGGTCTCTGACGACTTGGTGTTGTCGTCGGGATTGACGTCTTCCTTGCCATTGATGTCTGATAGGGCGATGTCAAAAGTGATGTTGCCATCGTTGACAAAGGCAATGTCATTCAGCTTGAGCGTTACCTCTTCGTTCTGTGCCAAGGATAGTCCTTCAGCCTTATGGGTGGCAAAAGTGTTGCCATTATACTTAGCCGAAACAAGGAAATTGTTGACGGTCTCTATACCGAAGTTGGTCACCTGAAGCGTGATGGTCGTGGGCTGGTTCTGTTTCACCATATCATAGTTGATGATACGATTGACGCCCAAGTCGATCTGAGGCTTGTTAGGACCTTTGGCAAAGGCGCAGATAGAAAGGTCACAGTTGATCTGTTGCACATGGGTCTTGTTCCAGTAGCCATTAAGCTCATACCAGTTGACCCCTTCGGTACCGCCGTAGAGGTCCTCAAAGTTGAGAATAGGCTGATAGAGCTCGTCGCCTTCGGGATATGTGGTGTAACCGACGTACAGACCTGAACTGGCAATACTTTCGGTAATCTTCACCCCGGTAAACTCAACGGTGTTCCATCCCTGAGTAAAGTCCTTTATGGTCTTAGAACGGATAGGTTGTCCTTCAAGATCCTTGGTAACAAAGACGCTGACCATCTTACCTACCTTTGTGCCGATAGCAAACTTCATCTGATAGATAGAGTCGCCGACATATTTCTTTAGAATCTCGGGCTTAAGATAGATTGCACCACTTAGGGTGTTGCTCTGACCACCACCTCTCTGGCAGGTCAAGCATGAACCTAAGCGGTCAATGCAATATCCTAAACGGACATCTTGCGCATCTTGCGCTTTTGCCTCTCCGAAGAAACAGAGCAGACAAAGCGCAAGAAGCATATAGATATATTTTGATTTCTTCATGGGTTGAATCAAAAAATGTCCTTTCATTATTTACCTAAAACCACCTTCTGTGATGTGGTGTTGCCCTGAGCGTCGGTCAAGCGGAGTACGTATACACCCTTCTTGACGTTGAGTGATCTGAGCGCATCAACTGAAGATGCCTTGCCGAAGCTACGTCCTTGGAGGTCGAACACTTCTACCTGGGCATACTGAGCACCATTGGTCTTGAGATCTTTGATGCCTGTAGAGTAGTCAACGCTGAAGTAAGCTACGGGTTTGCCATACTGAGCCCAAGTCCATTGCTTGGTTTCGAAAGCAAATACCTTTGAGCCTGACCACTGAATCATGTCGTAAGCCTGTGAGTCATAGGTGTTGAAGCCTGCAGGGAACATATTCTCAGTAGAGCCTGCCTTCCAAACCTGTACCAAGAGGTTCTTGCTGCTATCGTACTTGAATGGTGTGTCAAATGCGAATGAAAGCAACTGGGTCTCTGTACCTGGCTTGATGGTAGCTGTTCCCTTGTAAACCAAGGTGAGTTCAGAGCTGTTGGTCCACTCAGCGAGCTTAGCTTCGTAGTCCTTCTCGTCATCGTAATGCTCCTCGTACATACCGTCTTTGTCGGTGTTGCCAAGGTAAACCTCTACCTCAAATGGTTCGGTCTCTTCGGCCAAGGAAGCATCTGGTGTGTATTCGAAGGCCATAGCCTTGATGGTTCCGTCCTTCTTACCAAGTTCGTCGTTGCTATAAACGGTTTCGGTGGTAGAATAGTCTTCAGTGAAATCGAATGGTTGCATATAGGTGGTGCCGGCATCGTCACCCTTGCAAGTAACGTTCCATGACAATCCGCCTTCCTTGTTTACCTTCACCTTGAAGCCTTCAGAAAGGTCGTTGGCATCATTCTCGTCACCATCAGCTACCACTCTTCCGTAGAGCGTATGCTCACCTTCGGCCTTTGGAGTGAAGTTGACGCTCACCTCTGTTTGCTTCTGTGAGGCAAGAGAAGAGTTGACTGTAGCTTCACCAAGCACGTTGTTAGATTCGTCAACCACCTGTACGGTGTAACCAGAAACGGCATTTTTACCAGCATTGGTAACGCTTACTTGTGCTGTGCTAGCTGTGTTTACAGCGAGTTCCTTGTTGGTGCTGATAGCAGTAGCAGCGAGGTCAGTGTCAAATACTTCCTCTACCTTGAATGCTTTCACACCAAAGTAAGAGTAGTTGGATGAAGAAGGACTGGTACAATGGATAGCGAAGTAGGTGTCGGCAGAGCTCTCAGGTGTGTACAGTGTGCTGTAAGTGACAGCATCATCGGTCTTTGTAGCCTTGAGATTCTTATACTCTTCAAGCGTCTGCAAACTGCTAGCTTCGAGCTTAGTACCTGCTGCGAAAGCAAAGTTGTGCATATCCTTTTGGTGACCAAGCTCCACAACGGCTGTCACCTTGTAGGTCTTACCACCGCTGACGCTGATAGGAGGCGATACTAGATAGTCGTCGCTTTCCTGACGAGAGCTCATGCTGAGACGATAATCCTTGAATGCACCTGATACTTCGGGGATATAAGTGAAGTAAAGACCATCCTCGTTGGCATCGATAATCTGCCAGCGGTCAGCCTGTTTCTTGGTTTCGAAGTCTTCAACAAAGTTTACCTCATAAGGATTACCACCATATACGCTGTTACTTGTAGCCGTTTCACCAGTACCATACTGGTTCTTTGTGGTCACTTGGTAAGCATATTGATCATAATAACCGAGGCTGGTGTCAGTCCATGTTGTGGTCTTGATGTCAGTAGCCACTACCTTGTTGTCAGGAAGACGAGTGATGTCATAAGCCAATGTGCTCTCATCGAATGGCTTTCCATAACGGCTTGTGGTAGGTGCTGTCCATGATAGGCGGATGTTGTTATTGTCCTTTGTAGCAACGAGGTTGTCTACATGAGTAGGAACGTCCTGTCCTACATATACCTTCACGCTATCTACCAATCCCTTCTCGCCGGTTTTGCGGTAAGGTGTGATGTAATAGGTGTTCACGCCAGCTGTTGGTGCTTCGTCAGTCCAGGTCATTTGCTCACCCATCTTGCTTGTTGCATCGAGTGTGCGTACGACATTGTCTTCCGTTCCACGACTAATGGTGACGCTCTTCAGCTCGGTGAGGTTGTCACCACGCCAAGTAACGGTAGGATTGGTCCAAGAGAGCGTGGCCTGTAACGTGCTACCTTCTGTTGTGGTAGCTGTGAGGTTGGTCACCTTGCCTGCTGCGTCACGACTGTCAGCGCCCTTGAAAGGAATGTTCAGACCTACAACGGTGTTGAAAACGAAGTTGCCGATGTTGGTGCAAGTGCCTTTCTTGGTATCTATCTCATACTCATACTTGTTGTTCTCGTTGGTCATACAGAACCAATAGAGCTTGTTGCTGTTGTTGTCAAACTCCATTGTGTGCGTATAGTAGGGCAGAATGGCAGCGTTGTTGTCCTTGAGCTCTACACGACTGAGCACTTTGTATCCATCGTTAGGATCAAGCTCGGTGAGGTAAGC
Source organism: Bacteroidaceae bacterium (assembly GCA_963639545.1). Taxonomy (GTDB): domain Bacteria; phylum Bacteroidota; class Bacteroidia; order Bacteroidales; family Bacteroidaceae; genus Prevotella. The sequence continues at coordinate 29,559 of CAVHUZ010000009.1, forward strand.
GCCTTTGATAAGCATCTCTTCACCCTCGGTCTTGGCTTCGATGACGTACACACGTCCGTCATAGTCGCATGCCATAGCCCAAGCATAGAAGTCGAGCTCACCCACTTTGTCATATTCACCATTCGCAGTGTTGATGGTATAGATATCAGAAGTGGCATAATCCTTGGTTCCGCGTCCCAAAGCGAGACACTCGTTGTTGGACCAGTCCCAAGTCATCTCATAGAGAGTGGGCCAGGTTTCGTCTTCTGGATCTAGCTCTTGGATGGTTGTTGCTTCTCCGGTATTGAAGTTTACCTTCACAAAGGCAGCGGGTTGCTCTATCAGTGTGTATTGCTTCACGATGTAACCTAAGTACTCGCCACCGCAGTTGGCACCGCAACGAAGTTTCTTCAGATGTAAGCCATCGTCCTCTGGGTCAACTACGCCGAGGTAGTTGAGGTTATATACGTCTTTGCTGGTGAATGACACGTATTGAGCTGCGTTGTTGAGTGTAGCTCCATACATTGGGATACCCTTGTCTTCGTTCAAGTTTGTGGCCTTCTGAACCTTTGAAGGCACGCCCCCTTTATTTACGCCCGAAAGCACCGGGAAAGTCTTCAGACTTTGTCCCGATGCAGTCATGGTAAATACGAGGGAAAGCAGCGTTGTTACGCCATAGATGCTTTTTCTCATATTATAATATAGTTTAAAGGTTTATCTATTCCATTAGAAGCGTACCTTTACGCTCTGATCGCCTACCTTTACAACGTAAACGCCACGCTGTGCAGGATATGCTACGTTGCCTTTGCCTGTGAATACAAGGCTACCGTCAAGACGATAGATGTTCACGGTAGCGTCGCTCTTTACCACGATGTTGCCATCTTGGATCTGTACAGGTGCGTCAGCAAGGCTAACCTTGGCGATACCAGTGGTCTTACCCACGCTTTCTAGCTCAGAGTACTTACTTTCTACGTGCTTTCTAGAATACTGGTTATACTTCACTGCGGTAGCTCTGTGATAGATGTTGCATGCTGAATGCTCAACGTCATAAGGCAACGCTACGTCGATAGAGGTGCCGTCATACCAATTACTATAGAAGAATGGATCCAAGAATGTCTCACCTTCATTGTAGTTTTGAGTAACCTTCAAGTCATCGATGTACAAAGCGGTAGGTGAATATACTGCATATAGACCCAAAACAGAACGCTCTGAACCTTCGGTGAGGTCTACGCTGAAGTTGTCCCAAGTCTCTTTCACGTTGTCAAGGTAAACCAACTCGCTCTGAGTGTAGTCCTCTTTCTCTTCGTCAAAGTTGAACAAAGCCACAGCGCATCGTGTCAGACGATCCTCTTGTGTGTTGTCTTCATAGTAAACAGTACCCTTTTCTGCAGCAAGCTTCACGTTAACCTTTACCTTACCACCATCTTTAGAGAGGTCAAGCTCAGGAGAAATCAGACCAGCATCGCTATGGTAGTGGATGTATTGGAAACCATCTACTGAAACAAAGCCGACGTAAGGTAAACCGTTCTTTGCAATCCAACCACCTTGGTTCAATGGACTAACCACGTAGTTGTCGTATGAACCATAGTTCTTCTCTTCCAAAGACCAAGTGATTTCGCTACCATCAGGCATCTCGATACCATCAAAGTTGAGGTCACTCAAGGTGAATTCGCCGCTCTTATCGGCTGTGCGCTCATAGTAAGCCCAATAGTTGTAGCGTTCAGCAGAAGGTACTGCTTCCCAAGAAGCGGTAAACTGGTGATCTACGGGTTTGGTTGCTTGTGGCTCTGGAGCTACAAGGTCAAATACTTCTTGCTTTGGAGTCTGTGTCGAAACATGGTCGCCCTTCGTGGCTCTTACCTTATAATAATAGGTCTTACCAGATTCGGCGTTCTCCACTCTGTATGAATTGGTGGTTGCTACTTGGTCTTTGAGTAGGTAAGCAACGTTGCTTGCGCTTTCTCCCTGGTCAGGATCTACAAGGCTATAAACATCGAGGAGGTATCCATCGGCGTCATCAACGCTTGTCCAACAAGCGAGGAAGTTGTCACCATTGTACTGATGGTGAGCCAAAACAGATGGCATGTGAACGTATGGGTTGAGGGTAAGCACCTCAAAGTCGTCGATATATACGCTTCCCATCTCCTGTCCAAGTGCAGTCTGTGCGGTGTACATGTTGAACATATAAGTGGCAGAGCCTCCGTGGAACTCAAGGACATACTCTTTCCAAGTGTTGTCTAGATCATTGATGGTATAGCTTTCATAGTTGTCCCATGATGCTGCCCATCCGTGTGTGTCAGCGCTTTCGATGCCAAACATCTGTGTACCGCTAGCGTCGGTGCGTGCTTTGAAACGCACATATACCATACCGTCACCGCCTGAGCAGTCAAGACGTGGTGTGTTGAGGCGTGCGTAAGCCTGGTCGTACTCACCCCACTGTTGCATGTTAGGGTCAAGGGCGATGCATCCACCTGCAGGAGCGCAGTTCTCGCTACCCCAACCAAACTCTGAAGTGTATTCGGGAAGCACGTTGATCCAGTGGTTATACTCTGATAGGTCACTACTATTAATACATGTTTCAGTATCGGGTGCACCTACTTCGCCTGTAGTCATCTTGCTAAAGTCTTCGGTCATCACGTTCACTTCCTCGCCGTACTTGCTTGGGTCTGCGTTGTCTTCAGCGGTAACCGTTACATAAGTAGCAGCCTTGGCAACCTTAGCAACCTTGCTTTGTGAAACCAATTGACCTGCCAACATCTTGGCTGGAGAGGTGGTTTGAGTTGCTAGTGCTTTGCGTGTCTGATAGGTTTGCGCAGTAGTTGTACCTGCCATAGCAAACATAGCCAAACCAACCATAGACAAATGAAGTAAGTTGTTCCTCATAATCATTCTCATTTAGATGGGTTAATAATTCTCAGTTACATTTATATTATGAGGCAAAGTTAAAACAAATTTTTAGCTTTGCCCCACTAATTGTATTAAAACCGTTACCATTTCAAGAAATAGTAACGCAATATTAGTTATTTTCCTGATTTTCGTTTTCAATCGTAACTAATTGCTTTTCGCTCACCATCTTTTGATAGGTGGAGGGCTTAATGCCGGTGATACGGGTGAAAACGTTAATAAAGTTGGCTTGTGACTTATAGCCAACACTTTCGGCTATGGCGCGTAGCGTGTAGTTGCCGTTAGTGTCTAGGTCGTTCATCTTGAGCATTGCTTCCTTGATACGATACCGATTGAGGAAGGTTCTGAAGTTTTCTTGGTACACCACATTGATGACCAGTGACACATATCGTGCGTTGGAATGTACCATCGTGGCGAGTTTTTCGATACCGAAGTCGCTGTCGCAGAACGCTTTGGTGTGCTCCATGATGTGCAGAATGGCACTGAGTAGCTCGTTGCGAGCCTCTTCAGAGAGCTTGATGCTCTTCTCGCTTGAAGCTTTGGGCGTTGTTGAAGGTTCTTCGTCGTCAGCTTTGGAGACTGTCTTCGGGGTAGTCTTGGCGGTTTGTTTATCGTTTTCGCTTTTCAGTAATGCAATCTTCTCCTCCAGCGTTTTGATGGCTTGAGCGTATGCATTCTTGGTGATGATATCCTCTTGGTTCTTGGCGAAGAGGTTCTGATACGTAGTCTTGATGAGTTTGTTCTTACGAACGATAGACACTGTGAGCACGACAAATATCAGAAGGCAAACAATAAGAATGATGATTCCATAGCGCTGCGAACTGATTAGCTGCGATTTGGCTTGGTTCAGTGCGGATAGATCATCGATGGTTTTGGTGTTCTTTCCCATCTCGTGGAAGAACAGCGCATTGCGTATGCCATTAAACTCGTTGGCGTTAAAGATACTATCGCTCAACATCAGATACTGCGACTTGTACTTCAGTGATAGCTCTTTGTCGGTCTTTGCGTATGCCGTAGAGAGATTGTTAAGCGTCATAGTGAGCAAGGCGGTGTTACCCGTCTCCTCAGCGATGGCTTTGTTTCGCATCAGATAGATTAGGGCAGAGTCGCGCTGACCAGTTTCTAGATACATATCAATCAAGCAAGAGTAAGCCGAAACACAACTCAACTGATCTAGCTTATGCGTCTTGCTATATGTGACGGCTTTCTTGAAGAAGCTGATAGCCTCTTCGTTGCGGTTCTCATAGGAGAGAATTTGACCTTCTATCATGAGCAGGTCATATCCGTATCGTGGTCGTTTCTCAGGGTGCGCTTTGATCTCGCTGAGCCATTTCTTGTATTGGGCAAGCGGAGTCTTGGGCGTATAAGCAAAGATCAGATTGTTGAGCATCTTGTTGGCGAGGGGCACATCGTGCTGTTTCCGTGCCATATCGAGCGTCTTCTTGTATAGCTCGCTGCTCTGCTCATAGTCATGAAACATGCTATATATATTGCCAATATCCTTATATAATGTAGGCAATATCTTGTCATAATGTGCGCGTTCGCTTATCTCCAGGCAAGTCATATATAGCTCCATGGCCCGCGCATACGAGTCGTGCGTGTAGTAGATAATACCTGCTTGATGGAGCGACTGTGCATAAGTGTACTCGTCGTTGGCTGGTTCGCGGTTATTGATGACCTCAAAGTAGAATAATGCGCTATCAGCCTGACCTTTATTGAGAAGCTGTTCACCTTTCTTATATAGGTCTTTGCTGCTCATGTTCTGCACGGCTTCTTTTAGTGCAGCTGAGTTTTTGCCTTGAGGTACACGAATAAACTGCTTGCTTCCAGTGGCCAACAACTCCTCTGGTATTGCCATGATACATAGCAAAACCATTGTTATTATTGCCGCAAAGATATGTTTGTTCGTCATCTAGAGCCTTGTTTTTGATAAGAGTTGCCCCTTTATCTTATTGCAAAATTAATCAAAAACTCATAAAAACCAAATATTTTTCATGCTTTTCTCTTAATTATGTAAGTGGGTCTACATCATAGTAGACCTGCAATGCCCCATATTTCTTGCTTTGTAGCAGATGGCTCTGCGCTTGTCGGAGGTAGGTGCGGACGGCTTTTAGGTCGATGCCGTTCTCTAGTTTCAGCACAATCTTGCGTATATAAAGGTTCTTGATGCGTGCCACACCGGGCTTGTCGGGCCCTAGCACTCGCCCTCCCAATGCCTTGCGGAGCGTCTGCCCGAGTTCGTCAGCGGCCCGTTCCACCATCTCGTTTTGTGCATGCTTCAGATAGACATACGTCAGATGATAGAATGGTGGGTAATGGAACAGTCGGCGTTCGTCGAACAAGTCGTCATAGAACTCCTTGCTTTGATGCCCCACAATCTGCCTCACCACGGGCAACTGCGGTTGGCGAGTCTGCATGATGACCAGTCCCTGCTTACCTTTGCGCCCTGCTCTGCCACTTACTTGGCTTAGCATCGTGAACGCATGCTCGTAGGCACGGAAGTCGGGTGCGTTGAGCATGGCATCTGCATCGAGTATGCCCACCACGCTCACATGGTCAAAGTCGAGTCCCTTTGTCACCATCTGCGTACCTATAAGCACATTGGTCTTACCTGCTGCAAAGTCGCCAATGATACGTTCATAGGCGTTCTTGGTGCGTGTGGTGTCTAGATCCATACGAGCCACGCGTGCCTCGGGAAGGAGCATCATCAGCTCGTCCTCAATCTTCTCTGTTCCGAAACCAAAGCTACGCACATCTTTGCCGAAACAGTTGGGACATTTCTCCGGAACCGTCATCGCATAGCCGCAGTAGTGGCAGGTCAGCAAAGCCGTGTTCTTGTGGTAAGTTAGTGCCACATCGCAGTGAGGACAACGTGGTGTCCATCCGCAATCGTGACACTCCACCCTTGGTGCAAATCCTCTGCGGTTCTGAAAGATGATGGCTTGCTCGCCTTGCGCCAATGCTTGTCTGATGGCTGCTAGTAGCTGGGGCGAGTAGATTCCTTTCATCATCTTGCGGTGACGGAGGTCTTTGACGTCCACCACCTCTATACGTGGCAGACTGATTCCCTTGTAGCGCTGGGTGAGCTTGACCCAACCAAACTTCCCTGTCATTGCGTTGTGATAGCTCTCAGCCGATGGGGTTGCTGTACCTAGGAGCGTCTTGGCTTGATAGAGGCTGGCCAGGACGATGGCTGCGGAGCGGGCGTGATAACGTGGCGCAGTGTCTTGTTGCTTGAAACTGCTTTCGTGTTCCTCGTCTATGATGACCAGCCCTAGACGCTGGAAGGGTACGAAGAGGGCCGACCTAGCCCCTAGGATTACGTCATAAGGGTGGTCAGAGAGCTGCTTGAGCCAAATCTCGGCACGTTCCTGATCGGTATATCGTGAGTGGAAGATGCCTAGCCTACTGCCGAAGATGTGCTTTAGGCGTTGCATAATCTGCACCGTGAGTGCTATCTCGGGTAGCAGATAGAGCACCTGTTGGCCTTTGTTGATAGCGTCTTGGATGAGATGGATGTACACCTCGGTCTTGCCACTAGCGGTCACACCTTGCAGCAACACCACGTTCTTGCGCATCATCTGCAGCTTAATCTGGTTATACGCATCCTCTTGCACATCGCTTAGGGTGTGTATACGTTCCGGGTGTGCCTCCTCATCTAGCTGCAGACGGCCCACTTCCTTCTCATAAGTGCGCAGAATCTTCTTCGAAAATAGCTGTCTAAGAACGGCGGTGGTGCAGTGGGTGTCGTTCATCAGTTCCTCCTTGGTCACCTCGCGTTGCGGTGTGCCATTGTTGTCGGTGATACCCGCCATCGCCATGTAACGTGTGAGCACATCTTGCTGCTTTTTTGCCCGTTGTAAGGCTAGCACCACCCGATGCAAAACGCGTGGATCACGATAGCCTTCCGTAGTGGTTACATAACATTCGGTGCGTGGACGGTAGCCGTCTTCTGCCTTGAGCAATATAGGCAGTGCCGCCTTATACACCTCACCGATAGGCGAAAGATAGTAGTCGGCTATCCATTGCCATAGCCGGAGCTGCTGGGGTAAGAGGATTGGCTCGCCATCCATCACTTTGCTGACGGGCTTTACCTCATAGGTCTGTGCTTGCAGCCGAGCGGGTAAGGCTTCATGGATAGTCATCACAATGCCCATGTAGTGCTTGGTCTTACCCAATGGCACCTTCACCCTCATCCCAGGTTGCAACAGCGTGGCCTGTTCATCGGTGACACTATAGGTGAACAATGTGTCGAGCGGAATGGGAAGGATGACGTCTACGTATTTCATGAACTTGTAATGCTTTGCCCTTTGGCAATCCTATGCAAAGGTAACTGATTCTTATCCCTTACCCAAACTTATCTCCTTAAATATTTCGGTTCTTCGCTGCGCTTATATATAATAAGGTGTAAAAGAATATACGGATGAATCTCGGCTCCTCTCTGTGTGCAATAAAGCCAAGCACTTTTCAAAGAAATGGGTAAGAGATGAACGTATAATCCTTTCAAGACAGAGCTAAGGACGGTTGATATATTAATCATGATTAATAAAGATTACATTTTTTGCTGTTTTGTTTGGTATACCAAATAAAACCATTATTTTTGTAGAAAGTTTTAAGTATAACTAATAGAAAGAGGCTTATGTCGCAGCTTATCAACCGTTCAAGTTACACCGAACGCATTAATCCTTTTATTGACAAGAACATTATCAAGGTGCTTACAGGTCAGCGCCGAGTGGGCAAGAGCTGTATTCTTCGGCAGCTACAAGCATATATCGAAAAGACCCATCCTGACTGCAACACCATTTCGATAAATAAAGAGTTGGAAGAGTTTTTCTTTATTCGCACCCATGAAGATCTTTCAGAATATGTGTCGCAAAAGCTTAAGGAGGGCTGCGCCAATTATCTGTTTATTGATGAGGTGCAAGATATTCAAGGATTTGAGCATACTTTGCGAAGCCTACAAGCCAAGAACGCTTGTGATATCTTTATCACAGGAAGTAATGCCACCATGCTTTCTAGTGAATTGTCCACTTATCTTTCGGGTCGGTATGTTGAGTTTCATATTCACAGCCTTACCTATCCTGAGTTTTTAGAGTTTCATCATCTGGACGATTCTACCCACTCTCTGCGTAGTTACCTTACCTTCGGAGGCCTTCCTTATTTAAGAAACTTGCCCTTGGAGCACGAAATCGTATTCGAATATCTTCGCAACGTCTATTCCACCATCCTGTTAAAGGACGTGGTAAGGCGTGAAGGCATCAGAAACGTAGATTTTCTAGAGTCACTAGCGTTATATACTGCTGACAACGTGGGCAATCTTTTTTCAGCCAATAACATCAGTCGCTACCTCAAGTCGCAACACATCAACATCTCAGCCCTGCAAGTGATCAACTACCTAAAAGCCTTGCAAAATGCTTATCTCATACATAAGGTTCGGCGCATTGATGTCAATGGACTTCACACTTTTGAGATTGGCGACAAGTATTATTTTGAGGATATGGGTTTGCGCAATTGTCATTTCGGATTCTCTATGCAGAAGGATATTCACAAACTGATGGAAAATGCCATCTTCTTACATTTGGTGCAGCAACGCTACGAGGTGTTTACAGGGCAACAAACGGGTGGAAAGGAAATTGACTTTGTGGGACGAAAAGGTGACGAGGTGGTTTATATACAGTCGACCTATCTTCTTGCTGACGAGAAGACGAAGGAAAGGGAGTTTGGCAATCTTCAAGCTATCCGAAACAACTATCCCAAGTATGTGGTCAGTCTAGATGAATGGACTAGTGGCAGCAGCGTGGATGGCATCAAACATCTGCACCTTGGCGAGTTCCTGAAGATGTAGCTAACAGACCTTGATCGGTATGTTAAAGCCATGAAGAACGACAATAACAATGTAGCTTTTCCTAACCTTTAATAAGGTGTAAAAGAATATACGGATGAACCTCACGGTCCATCCGTATACAATAAAAAGTAATTCTACATAATTGTCAGATGAAACTATAAACTATATTGTAGCCTTAAGTGGTTGTGTAATGCGACCTTCACTAAGGTCAAGAGCTTCTTATTCTTCTAAGTCATCATCCCACAATGATTGGTGATTGACGCGTTGTGTAGGCCATAGCGTCTCGGTTGTAGGAGGCTCTTCGTTTTCCCATACGTCGGGTATGACCTCTTTGCTATCGGCCCAGGGACTCTGCGATCCTGCTAATATACCTCTCTCAGTCACCATCTTCTTCACCGAGCAAGATGGTGCAACATATATCTTTTTTCTCATGACGTTTCGTTTAATGTGGGTTAGCGTGGTGGGAGTGACGTGCTCCCACCATGATAGATAATTATAGTTATTGCTGTGGTCAGTGGGTGGTTACCTTACCATAACCTTTGTGCCGTTGATGAGGTAGATGCCCGATGCCACTGGTAGGGTGCGTGTCTCACCTGCCTTCAGATGGATGGTGCTCACGTTCTGACCATTGATGTTGCAGATGCGAGCCTGCAAAGCCTGTGTGGCATGTAGGGTGAGCTGACCCTTATCGGTGCTTACCGCAAATCCCCGTGCGCTCTGGTCCGTGGCGATGGCGTCTAAGCCCGTTGTCTCGCCTGGTAGCGTAGAGATGTTGATGTAAGCGATGTTGGCTATCTCACTGACACCATTGCTGGCATACCATGTGCGGAACGGCATGACGTAGACATAATCTAGACCGCTGAGGAGGTTGGCTGACGAGACAAAGCGATCCTTGGCAAAGTAGAACACGTCCTGATTCTTACTGATCTTCTCGCCGCAGTAAGTGCCATATTGGGTGAGTGTGGCGCTAGAGCGTGTAGCTGAAGCCTGTGCCGTCTCGCCCTCGATGCTCTCGCTGGTAGGCGTCTTGGTGATGGTGGATCCTCTCTGACGGAGAGAGAACATGACGGGGCTGCTCTCGTCCTCTAGGACCATATTCTCTAGGCTCACTAGATAAGGGGTGTTGGCAATGGTAGCCGTCTGACCCGTGATGGGTGAGAAGTGGCCGTCAGCCATATAGTTGTAGTTGTCCACCATTTGGATGTTGTCCAGCGCATTGTTGGCATTCATCTGATAGAACGTCAGCGTGCCGCCTTTTCCACCAAGATTGTATACGCCGTTCTCGTCCACAGCGATGGTAAACGGCAGTAGGGTGGTGAACCATTTCACAGCGCCGTTGTCCTTAGTCAGTAAGCGGTCATAGATTACCTCGTTAGCAGCGTCGATACGGATATCATAAGGTGTGTAGAATGGTTGCTGGTCACTGAGGATGATGTTGTTCTCGGCCTTGAAGTCGCCAAAGACTGTCTTAGAAGCAATGTTATGTGCCGAATAGGTGGTGCCTTCGGGAAGCAGAATCAGCGCGTTGTATCCGATCATCTCTTGCAGACTTTCCATCTTTCCCCATTCGCTTTCCTCACCATATAGCATGGCGTTGAGGTTGCTTGCGTCAACGTAGAGTACGTGCTTTCCGTCAACGGGGGCACCGCTCACCTTGTTGGCGATGTCGTCGCTGAGTTGCTCGGTGACTTGCTTAGTCAGCACGTAGCCTTGGCTCTGGTCAGCAAGAAGCGTTCCGTCAGCGTCCTTCAGACTGATAGTCACACCTACGTAGCTGTTATCGTCATAGCCCGAAGCTAGCATAGCATGGTCATAGATAGGATGGTAGGTCAGAACGGGTTGATAATTCTCGGTCTCAAGCTTGATATGTGTCTTGTAGAATGTGTAGTAAGAGTGACGGGGAACGGTCGTGGGTGCGATGTTGTAGCGTGTCTCGTCACACACCATCACGTAACAATCCTGTTCGCCGTCCTTGGTCAGCTCCACTTCTTGGAACGATCCGCCTTGCTCAGCAAACTTGCTGTAAGAGAATCGCGTATCCGTCACATAGAAGGTCTTGTCGTTGGTGTCCGAACCGATGTTAAACTCGTCCGTGTTGTTGACCTTAAACTGCTGGTTGCCCACATACTCGGTCAGCACCTTCACGCTGTAATCATAGTTGGCAGCCTCGGTGCGGTGTGCCTGCAGATTCTCGTTGATCAGGTCATAGTAGGCCGACTTGACGAAGTGGTAACGTGAGTTGCCCACGCTGCTGAGAGGTCCGTAGGTGTCATCGGCATTCTTGTTGGTCAGATGATCGAAGGAGAACTTCACCTTCTTGCCCTCTGGTGCAAAGTTGATAGGCACCTTGAATGTTACCTCACCATCCGTGCCGAGGGCAAAATCCTTAGTGGTAAACTGTTGTGAGATCTGCTTGCTGCCGTCAATCTGTGTACCCACGATGTCGGTCTTCTGAATATAGGGATTGAGCGCCTCCAATGTTAGGTCTACGCCTACGAATGCAGCCTCGCCCGTGAGGTCGGATACGACAAACTTCACGGCATCATTGTTCATACCATCTACCTCGATGTAGCCGCTTGGATTGTTGCTATCCACAGTCACTTCCTGTGCGATAGCTTCGCCAGTCTTATCATAGAGCGCCAAGGTGAATTGGCTTTCAGAGGATGACGTGCCTGTGACGATGGCTTGTGTGCCAGAGTAGCTGCCTTTGTTGTCAGATGTAAAGCTCACGACATAGTTGCCACTATATAGCTTGGTGCCACTGATTGTATAACTAGTAGCCTGGTTGCTGCGTGTCGTGGTAGAGAGCGTCTTGTTAGACGAACCACGTCCTGAAGAACTGGTGACAAGATAAGTGCTACCCGTGTAGATCTTTCCATCGCTGGTGCTTTGCCATGTCACAGGAGTGGAGGTAAACGTCAGACTAGCATTCATGTACTGGCCTTGATCGTTCATGATGTAAAGGCCTGATCCTAAAGCTGCTGCGCTCTGACTGGTGTTGCTATAATAGAGTTTGGCACCCGTGATACGATAACCCAGGGCTATCTCTACATCACCTTGTGCCAGAGCTTCGGTAGGTGTCTCGATATAGTAGGTGTCGTTCTGCAATCCGAAGCCAGGCTTCTGACCCACCAACGCGGTGCTGATGTGCTTGCCTTGCATCGCAGTGGGATCGGCCTCGCCGTCCTTGATACCATCAACATCGTAGAGCGAGAACGCAGCTGCAAGGTCGGTCACATTGTTATAATTATACTTGAAAGAAGTGTTCTTGTTCACCGTCTTCTTGCTGATAGCGCCTAAGTCAACACGCTCTGTTTCAAACGGAACGAGCATGCAGTCAACGCTCTCGCCGCTCATCGTCGGTGCTAGCGCCTCTATGAAAGGCTCGGAACACTCATAGGTCACCTCAAAGGAAGTGATGGTGACATATCCACCACTATTGCCACTGTGCGTCTGACGGAAGTAGAGCACATTGCCCATGTCATCCTGGGTCATGCTGGTGCGTGCTAGCGAAACGTTGGTGGTGCTTTTGGTGACGGACGCTGAGGCGTTAGTGGTGCTGAACGTGGCGTCGGTCTCTGACAGGACAGATGCGTCACCCTCCTTATAAGCCAAGGTCATCTTGTATCCCGTGAAGCGATAGCCCTTGGGTAGCGATAGGGACATGTGGTTGCTGATGTCTTGAGGGTCACCTGCCACGATGACAAGCTGACTGCCAGAGTAGCTGATGTTGTTGGCATGCTCCTGCATCAGCCCATTGGCTGTGAGGTAGTCATGGTCTGAAGAAATCAGCGTCAGTGGCAACTGATGGTGTATCCAGCAGCCACCATAGCCCTCTAGGTGCTGTTCGCCGTCATAGCTCTCAGCTGCAATGATATTACCGGTGTTGGGAGTGATACTCACGGTCTGTGCTGATACATGTGCAAAGCATGTCAGAAAAGCTGCAAGAAAGATGCTTCTTGCTCTTCTCATGGTAAGTTTAGTTCTTGTTCTCATAGAATGTTACTGTTTTAATGATGTTTGTCAAATGTTCGCTTCTAATAGAATGTAGAGAGAATGTTGCTTTCGTCTCAATAGAATGTTGCTGGAATACGCTATGATACAGGAGCGAGGTGGGCTCTTGCAGTAGTAGCATATGTCGTCAAGTTGAGGTGAAATCTATAGGTTCGTAGATGCCAATAATGCAGAATGAATGTTGGGTTCATTATGCTACGGCTAAAGGTACGGTTGATAGTGGTACACTTTGGTTCGTAGATTCTTACTCAGTAGTTTCGTCAAATGGCTCTCCTCTAGGTGAGGAGCAATCGTCAAATATGCAGTTATGCTTCTTACTTACGTTGGCAAATATAAGTAATATCTCTTTATCGTGCAATGGTGATTTGGCTAAAACGTGTCTTTTGTGGAGAAAACGAACAATAAAAACGACAAAGTGGATAATGGGTGGTGCCTTTTTGAAGTTTCCATACTAGCCTCCCTCCCATTATCCTCATTCGAAAATGAAAGAAAAAAGGGGCTACGTGTCTCTCGACAAGCGACCCCAGCAACATTCTATAATTATATTAAAACGTCTTTTTTATCAATCATCGCTTTCTGCCTATGGTGCTTTATTAGGGAGTGAACCCTCTCAAGCCAATTCGCCCAAGCGATGGTTTACAATAACTTGACTGTGAAACGTAAGTGTGGCGTTGCGCTTCTGCTTTGAAAAAGGATGTTCCAAAAGCGGCGTAGCCTAACCTATAATTTTTTCATCTATTACGTTCTATTCATCAATGCCCCTTTTAGTGAGGGTAGTAACAGCCTCTGCTGTAACCGGATATTGCAAATTTATGCGTCAGCGCTCATTCTCTTAGATGCGAGCTTCTGTGCTTCAAAGGAAAAGAAAAAATAATTCTCTCCCTCTATTGCAAATTTATTGTGGATATAGGACACTTACAACGATTATTCTGACAAATATTTATCATTTTACGTCAAAACATAATCTAAGATGTAAAAGAATCGGTAAAAATTGCCCTTATTTTATGTTTTTGCCACCCTTAGCCCTCTTTTCTCATCTCGTTAGACCTCCTTCTATCATACAAATCAATTTGTTTTTTATACAAAAATAAATTATTTTTCCTCCATTTTTAATTTATTCTTTTCTGCCAAACCGCCCCTTTGAGGACACAAAAAAAGCGCAACCCCATCCTAAGAGAGGGTTGCGCCGATGCTATCTGGTATTGTTCTATGCGCTCAAAGGCGCATGATAAGTCAGCGGTTTAGAAGTAGTAAGCCAAAGCTACCTGCCAAGAGTTGCTCTTACCGGTGGCACCTTTGAATAGCTTAGAGATGGCATCGCTAGACGAGTTGATCTCGCCGGTGTTGCCACAAGCAATATTATAGTTGGCTGATACCTGTAGATGACTGAGTGCCATCACACCTACACCCACGTTAACGCTGAAGTTGGAGGTCTTAAGCTTCCATTCAGCAGCGTCCTTCCATAGTGATTGGTTCTTGTCACCAACGTTGAAGCCAAACTGAGGACCTGCGAAGAAGTAGATGCTAGCGGCATCGCCAAGACCGAAACCATAACGTAGGTTGATAGGAATAGCTATCTGCTGCTGCTTGATGGTCTCTTCAGTGATGTTGCTAACGGCGGTGCTGCTAGTATTGGCGTTGATCTTTGCCTCGCGTTGGTCGTAAAGGGCAGAGGCATCTATGCCAAGACCCACAACAGGAAGGGTAAACTTGACGGTAGGACCGACGAAGAATCCGCAGCGGTTGCTGGCATCTAGCACTTCCTTATCAAGTGACATGCTGGATACGTTCAGACCGCCTTTCAAACCAAATTGTATCTGTGCTTGTGCGGTGGTGGCGGTAAGCATTGCCACGGCTGCAAATACGGCTGTAATAAACTTTTTCATTGTCGTGTAATTGATTGGTTGTTTATGTTCTGAAATGATTAGTGGCGCTCGCGACGTACGGTCACACGTGCTGCACTAGATGAGCTACCACTGCTTGAGCGACGGCTCTTCTTGGTGGTTGTGGTGCCACTGGATGAGCTACGACGTTTGGTGCGGCTCTTGCGTGCCTTCTTGCCAGTATCCTCTTGCGCTTGTTTGACACTATCTACGCTGTCTTTCTTGGCATTGTTACCAAAGATGTTCTGCTCAAAATCGGTCAGTTCGCGCTCTATACGCTTCTGCTCTGCGGTCATGGCTGAGTCGCTCTTGCAGTATTGCGCCAACGTCTGTCCCAGCATATTGGTGGTCTTATAGATCTTGCCTTGGTAGCGATTCATCGAGAAGAAGTCGTCTACACTCATCGTGGCAGCATTGTTCAGATTGGACGTCATGATGATCTGCTTGGCCAAGAATGGTGCTAGCTCATCATATTTCACCCAAAACAATGGGTACTTGGTCACCCCGTCACCGAAGTCATCCTCACGATACATGATCGGACAGAGGGCTATCACCTTGCGATGGAACGTGGAGGTGTTCTGGTCATAGTAGGCGCTTTCCTTGAGATAGTAGCCTTTCACCTCAGCTGAAGGGATGTCGCTATTGTCTAGGTGGATGCCTTTGCCACGACGTTCGTAGTAGATGTGATAGTTGTCAAGAAACTGTAGAGGTTTGATGCGTGACGAGTCGGTGAAGAGCTCGTTACCATCTAGACGATACTCGTAGGCATTGATGTCGCGGTGTAGCATCAGCTTGAACATGTAAGTGAACAGGTTCATCTGACTGCCGATGGGCTCTACGGGATAGTAAAGACCAGCGTTGGCGTCATCGGTGAGGTTGAGTTCGCGGTAGATGTCGCGTCGCCACACTACGTCCTCGGGCATTTCCTGTGTGGTGGGGAATGATATGCGTGCACGAGTGGTGATGGCATTGGCTCCTGACTGGGCTTGTGCCTTCTGTTGTTCGGCACGACGGCGTTCGGGTTGGGCGGTCATGGAGAGTGCCACGAGTGCCAAGCACGCTATGATAAATATACGTTTCATGTTCTTGAATGTTAGTGCGGTTACCTTACTATGACTTGCATGGCGTTGCCACCACCGAGGTTTCGGGTTGATCCATCGGGTCCGTGAACAACGACATTGGTGATATAGAAGCGCTTGTTACGACTGAGATGACGGAACTGCTCCTTCTGCTGGGCGCTAAACTGTGAGCCGTTGGATGATAATGGCACGGCGTTGCCCATGTTGTCGAAGAAGATGGTTTGGAAGCTAGTTACCGTAAATGGGATGTCTAGCAATCCATCGTCGATGGCGGCGTGGATGCCTGCAGCACCGATGAGGCTGGCCTTGGCAAACGATCCACCCTTGAAGCGGTCACTACCCACAGCGATATAAGGTGCTGGATCGGGTAGCTTGCGTACACGGAAGGCATATTCGCCAATGGTGCGGCCCTTCGCTGATACATGGATAGTGACGGGCTGCCCCGGTGTGGTGGGACGTGCGATGAAGTGACCATTGCCCTTTGAGATGAGCTGACCGCCTGTCATGGTAGCTTGTACGGCGCTCTGTGGGGTGTTAGGGATACTGATTGTCACGGGGTTATCAAAGCCCGCGTAGAGCACATTCATCAGATCGGCGGCAATGGTAGCCATTCCTTCAAATGCAGGAGTCTTCTCCATACCTTCCGGACTAATATAGTTGTCGGGCTTCGGACCACCTACTACCCAATAATCTTGCGTGAAATCACGGCGAAGCACGTTGCCAGAGAGGTCGCGAACGAGCATATATCCCGAGAGGGTGTGCTTGCCTGGGGCACCAGCCTTGACAGTAATCTTGTTGCCTTGGATCAGTTGGCCATTGACATAGACCTGTGGTTGCTGGGTCGAATCAACGGCAGCCATATACATCTGAGCCGTTAGCGTCTCGCCGGGGTAAAGTCTGGTTTGGCTAGGAACCACAAAGGCTTGCAGCTTATTGACCCGGATGTCCTTCAGACCTACGTTGGCCACGAGGCTGTGGAGCACCTCTCCCTCTGCATAACGGATGTCGCTCTGTAGCTTTGAAAGCAAGGTGATGGCGGCAGCGGTAGGCATATCCTCAAACATATACTCTTGCCAGTTCTTGTTCAGAGCCGTTGAGGGGAGCTTGGTTGAGAGGTTGCTAGAGATGATACGTTTCTGTAGAGGATCAGTGACGAAGGTGAGGATACGCTCGCGGTAGCTATTGATGGCGTCATAGAGCTTCTGCCCCTGTCCTGTGCTAGGACTGAGCATAACGATTCCGGCAGCTTCAAGATTGTCTTTGTTCTTGATGTTGAGCGGATCGCCGTCCTTGCCATCTGCTTCGCGTACGATGCTGACCTTGAGCTCTTGGGCGTAGTTGAAGAGCGAATCGCTCATGCTGCGCACCGTCGATGCTTGATCAAACCATGGTTTGACCTTGGTGGGGTTCTTCTGCATCATCAGCTTGAGTTCGTCAAAGATAGCCTCGTTTTCCTTGGTTGAGTTGCCGGTGGTGCGGTTTAGGCTTTCCTCCACGATGGAGAAGCCGTTGAGCACCTCGGTAGAGATATTCAGCGCAAGCATTGCCATGAGGACGACGTACATCAAGTTGATCATCTTCTGGCGTGGGGATATCTTTATTTTCTTGATTGCCATTCTTTTGGTTTTAATCTACGTTTGGCGTTGTAGCTCCTGGAGCCGTTGCACGCATGTTGACGGTCATCGCCTCTATCATGCGGGCATAGATCTTATTGAGCTGATTGATCTGTTCGGCCAGCTTACGGCTTTGTTCGTTGATCTGATCGATGGTGCCTATCTGCTGGCTTGCGCCCTTAAGCTGCATCTCGTAGACCTTTGATATGCCGGTAAGGGTGCGGTTGAGGTTTTCCATCTCTTCGCTGTCGCGAGTCAAGCGCTCGCTCTGCTCGCCCACCTTGGTAAGCATATCGGTGAGGTTCTTGAGCGCATCGACGTAGCTAGTCTGTGCTTCCACCATCTCGGGAGTTTGTTGCTGCGTCTGACTGAGGCTGCTTCCTTGCTGGTTGATGATAGCTGCTGCCACTTGCTCAGCGGTCGGTGCAGCTACGTTTCCGGCGTTAGGGGTAGCCACATTCCCTGTATTAGGTGTGGCAGATGGTGCTGCGCTGGCGGCTGAATCGGTAGAAGCTGCGCTGGATTGTGGCTGATAGGAAGCACCGTTGCTTGTAGGTTGGCTTGCCACCGGACCTGTCACAATCGGTGTGAAAGCTATCTGTGCACCTTGAGCAGATGATGCGCTATCTGTAGGTGACGCTGATTCGGCATCTTGCAGCTCTTCCTCTTCATCGTCATAGACGTGTGTTGGGAGCTCCTTGCCGTCATCTGTCTTGTCAAACGGGCGGTCAAAGGCTGACAGGAAGAACACGATAACCTCCGTACCCATACCGAGGAAGAGCATGATATTGGCTCCGGCAAGGTGGGTAAGCTTGAAGAGCGCACCGGCAATCACGACAGATGCACCCCAACTATATCCATAATTCAAGAACGTTTGCCCAGGAACGCTGTCCATCCATTTCTGCAAACGATAGATAATGTTATATTTACTGTAGTTTGACATGACTTATTTTCTCTTTTTACTTTTCTTTGTTTCTTTCGCAGCGACGCTCGAACTGCTAGCCAAACTGCGTACGCAGCGGAATCCGATGTAGCATCGTGGTTGGTTCTGATATTCCCATGTGCGCCATGCAGAGCGTATATAGCTCTCAGGATCTTTCCATGAACCACCGCGAACGGCTTTCTTCTTGAGTCGGTAAGGGTCTTCGATAGCAGCCTTATATGATAGTTCGGGGTTGAGGTCGTTCATCGCATCCACGCCCGCTTCGGTGTAGATGGTGCTTGTCCATTCGGCTACGTTACCCGCCATGTCGTACAATCCGTTGCTATTGGCAGAGTAGATGCCTACCTTACTAGTAATAAGGTTACCATCTTTGGTATAGTTGCCGCGATCCGGCTTGAAGTTGGCATAGAAGCATCCGTTACCGCTCTTGACGTCGGTGTTCTCCCATGGGAACTCGTTTTGGTCTTTGCCACGTGCCGCATACTCCCATTCGGCCTCGGTGGGAAGACGATAACGCTGAATGTAACGTGCTTCACCGCCTAGCCCTTTGAGCAGATAGTCGGTGCGCCAAGCACAGAAGGCGTTGGCTTGCTCCCATGTCACACCCACCACGGGGTAGTCGTTATAGGTCGGATTGCTATAATAATTGCGGAGATAGGTCTCGTTATCCGAGTTGCGGAAGTCGTTGACCCAGCATGTTGTGTCAGGATATACATTGACGATGTAGGTGTTTAGGAAGTCCCATGGTCCGCTCAAAGGACGATTGATGGTCTCGCGGTGTATGTTGCCTTCGTCGTCTACATATGCGGTATCCTTACTGATCATCACCACCTCGTCCGGATTGACCGCAACATCCGTGTTAAGGTTGCGCTCAGCGGGGTTGAGTCGGTTGCGTCGTAGGGCTGCCGTCACATAGTCGTAAACCTCATATTTATAGTTGAGCTGCTTAGCATCAAGTAGCTTTTCGCCAGTGACAGGGTTGGTGGTGTATAGACTTTCAAAGGCGCGTAGCTCATCCTCATTAGGCTTGCGAGGCAATCGCTTGCTCCAGTTGAGGTGTGGCTTCACGGGATCACCGTTCTTATCTTCGGTTATCATGTAGGTCTCGTCACCTCCATAAGAAGGATCTGCCAATCGGGTACGTAGGATAGAGTCGCGCACCCAAGACACAAACTGCTTGTATTGGGAGTTTGTTATCTCGGTCTCGTCCATCCAAAAGCCGTCTACACTGATGTCTTTGACGGGTGTCTCTTTACCCCAAAGGCTGTCTTGCTTGTCAATACCCATCTTGAGATAGCCTCTCTTGACAAGTACCATTCCGTAGGGTGCGGGTTCTTTGAATCCCTTTCCGCCTACGCCAACTACTTCTCCGCCTCTTCCGGAAGATGATGTCGACTTTCCGCCGAAGCATCCTGTGAGAACGCTGAGGGCGAATACGCCTAGGCAACATGCCATTATATACTTTCTAATCTTCATATTCCTCAAATCTCCATTCGTTTTGTTGGAATGTCATTTTATCTGTTTTCTACAAGAATCTCACGCTCTTGTGTAGGTTTCGACCTTTCTTTTGCAGGTTCACATCCATCTGATATCGCACAAATAGTTCGTGTGAGCCGTTGCCTAAGCTATTGCCTCCGGTGTACATCTCATAACTATACCCAATGTTGATGCCGTGGAAGCTACCGCCAATATAGCCCGTCACCGAGTTGGTTGGGCTATAGGAAACACCTGCATACATCTGTTTCTTCTCATGTGTGTAGACCAATCGGCCTGTGATATCGGCTCGATAGCCTCTTCCGTCATATCGTGCAAGAACGGATGTAGGTATTGTTATAAACGGATTTCTTAGTTTAATATTGTAACCTCCAGTCAAATAATATGTCCGATCGATCTTAAATTCATTGGTTTCGCCTAGTTTTACGGTGGGCGCAGTGAGGTGTTGGGCACTTGCTCCGGCATACCATCGACCGTGGGTGTAGTAGAGTCCCACTCCGATATCAAGGGCGTTGCCACTGATGGACGACTTACTGAAAGCTGGGTCGGACGAGTCTTCAATGTCAAGCTTTGATCCATCGAAGGTCTCAAGGATCAGTCCGGGCTGTACACCTAGGGCTATCATTCCGCCGAAGAGCGTGTGGCGGAAAGCATATTGGCCTGCAATACGCTGGTGGGTGAATAGACCGATCTTGTCGTTAAGGATCTGTGCGCCAACGCCATGAAACTGTTTGGCAAAATAGACGGGCATGTCGGCCCCTACATAGAACGTGTTGGGGTTGTGTTCGTAGCCCGCAAAATCGAGCGCATAAGCTCCGACAACATTCATTTTGTTGTCTTTACCTACTGAGGCGGGGTTGAAATAAGGTTCCATCGCCCAATAATGGCTGAATGACACATCGTATTGAGCATGGGCAAAGGCACACGCTGTCAATAGGATACATGTTATGCAAAAACGTTTAAACACGTTTTCTTAACGATGAATGTCGCTTTTTATTGTATTATTCTTATTACAAATGTGTTTTTATATTTATTCTTTGATATGTCTCAATGATTTCTTTCGGAAGGTCGAACATCCTCTTTCATAAGAATGTACGTCTTCCGAGTGATGGTGGATGTAACAATGTGCTTCTATTCTTTACGTTTCTTTTCGCTAAGATAAGCACCGATGATGATTAAGAGCGTGAGCATTTCAGCTGCTGGGATGGCCGTCCATAGACCGATAGTGCCTAGTAGTCGTGGAAGCGTCATAAACCCTAAGACGGCAAACACGACACCACGCAACATAGTGTAGATCATGGCGCGTTTGGCCTTGGTGACGCTTTGATAATAGCCTACGAATGCTACGTTGAGCGCAAAGAACAGAGAACAGGTGGCAAACCAAGGCAGCCCATTGATGGCCAAGGCGTATGAAGGCTCTGATGGTTTGAGGAATGCGCTTACGATGAGGTGGTCACCTAGAATCAGAGCAGACAATACGCCCACTCCGCAAAGCAATGCTGCATAGAGCGACACTCTTAATGCGCGAGCCACACGAACGCTCTCGCCTGCGCCATAGTTGTAGCTGATGATGGGTTGGGCCGATTGCGCCACGGCATTGTTGACCGAAAAGATGACAGGAAACAGATAGCAGACGATGGCAAAAGCCGCTACGCCTTGTTCGTGTAGCATAGACATGAACATATAGTTGCCCGAAACCATGGTGATACTCATCGCTATCTCGGTGAGGAAGGTGGCTGATCCTACCTTCATCATATAGCCAGTGTTGCGCAAGGTGAGCATCAGTGAGGTCAGGCTTGCCTTCAAACGATAAAACTTCAACGTGTTGGAGAACCATATAAAGTAAGCCAAGCTCATCAGTCCGCCCACGAGGCAAGCTATCGAAGTGGCGATGGCCGCTCCCTTTACCGCCATTCCCATTGGGAAGATGAAGATCCAGTCCAGTCCGAGATTGACTACAGCACCTATAACTTGTATCCACATCGCATAACGTGGAGAGCCATCCAGTCTGACCATCATCATGCCCACGCACTGCCAAAGGAGGAATGTCATCCCGGGTAAGAGCCATAACAGATAATCAAGAGCGTATCTCTCCAATGCAGCACTGCACCCGAGCGCATAGATTATCGTTCGTGGCATCAGCAGGCAAAGCGTTAGCAATACAGCGATGAGGACGAATCCCATGCCAAAAGCCTGTGTGAGGATGATGCGTGCAGCCTTCTCGTTGTCATTGGCGAGGTGCATGCTGGCAATGACCGAAGCCCCAATGCCAAACATCAGTCCGATTCCCGTCACCACGGTCCATATCGGCGCTACGATATTCACGGCTGCAATGCCTTCAGCGCCTACTCCCCGTCCCACCAAGATACCGTCAATGATGGTTTGGGCGGACATAAATATCATACCCACGAGGGTGGGGAAGAACATCTTTCGGAATAGTGGTCCAATCTTTCCTGAACCGAAATCAATCTGATCGCGAGTGGTATCGATTCTCTTTTTCATCTCAGTTTTTTTGGGCGCAAAGGTACGACCTTCTTCGTCTCTAACCAAATATAAAAAGCTGAACCGCCCAAAACAGTAATTGAATCGCCCAAAACCACAATTGAACCGGCCCAAATAGGCATTGAACCGAAATGCTTATTGTAAATCTTTGGTTTGTTGCTACGTGGAAGAGGGTGTGAGTTTTGTAGCACAAGTTTGATAAAGAATGACTTGCCTAAAAGCCCCAAAAAGCGGTATAAGAATCTCGCAAGGGAGTTCTCATACCGCTTATATCCATTTCCTTGAACCCAAGAAGGTTCAATGTTTTTGAGCTATTTAATACTCGTCTTCGTTGAAAAGGAAGTCTTCTTTAGTAGGATAGTCGGGCCAAATGTCCTCGATGCTTTCATAGACATCCCCCTCATCCTCTATCTCCTGCAAGTTTTCAAGTACTTCAAGAGGTGCGCCCGAACGAGTTGCGTAGTCGATCAACTCTTCTTTAGTTGCAGGCCAGGGAGCGTCCTCCAATTTTGAAGCTAATTCTAGTGTCCAATACATAAGCTAATTCTTTACGTTTAGAAATTTAATCGCAAAGATAATATATTTATTTTAATTCCCAACGTTTGGCAAATGATTTTTCTTTAGAAAAACGTTTGTTATTGGGAAGGTGTAAAATTTCTCCTTATTCTGATGATATAAAGAGTGGGACGAGACCTCAGAAGTTGACCTTATAATCCTGCTTATAGCGCTTGGGGTCAAAGAATACCAGTCCGCAGTAGTATAGGTCGAAGGTGGTTCGTACGATTTCCTCTTCTTTGATGCGTTGCCACTGGTCACGTATGACCTTGTTGCGATGTATGTCTTCGATAATCAGTAAGGACTGACTGTCCGCTTTGGGAGCAATCCGCATGGAGTGGTCGTGGCACACCGATGATGCCGAAAGGATGGCGATGTCAAATCCTTCAGCCACCGTCTCTATCTCTCGAGACGCTATCTCGGTGATGTCTGTGTCCGTCGCTCCAGCTTGAAGATAGGCATAAAGTGCCAGCCGAGCGCTGTCTGCGTCCGGTGAAGGCTCACCTATTATATATATAAGGTGTGGCTGCCTGCTCTTGGCTATCCGGTAATAGAGCCGATAGAGCTTGCGCATGCGCTTGGTGAGCTTCGGGTGAAGACGGCGAAGTTCCTCATAGGCTGGATAAGCGGTGTGATCGTTGATCACCTGTCGGATAAATCGGTATGCCCAAGGCGATTGTACCCCGAACCCTTGGCAGTATTTCCACCTCGTCAGCCATACGATGCCACGTTTGAAACGATATAACACGATTGCAAATTTACGAAAATATTAATGAATGACGCACTTTATATTTAGAATTTAAAGATTTCGCTACATCTGCTAACGGATTGAATATCGTCAAGAAGAGTAAAGGAACGATCATGAAAGTAATCGTTCGATACGCTGATTCGTCCTAGATCGTTTACCTAAAAAGGGCTGACCACTGCTGAAGAAAGTTCTTCTGCGTTGTCAGCCCTTGTTGTTATTGTCAAGTTAAGCTATCTCGTGATAGGGATCAGAAGTCGATATCTACACCTACGCCAAAGACCTTGTTGGTACGTGTGAAGTTGTCCGTGTTGATGGCTTGCACCTCTTGTCCTGCAGCGCTATACGTTTCGGTGTATTCCTTCTTAAAGTGTTCGTAGTTGGTCCAGAAGTAAGCCACGTTCACCTTTACGTTCTTTGCCACGCGCACGGCAGCTCCGAAGCCCACCGAGTAACTGCTGGTGACAAACGACATATCGTTGAGGAAGCTGCCATCGCCTAGTCCGTACTTGGTGCGCTGTACACCGGCACTGACCATGAGGTTCTTGGTGATGTCATATTCGGTACCCAAGGCATACTCTTGCGTGTTGCTAGAGAGAAGCTTCTGCTTGTCTTTGTCCATGCGAGCGTCCTTGTCAAAGTAGTAATGGTAGCTTGCCATCACGCGCCATTGAGGTAGAACCTCATACTGCGCACCTAGGGAGAAGATGCCCGGCTGGTCACCCGGTGTGTTCACACCATCGGTGAAGAGGCCCGTATCGTCCACCTTGGTATCGTTCTCGATGTTGAAGTGGGTGGTAAACTCGAGGCGTGCGCCCAGGTTGAGCTTGCCCCATCGATAGTCTACACCGATGATTGGCGTGATAGCCCAGCCACGTTGGGTGCAGTCGAGCTCCTTGTCAGCCACCTGGTCACGCACGCTCTCCATCGTTTGTGAGCCTGCCCCAGCAAGAGCTGCGCCCTGTGTGAGCTTCTGTGCGGCAGCGCTATACTGCTCAGCGGCTGTGGTGTTGCCAGCAAGCTTTGCTTGTTCGGCCAGCAAAGCATATTGTGTAGCCTGTTCCTTATAGGTCGTGGCTTGGGTGGCTAGCAGCTCGGCCTTGGTTCCGAGGTAGTTGTATAGATTCTCGTTGGTGCCAGCGATATTGACCGAGATATTCTTGATGCTACCCTTATACTTGTTGTAGATATAGTTGAAACGGAAACCGCCATATACAGCAAGGTGCTCATTAAACTTATAGGTAGCACCAAACTGTGCGCCGAACACGTATTGCTGACCATGGATGTAGCTCTCTACGGAGTAGCCTGGCTGGTCACTTCCCAGACCTAGATCCAGTCCGTACTTCTGCTGATAGGTGAGGTTGGTCTGCTGAAGCATAGCAGGTAGCAAGGCTATTTGGCGTTCGAACGATCCCAGACCGCGGTTGAACGTACACTTGCCGCCACCGCCTACGAGCGCAAATCCAAACTGGAAGCCCCAGTTGTCATAGTTGAGCGCAGCTTGTACTGATGGGATGATAGGCGCAGAAGCCTCGCCCTTATACTCCTTCACGCCGTTAGCGTCACCTCCGTTGAGGCTCAGTGGGTGATAGTAGGGTGTCTGTTGCCATTGCTCATCGGTATAGGGCAATGATGCAGGTTTGAGAAGCGTCATTCCGCTGAGGATGGTTCGTGTCTGGAACGCGCTTTGGTTGTTCAATGAGAGATGGAAACCCTTGGGCAAGAAAGCCACACCAGCAGGGTTGCTGTACACACCATCGATGGCAATCACACCGTCGCGGGCAAAGTTTCTGTTAAAAGCAATGTTCTGATTTGTGTTTGTTAGGATGCCACCAGCGAGGGTTGGCAATGTTGGGAGCAGCATCAACGCGATGCCTGCCAATTTCTTTGTCTGCATTCGTATATAAATAAAAAACGGCTGCAAAGGTATAGATATTGTTCTATATTTCCAAATAATTCGTCTATTATCTATAACATTGCCGTCTCTAATACCCTCTTCTGCCCCTTGCTACCTATTTATATATATTGGCTAAGAGGCGAGCCAAACTCTAAGAAAGGCTTTCTTGAGATAGAAACGTACTGAGAATGAAATATAGCCAAGCTCTTTTTGAAAGTGGAGCGAAGCAAGACCGAAAAATTGGCACAGCAAGATTGAATGGTGGAAGCGCAGCAAGATTAAAAAAGGCGAAGCAAGACTAAAAATA
>CAVHUZ010000010.1:0-4397 GCA_963639545.1 Bacteroidaceae bacterium
CAGCAAGGAAGCTACGTATGAAAGACAGAATCAAACAGCTGATGGATAGTCAGCATATGACCCAACAAAACTTTGCAGACTTTATTGGCGTGTCGTCAGCATCGCTGAGTAACATCTTTAATGGGCGCCAAAAGCCTACCCTAAATACTGTAGAAGCAATCCGAACCAAATTCTCCAAGCTCAGCCTTGACTGGTTGATGTATGGTCAGGGTCCGATGTTTAAGGATCAAAGCCTTATGAATAAGGAACAAGATCCTAACCAACAGAGGAACGAGGGGGCTGTTCCTACAGAGGGGCAGCTCGACTTTGGATCCTCAGCCACTACCCCATCCTATCATCAACAAGGCACTCAAGCTGCTTATAACCTTTCCGATCATGCTTCAATACCCTCAAATATACCAATCAAAATAATTGACAAACCACAACGAAAAATAACCGAAATCCGTGTCTTCTACGACGATCAAACATGGGAAACGTTTGTTCCTAAAAAATCATAAAGCAGTCAACGATCCCCAACTCTTATCCCGAAGAGTTGGGGATTTTCTGTTATTAGGAATCCGAACCACGCTTTCAATCAAAAAAGCGAGTACATTTGCTATATTGCTAGTTTCTTGTTATCTTTGCATAAGACGAGGGATGAGCTAGCCGATGAATCTCTAGCGAGGTTATATACATGGTCTGATAATCGATGAATCGAGTGGACTATTGTGCTTGAGGGTTCGGCTTTAGCTAGCAAAACCAAGCCTTGCAGAACGTGCTTTTCCCCACTTAAAGGACCTTTGTAGGTGTCCTCAAGAATAGAAACAGGTATCTCAAGATTAAGAACTGATATCGCTCAAGAATGGGAATAGGCATCCTCAAGATTAAGAACTGGTATCGCTCAAGAATATGAATAGGTATCCTCAAGATCTAGAATAGGTGCATCAGGAGCGCGAAGAAAGCAAATAGAAGCGAAGTAAATATAAAAACCGTAATATATAAGTAATGAAAAAGTATGTTCTTGACCTACGAGTAGCTCATGTGGAGCATCTCAGTAGCAAGCATGTTCTTATCAAGTTGACCCACGACGAGCCTCTTCCAGAGATGCGTCCAGGTCAGTTTGTCGAGGTGAAGGTTGAAGGTTCGCCCTCCACTTACCTTCGTCGTCCGATATCTATTAACAATGTGGATTATGATCTCAATGAGTTGTGGTTGATGGTAGCCGCCATTGGTGATGGCACACGTCAACTTTCTACTCTCAAGGAAGGCGATACGCTCAACTGCGTGCTTCCTCTTGGCAATGGCTTTACGATGCCAACGTCCACTGAGGAGCATCTCTTGCTTATTGGCGGAGGTGTGGGCGTGGCACCGTTGCTATACTTTGGTAAGCAAATCCGCCAGTATGGTGCCAAGGTATCCTTTCTCTTAGGTGCTCGTAGCGCTTCCGATCTGCTTGAGCTCGATGCTTTCAAGGAGGTAGGCGATGTGTATATCACCACCGAAGATGGCAGTCTGGGAGAGAAAGGATTCGTGACCAATCACTCCATCTTACAGCGCGAACGCTTTGATCAGTTCTCCACCTGTGGTCCCAAACCCATGATGAAAGCCGTGGCAGCCTACGCCAAGAAAGTGGGCGTGCGTTGCGAGGCATCTCTAGAGAACATGATGGCATGTGGATTGGGTGCTTGTCTGTGCTGTGTAGAGAAGACTACAGAGGGCAATCTGTGCGTTTGCAAGGACGGTCCAGTCTTTGATGTGAACCGTTTGTTTTGGTGCTAAAATGTAAAATATATTGATTGAGTATGGCAAATCTAAATGTTAAGATAAATCGGTTAAACTTGAAGAACCCCATCATGACCGCTTCGGGCACGTTCGGATACGGTTTAGAGTTTCAAGATTTTGTTCCATTGGATCAGATAGGAGGCATCATAGTCAAGGGAACCACCTTGCGAGCTCGTGAAGGAAACGACTATCCCCGCATGGTGGAGACCGCTCATGGTATGCTCAACTGTGTAGGCTTGCAGAATAAGGGTGTAGATTACTTTGTGCAACACATCTATCCTTCCATCCAGGACATAGATACCAATATCATTGTGAACGTCAGTGGCGATTCGCCTGAGGCTTATGCCGAGTGTGCTGCACGTCTGAACGGCCTTGAGCATATACCTGCCATAGAGGTGAATATCTCGTGTCCCAATGTGAAAGATGGCGGAATGGCTTTCGGTGTGACCTGTGAGGGCGCTGCCAGTGTGGTGCGTGCCGTGCGTGCTCGCTATGACAAGACCCTTATCGTGAAACTCTCGCCCAACGTGACCGATATTGCTTCGATAGCTAAGGCGTGCGAAGCCGAAGGTGCAGATGCCGTGTCGCTGATCAATACCTTGATGGGAATGGCGATAGATATCGAGCGTCGTTGTCCCAAACTGAGCATTCGCACCGGCGGACTGAGTGGTCCTGCGGTGAAGCCTGTAGCTCTGCGTATGGTGTATGATGTGGCTAAGGCAGTCAAGATACCCGTGGTAGGCTTGGGCGGCATCTCTACGGCAGAAGATGCCATTGAGTTCCTGATGGCAGGAGCAACGGCAGTGGAGATAGGTACTGCCAACTTTGTAGATCCTCAAGTCACGATCAAGGTGCGTGACGGGCTCAATGAGTGGCTTGACCGTCATGGTTGCCACTCTGTAAGCGAGATTATCGGAGCTGTAGATTAATCGATGGGCGACTGTTTCGCCCTATTTATCATCCATGCGTCAAGGATAACCATGGCCGCCATAGCCTCTACGATGGGCACGGCGCGTGGCAACACACATGGATCATGTCTACCATTGACATTTATGGACACATTGTTGCCATGAATGTCAATGGTATTTTGTTTTCTTAGAATCGTGGCCACAGGTTTGAAAGCCACACGGAAGAAGATGTCTTCCCCATTGCTTATCCCCCCTTGAATGCCTCCGCTATGATTGGTCAGCGCACGAATGCCCTCGTTGGTGTGCTGAATGACGTCGTTGGCCTCGCTTCCTCGCATCGCTACACCTTCAAATCCTGAACCATATTCAAATCCCTTTGCAGCATTGATGCTCAG
Source organism: Bacteroidaceae bacterium (assembly GCA_963639545.1). Taxonomy (GTDB): domain Bacteria; phylum Bacteroidota; class Bacteroidia; order Bacteroidales; family Bacteroidaceae; genus Prevotella. The sequence goes on from CAVHUZ010000010.1 coordinate 3,065, forward strand.
CATCGCAGCGCCAAGCATGGCTTGTAGCTTCTGTGCTTCGGGCTCACCTAGACCTACGGGGCAACCCTTTGCCACGCAAGTGATCACGCCGCCGATGGTGTCACCTTCGGCTTTCATCTGCGTGATGAGCTGTTCCATCTTCAGTGCGGTATCCGCTTCGGGACATCTCACGGCGTTGTCCTCCGTCCGATTGAGGTCCAGTTCGGTGTAAGACTTGCTTACGCGAATGTCACCCACCTGTGAGGTGTAAGCCTGAATGGAGATTCCTAGCTGACGTAGCACAAGCTTAGCCAAAGCGCCACCCACCACACGCGCTATCGTGATGCGTGCCGAGGAGCGTCCTCCGCCACGATAATCGCGGATGCCGTACTTTGCTTGATAGGTGAAATCGGCATGTGAGGGACGGAAGAGGTCCTTGATGTTGGTATAGTCGCTTGAGTGGTGGTCGCTATTCTTGACGATAAAGGCTATGGGAGCACCCGTTGATTTGCCTTCAAAGATGCCGCTGAGCCACTCTATCTGGTCCGTTTCCTTACGCATCGTGGTGATGTTGCTTTGTCCAGGGCGTCTCCTGTTGAGCTCGTTCTGCACAAACTGCGTGTCGATCACTATCCCCGAGGGCATACCATCGACCACGCCACCCACACCTATGCCGTGACTTTCGCCAAAGGTGGTCAGCTTATAGAGGTAACCAAACGTGTTTCCCATACGCTTTCCCGTTAAGTTTCTATATTAGTTGGCGCAATGTCCGCAACCGCCTTCGCAGCCGCCTTCACCGTCACCGCAGTTGCCACAGCCACATCCTTCGCCGTCGCTACCACAACCGCCGCAACCTCCGTCGCATCCGCCACCGCAGTGATGATGCTTGCTCTGCTCGATAAACTGCTCCACTTCCTCCTTTGAGGCTGGGCGATTCTCGATGAGGTGGCCCTTGAAATGGAGATCCTTGCCCGCCAATGGGTGGTTGAGATCCACCTTGACGTGTGTGTCTGACAGGCTTACCACCTTACCTAGGAAGCGTTGTCCGTTCTCGTTGGTCAGTGGCAGAATAGCTCCCTCATGCACGTGGTCGTGGTCAAAGTGGCCATTCAGTGTGAAAACCTCCTTATCAATGTCCACTAGCTTCCCCTCTTCATATTCGCCAAAGGCGCTATTCTTATCCAAAGAGAATTCGAAATCACTATCAGCGGTAAGAGCTGCCAGCTTCTCCTCGAATGCAGGAATCGTCATTCCCAGTCCGGTGTATATCACCATAGGCTGTCCTTCGGGTGTTTGCTCCAAGAGCTTCTCGCTGCCGTTGTCCTCTACAAAGAGTAGGTAAGAGGCTTTAATC